>JBIOVV010000062.1:0-12123 GCA_044867925.1 Solirubrobacterales bacterium | reverse complement strand
GGCCTGCGGGCAGTCCACGGGCTGTCCTCGACCCCCCTCTCCCACGCCACCCGCGGAAGTGACGATTAGACATGCACGACTACGACTGGATCGTCGTTGGGTCTGGCTTTGGTGGCTCCGTATCGGCGCTTCGCCTAGCTGAAAAGGGGTATTCCGTCGCGGTGCTGGAGTGCGGCAGTCGCTTTCGCGACGAGGACTTCGCCGAGTCGAATCTGCGCCATCCCCGCCGCTACTTCTGGCTGCCGCGCTTCGGCTTCCGGGGGGTGATGCGAATGACCTTCTTCAAGGACGTCTTCATCGTCTCCGGCAGCGGCGTCGGCGGCGGCAGCCTCGGCTACGCCAACACGCTCTACCGGGCGCGACCGGCCTTCTTCGAGGACCCTCAGTGGAATGAGCTGGGCAGCTGGGAGCTCGAGCTCGCGCCGCACTACGACACCGCGGAGCGGATGCTCGGGGTGGTCGAGTACGAGGGCATCGGGCCGGCCGACAAGCTGCTGCAGGAATACGGCGAGGAGATCGGGGTCGGCGAGACCTTCACCAACACCCGAGTCGGCGTCTTCTTCGACAAGCCCGGAGTCGAGGTCGAGGACCCTTTCTTCGGCGGCGAGGGGCCGAACAGGACAGGCTGCATGCGCTGCGGCAGCTGCATGGTCGGCTGCCGCCATGGCGCCAAGAACACGCTGATGAAGAACTATCTCTGGTTCGCCGAGAAGCTCGGGGTCGAGATCCAGCCCGAGCGCCAGGTGACCGAGATCCGCCCGCTCGGCGCCGCCGACGGCTCCGACGGCTACGCGGTGACCAGCGAGCGCTCCGGCTCCTGGCTGCGCAAGCGCCGCCGCACGCAGACCGCGCGCGGCGTGATCGTCGCCGCGGGCGCCCTCGGCACCAACAACCTGCTCGCCAACTGCCGCCACAGCGGCGCCCTGCCGAAGATCTCCGACAAGCTCGGCGACCTGGTCCGCACCAACTCGGAGTCGATCCAGTCGGTCACCGCCCCCGACGACGAGCGCGACTTCAGCCGCTCGGTGGCGATCACCTCGAGCATCTATCCCGACCCCGACACCCATATCGAGGTGGTCACCTACGGAACCGGCGGCGACGCGATGTCGGGCACCTTCACCGCGATGACCGGGCCGGGAACGAAACTGACGCGGCCGATCAAGTGGCTGGCGGCGATCGTGCGCCATCCACTGCGCACGGCGCGGATGATGATCCCCCACCGCTGGTCGCAGCGCACGGTGATCCTGCTGGTCATGCAGACCGTCGACGCCGCCATGCACTTCCGGCCCAAGCGCAAGCTCTTCGGCTCCGGCGTGCGCCTGCAGACCGAACAGGACCCCGGCCGTCCCAACCCGACCTATATCCCCGCCGCCGAGAAAGTCGCGCGCTGGTTCGAGCGGCGCACCGGCGGCGTCGCCCAGAGCGCCCTCACCGAGTCGATCCGGAACATCCCCTCGACCGCCCACATCCTCGGCGGCGCCGTGGTCGGCGAGAGCCCCGAGACCGGCGTGGTGGACAGCGGCAACCGCGTCTTCGGCTACGAGAACCTGCTGGTGACCGACGGAGCGGCGATCCCCGCCAACCCCGGCGTCAACCCAAGCCTGACGATCACCGCCAAGGCCGAGCACGCAATGAGCCTGGTTCCGCCGAAGGACGGGGCGAACCCCGGACACCTGCCCGATGCGGCCCGGCCAGCGGGCGTCAGGGGTGGGTCCCCGGGCCGGCCTTCGGCCGGGAGCTCCCGGGGACCCGCCCCCGAGGCCCTGAAGGTCCCGCCCCAGGGGTAAGGTCCAGGTAGGCCTTGGCTCAGCCGGCCTCGGCCAACCGCTTAGCTACGAGGTCCCAATTCACGACGTTCCAGAAGGCGTCGATGTAGTCGGGGCGCTTGTTCTGGTACTTCAGGTAGTAGGCGTGCTCCCAGACGTCGCAGCCGAGCAGCGGCACGCTGCCGTCGGAGATCGGCGAGTCCTGGTTGGGGGTGGAGACGACCGCGAGGCCGGAGCTGTCCTTGACCAGCCAGGCCCAGCCGGAGCCGAAGCGGGCGATGCCGGCGTTCTTGAACTCGTCCTTGAAGGAATCGAAGGAGCCGAAAGCCTGCTCGATGCCGGAAGCCAGCTCGCCGCTGGGCTCGCCGCCACCGTCGGGGCTGAGCATCTGCCAGAAGAGCGAGTGGTTGTAGTGGCCGCCGGCGTTGTTGCGAACCGGGCCCTGCTTGTCCCCGGGCAGGCTGGAGAGGTTGCGCAGCACGTCCTCGACCTCGCGGTCGGCCCACTCGGTTCCCTCCAAGGCCGCGTTGGCCTTGTCGACGTAGGCTTGGTGGTGCTTGTCGTGGTGGACACGCATCGTCGCCTCGTCGATGTGGGGCTCGAGCGCGTCATACGCGTATGGAAGGTCGGGAACCGAAAAGGCCATCTGCTGCGTCTCCTTTGATCGATATTCGAAGTCGGCTTGGAGCCTAACGCCGCCACGCATCGCGTACCCCCCAGGCTCGGGAAGCAACCGCGCAAAAGGCATGAACCAACTCCAACCTGGGTAAGAGAAGCAGAGGGATGAAGAGGGACGAGTGACCGGAGGGCGCGCCGAAAGGCCCTGCTAGCGTTGACCAATTAGAACAGGCTGCACGGCCCGTAGGGGCTCGAGGGCGGCGCATACCGGCACTGACACCTCCTTCACGCCAGCGATTCCAATGGCAGCCAGAAACGACAGCGACGAAAGTCCGGCGAGCACCCCGCCCTTGGGCGCGGACGAGCAGCTCGCGGGTGACCGCGAGCTCTGGGAGCGCTTCGCCCGCGACCGCGAGCCCGCCGTGCGCGAAGAGCTGGTGCGGCGCAACATGCCCTTCGCCAAGCGCCTCGCCTTGCGCTACCGGGGCGCAAGCGAGTCCTTCGACGACCTGCTCCAGGTCGCCAATCTCGGCCTGCTCAACGCCGTCGACCGTTTCGATCCCGAGCGCGGCATCCCCTTCACCGCCTTCGCCTCGCCGACGATCCTCGGCGAGCTGAAGCGACACTTCCGCGACCGCGTCTGGACCGTGCGGGTCCCCCGTGGCCTGCACGACCGCATGGCCGAAGTCGACAAAGCGATCACCGAGCTGACCAAGCTGCTGCAGCGCTCGCCCTCGGTGGGCGAGATCGCCGAGCGGCTGGAGCTCGAGCAGACCGACGTGCTCGAGGTGATGGAGGCAAATCACAACCGCCGCCCGCTCTCGCTCGATCGCCCTGCCGGCTCCGATGACTCAGAGGAAGCGACTCCGGCGGAATGGGTGGGCGCAGAGGACGAGCGCTTCGAGCTGGTCGAGGGCCGGATCGCGCTCGATGCGGCGCTGCCGTATCTGGAGGAGCGCGAGCGGGTGGTGCTGCGCCTGCGCTTCGTCGAGGACATGACCCAGTCGCAGATCGCCGACCGTATCGGCCACTCGCAGATGCACGTGTCGCGGATACTGCGCCGTGCCCTGGCCCGCATTCGCGAGCGGATCGAGGAGGAACGCGGCCTCGACGGAGAGGGCAGCTAGGCCGGCGGTACGCCGGTGAAGCGGATGATCAGGTAGTCGCCTTCGTCCGCTTCCTCGACCGCCACCTCGTCGACGAGCCCCTCGAGCGATCCGCCCAGCTCGGGCACCGCGAGGTTCTCGCGAATTTCCCCTGCCGCCCCGACTTCCATCGGCCCGAGGCGCAGCTCGAGCCCTTTTTCGCTCTCGCCGAGCCCGAGGCGCACACAACCGTCGGCAAAGCGTGGGGGCGCGGCCTCGGCGATCGCGTCGGTGACCAGAACGGCGTCGGAGACACGCTCGATCGAGAGGTCGCGGCGGGCGGCAAGTGCGCCGACGAGCCTGGCCAGCACCGGCTCGAGCAGCTCGGGACGGGCGACGGTGAGCTCAGTTGCATCGACCGGGGCAAAGACTTCTTCCTGGTCGGCGGGGGCCGCCCCGTTGGCTCCCCCGCCGCTGAGAGGGAGTCGCATCATCACCTCGGTCCCGCGGTCGAGGCCACCGGAGATCCTGAAGTTGCTGGACAGGGCGGCGATCAGCGAGAGGCCGAGCCTGAGGCTGGACCGTTCGGAGTCCGCCTGGGGGCTGATCCCCGAGCCACGGTCGCTGACGGTGACGGTGAGACCCTCGCTGTCGGGATCGGCATCGACCAGCAACGGCCCCTGCTCATCCGGATAAGCGTGGACGACGACGTTCATGCAGGCCTCGGTGACGACCGTCTTCAGGTCGGCCACCCCGGTTTCGTCCATGCCGATCTGCTCCGCGAGGCCGGCGAGGGCGTGGCGCACGACCGCAACGTTCTCTGCCCGCGCCGGGAGTTTGATCTGCAGCCCTGTGGGCCTCTCGTTCATGGTAAGCCGTTCGCCATCTGCGTCTGCTTCCTTTTCCCGCTAAGCACATTCCCCGCGCACCGCGAGCATAACCGTCTCGTCCTAGGCCAACGCTACCCGTGGGCTGGAGGAGCAAAACGGCAGTTTCCGACCTCCGCGCGAGGGTAACCCCAGTAGGTGCCAGCACCGCGCCGGAGATTGCCCCGCGAGCTGTTCGAGACACGCAGCCACTCCTGGCGGGAAGCGGGCCTCGGCCATGAGCTGGAGGCTCAGTCGCCAGGGCGCGCGCTGGGCGGGCTCCTGGTCGCTTTGATCGTGCTCGCGGCGACACTCGTCCTCTACTACCGACGGCAGGCCCTCTTCCCCGGCTACGGGCCCTGGATACGCGCGGCGACGGTGGCGATCCTCGTCATCGTCGGCTCGGCGGGGAGCCACTGGCTGGTGCGCTGGATCTCTCCCCGCCTCTTCCGCCGCGTCGACCCGGCGACCGCCGGCACGCTGGGCTTCCTGATCCGCCTCTTCGCGATGGCGGCCGTGGTGATCCTGGCACTGCGGATTGCCGGCGTCACGGCGGCCACCCTGGCCGTCGGCGGCGCCTTCACCGCGATCGTGCTCGGCCTCGCGGCGCAGCAGACGCTGGGCAGCCTCTTCGCCGGCATCGTGCTGCAAAGCACGCGGCCGTTCCGCGTCGGCGAAAGGGTTCGTCTGGTCGGTGGCGCCCTGGCCGGCTCCCTGGAAGGCACGGTGAGCTCGCTCGGCCTCTTCTACGCCACCTTGGTGCAGGGCGCCGACCGCCTGCAGGTTCCCAACAGCGTCCTGATCAGCCTCGTCGTCGTGCCGCTGCGCGAGCCCCCCAAGGTCGACTTCCGGGCGCGCTTCTCGCACGAGGCCAGCCCACGCCGGATCGAGGAGCAATTGCTCGCCGCGGTCCAGGTGCCCACCCGTTACCCGCCAAGCGTCTCGCTCGAGGAAGTCGACACGGAGGGCGTCGTCCTGCGGATCAGCGCTACGCCGCTGCGACCCGGTGACGGCTCGCAGCTCACCGAGGAGGTCCTCGCGGCGCTGCGGCGGCAGAGCACGGCTCAGGCAGCCGCCTGAACGAAATCGGCTACGGCCTGCTCGGGATCGGCGAAGACCTCGCCACGAACGAAGAGCCCGCTCTCGACCCGCCAGATCCAAGCGACCGGCATGTCGCGAATTCCGAGCTCGCGGCTGCGCACGTAGACCCGGCCGATGACGAGCAGCCGATCGTCGCGACGCTCGACCCGGCTCGCCGTGACCAGCAGCTCTTCCCAGACCTGCGCGACGTCATCCAGATAGTCGCGCAGTCCGTCGGGGCCGACATAGGGAGCGCCGCGGCCGACCTCCTCGGCGGTGACGGCGAGGAACTCCATCCGCGGCGAGCAGAGCGCCACTATCTCCGCCACATCGCGTTGGTTGAAGGCGTTGTAGAGACGACCGACGAGCGTCTCGTGGCTCTCGGTCATTGCCGTTCCCCGCTGAATCCCGGCATCGCGACTTCGGCTGCCTCGCTGCCCACGGCCCTGGAGACGGCAAGGACCGCGACGTCATCCTCGAGCGCGCCCGCGCTGAAGGAGCGCAGCGCTCCTTCGACCCGCTGTACGGTGCCCGCCGGGTTGCCGGCCCCGGCCAACTCCGCACGCAGCCGCGCCTCCCCGAAGCGCCCACCCTCTCCGGCAGCCTCGACCACGCCGTCGGTGAACATGACCAGCTGCTGACCGGGCTCGACCGCACTCTGCCCGATCCGCCACTCGACATCGGCGAAGGCGCCGAGGACCGGGTCCGGGGTCGCCGCCTCGCTGACCTCTCCGCCGTCGACCAGGAGCGGCGGCGGATGCCCGGCCACCGCGATGCGCACTGGTCGGCGGGGGTCTTCGCTCAGGGTCAGAGCCGCGATGCTGCAGAGGGACGCGTCCTGACGCGCGAGCAGCGCCCGGTTGAGCGTCGCCAGCGCCACCAGGGGATCGTTGGTGAGAACCGCCGCGGTCCGCAGCGTGTAGCGGGCGAGCGCCGTGATCGAAGCGGCGCGAGCGCCGCGGCCGGTGACGTCGCCGATCACCAGCATCCAGCCATCGGCGACCTGGAAGGCGTCGTAGAAGTCGCCGCCCACTTCGTTCTCGGCGCCCGCCGGCCGGTACATCGCCGCCAGCGACCAGCCGGGAATGTGTGGCAAGGGCGGTGGCAGAAGCCCTCGTTGCAGGGTGGCGGCAATCTCCGCACGCGCCCCTTCGGCCCGCTCGAGGCCGGCGAAGAGACCGCAGTTGTCGAGCGTCAGCGCCACCCGGCCGGAGAGGATCCAGGCGAAGCGCACGTCGTCGCGCCGGTAACGGCGGCCCGACCAGGCGACGCCAAGCGTAAGCGCCCCCTGGACCTGACCGCGCGCCTGCAGGGCGACGGTGATCGCCGAGCGAACTCCCAGCCCCCGCAGGAATGCGAGGTCTTTCTCATCGTGGGCAATTTCGCGTAGTTCCTGCTCCGTCATCTGCTCGTAGAAGCGCGGCGCGAGCGAGGACTTGTCGTCTTCGACCATCGGCTCCGGGATCGACGGACGGCGCTCGCGCAACCCCCGCTCCACCTCGCCATCGCCCCCGGGGGCGACGCGGACCGCGACGCGGTGGGCCTCGCCCTCCTCGATCCTGTCGATCATGCAGAAATCGGCGAGCTCGGGCACGAGGATGTCGCAGATTTCCTCGAAGGTCTGATCCAGAGAGCCCGCCCGCTCCGATACCGCCGCAATCTGACCGAGGACCTCAAAGCGCCGCTGCGCTCTGCGCGCACGCCGCAGCAGGACTACGACCAGCCAGATGCACAGCGCGGCAAGCGCGACCGCCACCACAGATATGTCGATCCAGACCATTCGCCTCCGATTGCGTACTACCGAAAGGAACGTAGCTCGCCCTCGGTCATAAGTCCATACCGCTTGTCCAAGCGCGGATCGGCTTGCGAAAGAGCCGGCGGCGGCGTGACTAGGAAGTGGCGCGCAGGGCCCGGGCGGACGCCCTGGGGACCGTGCCCGGATCGCCCCCGGTCCAGGCGTTGAAGCGGTACCAGGAGGGCTTCGCTTCGCGCCGGAAGGTGAGCAGGCCGGCCGAGTCGCAGAACTGGCAGGAGCCGGCCTGGTCGGTCCAGGAGAACCACCAGACGCCGCCGATGCGCCAGCGCCGCCGGTTTCCCGAGAGCATCGCGAAGGAACGATCCAGTTCCCGAGCCTGGCCGCGGGGGCCGCGCTCCCAGCGCGACTCGAAGCCGTCCGAGCCCCAGCCCATCTCGGTCACGTAAAGCGGCGTCGCGCGATCGCCGTTGAAGCTCATCACTCGCCGCAGGTTTTCGATCTCCCCCTCGAGCGCGGCGGCATCGGCCACATAGGGGTGCAGAGCCACGCCATCGAAGTAGCGCTTGATGCCGGGGATGCGGTAGAGCGCGGCGAGATAGCCCCCGGACTGAATATTGGGCGGCGTCTGCAGGGGCCGGCCGAAGAGCCCGCCGAGGATCACGGTCGAGTTGGGCTCGATGCGGTGGAGCAACTGGCCGGAGATGCGAATCAGGCGGCCGAAGCGTCCGGGGTCGGGTTCCTTGGAGAAGGTGACGATGTTCTCCTCGTTCCAGATCTCCCACTGGCGGACCGCCATCCGCGGCAGGTCGGGATTCTCCCGCCAATAGCTGCCGCGCGGCCCGTAGCGGTCGACCGCGGCCCGCAGGAAGCGGGTCCACTCGCGGCGTTGCCGGGCGGTTGCCACCGGTTCTCCGCCGAGGCGCGGCGAGACCCACGCCGGCGTGCCCCAGACGAAGAGGAAGGGTCGCATCCCGTTTTCGGCGGCGAAGCCGACCTGGGCATCGAGACCTCCCCAGCGGGGCGCGAAGCGATCCCGCGCCTCGGGCACGACTTCGGCCCAGTTCAGCGGCAGGCGCACAGAGGTGATTCCCGCTTCCCCCATCAACCGGTAGTCGCCGGCGTCGGTGGCCCCCTGCGGCGAGATGCCGATGAAGCCGCGCGGCGGCAGCGTCAGCGAACCGGCCACGGCCGGCGTCAGCGCCAGCAGCGCCAGCGTGAGCGGAATAAGCAGAAATCTGCGCATGCGTCCCAACACATGACCCGAAAACGACGGGGAAGTAGTGCTCCGGCCCCGACTTCCCAGGCTACGATCGCCGAATGATCGCATGGATCACGGCGCGTGCCGCTCCGATCGTCACCACTGTGCTGTTCGGCGCGCCCCTGCTGGCGTTCGTGCTGGTGATCGCGCTGGTCAAAGGCCACGCCGGCGTCGCCTACTACGAGGCCGTGAGCCAGATCATCCCGGTCGTGCTCCTCGCCCTCGCGATCGAGCTCCGCTACTTCTCTCCCGACCGCCGGCTTCCGGCACCGCTGAAAGCGCGTTTCCGCCGGCCCGAGCGAGCCCAGCCGATCGCGACCGCATACGCGGTGGCGACCCTCCTCTCCCTGCTGCTCAGCGAGGCGGTGGCGCTGGCCGTGATCGCCTCCAACGGCTCCGGGCGCCTTGCCCTCAGCATCACCGCCGCCGGCCTGGCCGCCGGCGGCTGCGCCCTGGTCGCGGCGATCCTGCTGCCGAGCGGCGACGGCTGAACGAGCCGGCCGGCTGTCGGCATTTGCAATCGGGGCGCCCGGATTTGAACCGGGGACCTCACCGACCCGAACGGTGCGCGCTACCAGGCTGCGCCACGCCCCGAGAGGCGGCGATTATCCCAGACCTGCGGCGTAACTACTGGACTGCCTCAATTGCGGCTTCGATCTGAGCCAGCGAGGGGCTGTCCTGCAGTGTCTCAGCACCGCCGGGGCCGCTGACGATCGCGGCTTGGCCGGTGCGGATGCCGAGGTCGCGGCCGAGCTCCTCGTCCCCTTGGAGCGCAGCCGCGATCGAGCCCTCGCCGTTGTCTTCGAGATAGGCGAGCCATTCGGGCTCGTTCATTTCCTCGATGCCTCCGGCGATCGAGTCGAGATAGTCCTGGTCGACCCCGAAGCGTTCGGCCTGGTCCTGGTTGCGGAAGAAGAGGTAGATGTACTGCCAGGCATAGTTCTGCGCGGCGGCCGCCTCCGCCCCGAAGAAGCCGAGTTGCTCGACGCGTTGGCTGTTCGAGTAATGGCGGTAGAGCAGCTTGACGTCGCCCGGACGGGCATAGTCTTCGACCAGAGCCGGAATCGTGTCGAGGAAATCGTCGCGGCAGCTCGAGCACTGGAGATCGTTGAAGATCTGAATCGAGACCGGCGCATCGGCGGACCCGACCCGGTCGCCTTCCTGCGGCACGCCCCCGAAGAGCCTCTGCGCATCGGAGATCCCGGCGAGACGGACCACCTCGCGGCCGGCCTCCTGGGTGGAGATGCTGACGATCGCGTAGCCGATCGCAACGAGGAAGAAGCCGAGGATGAGGATGACCCAGATGCGGCCCCGGCGCGGGATCGGCACGGTCGCCGGTCGGTGGCTCTGATCCTCGAGGGTCGCGGACATCGGAGCATTATCGCGGCTCGCGAAAGCGGGCGACCGCCGGCAAGAGCGGTGAATCGTTTGACAGCGTCCGCGACCAGGAGTAAATATCTCCCTACCCACTTTCAACGATAAGGGAGGTCCGCCGTGGCCAATCACCTGACCCCGTCAGAGCTTGCCGAGGAGCTTCAGATGAAGCGGCAGGAGGTGATCGGCAAGTGCATGCAGATGGGCATACCGATCTTCCACGGCCGCATCGACAAATCCCTCTTCGAGACCTCGCTGCGCAGCATGACGGGCCGGCAGCAACACCACGAAGTCCGTCCAAACTGACTCTTAACTAGACTCCTCCCCCGCATGGAGCGGGGAACCAAATCGTCGACGCTGGCGGATCTGCTGCCGCTGTCCGCCAGGCACTACGGCGACGCCCCGGCGGTTCGCTTCAAGCAGGATGGCGGTTGGGTCGACCGCAGCTTTGACGAGGTGCAGGAGACGGTGCGCTCGCTGTCGCTCGGCTTGATCGATCTGGGGGTCGCGAAGGGCGACAAGGTCTCGATCCTCGGCAACACCCGTCCCGAGTGGACCTACTTCGATTTCGCCGCGCTCTCAGCCGGGGCCGTCGTCGTTCCGATCTACCAGACGAACTCACCCGAGGAGTGCCAGTACGTCCTGGAGAACTCCGACGCCAAGGTGGTGGTGGTCGAGGACGACGAGCAGATGGAGAAGATCCGCGCCGTCCGCGAGCAGCTGCCGCTGCTCGAGCAGGTCGTGCGGATGACGGGCTCCAGCGACGACGCGATCTCGCTCGAGGACCTGTCCGCTCGTGGTTCCGCCCGCGACGCCGCCGAGTGGGAGACGCGCTGGAAGTCGGTGACCAAGGACGACATCTGCACCTTCATCTACACCTCGGGCACGACGGGGCCGCCGAAGGGCTGCATCATCAGCCACGGCAACTACCGGGCGATGCTCGACATGGTCAACGAGACCAGCGTCATCGAGGAGGAAGACCTCACCTACCTCTACCTCCCCCTCGCCCACTCCTTCGCCCTGCTGATCCAGCTCGGCAGCTTCGACCTCGGCGCCACGATCGCCTACTGGGAGCGCGACCCGCTGAAGATCCTGCCCAACCTCGGGGAGCTGAAACCGACCTACTTCCCCTCGGTGCCGCGCATCTTCGAGAAGATCTACGGCGCCGCCAACAGCGGTATGGAGAAAGAGGGCGGCATCAAGAAGGCGATCTTCGAGTGGTCGCTCGGGGTCGGCAAGAAGATGCGCGCCGCCGAGCGCTCCGGTCGCAAGCCGGGCTTCCTGCTGCGCAAGCAGTACGAGTTCGCCGACAAGCAGGTGCTCTCCAAGATCCGCGGCCTCTTCGGCGGCAACCTGCGCCTCGCCGTCTCCGGCGCCGCGCCGATCAACCCCGAGATCCTCAGCTTCTTCGACGCCGCCGGGGTGCTCGTGCTCGAGGGCTGGGGCATGACCGAGACCTCAACCGCCGCGACGATCTCCTCGCCCGACGACTTCAAGGTCGGCACGATCGGCAAGCCCTTCCCCGGCTGCCAGATCAAAATCGCCGACGACGGCGAGATCCTGGTCAAGGGCCCCAATGTCTTCCAGGGCTACTACAAGAACGAGGAGGCGACCCGCGAGACGATCGTCGACGGCTGGCTGCACACCGGCGACATCGGCGAGATCGACTCCGACGGCTTCATCAAGATCACCGGCCGCAAGAAGGACATCATCATCACCGCGGGCGGCAAGAACATCACCCCGGCCAACCTCGAGAACGAAATCAAGCAGCACCCACTAGTCTCCCAGTGCGTCGTCGTCGGCGACCGCAAGCCCTACCTGGTCGCCTTGGTCACCCTCGACCCCGAAGACGCCGTCGCCTACGCCAAGGAGCACGGCCTGCCCGAGGACGCCGAAAAGCTTGCCGCCAACCTCGACGTGCTGAAAGCAATCGAAGACCACGTGGCCTCGATCAACCAGAAGTTCGCCCGGGTCGAGCAGGTCAAGAAGGTGGCGATCCTCCCCCGCGACCTCTCGCAGGAAAGCGGCGAGCTGACGCCGACGCTGAAGGTCAAGCGCGCCGTCGTCGCCAGCAAGCACGAGCAGGAGATCGAGAAGCTCTACGCGAGCTAGCGGTGGTGTAGGAGGGGTCGGGTGGGCCTCTGGATGAATTGATGTCGCACGCGCCTGACGGCGCTTAGCGACAATTTGAGAGCGCGGCTTCGCCGCGCCTAGAGGCACGAGTGCAGCGGCCGCTTCGCGACATTCGCCCAGAGACCCACCAGCCTCTCCTCTCGACAGGAACCCATGGCACGAGCTCGATCTGCGAGGTACCCCGAGA
>JBIOVV010000061.1:0-32310 GCA_044867925.1 Solirubrobacterales bacterium | reverse complement strand
CGCCAGCACGCCCTGCGCCACGTCGGCCTGCCCTCGGACATCGGCACCCGCGCCGTGCACCGGGCGCTGATGGAGGCCGGGCTGCGCAACCGGGTCGAGATCTGGGCCGACGGCGGCTACCGCCACGGTCACGATATCGTCAAGCTGCACTGCCTCGGCGCCAACCGGGTCGGCTTCGGCACCCTGGCGATGGTCAGCCTCGGCTGCACGATCTGCCGCGGCTGCCAGCTCGACACCTGTCACGTCGGCATCGCTACCCAGATCGAGACCGTCGAGCAGGCCCAGGAGCACGGCCTGAAGAAGTTCACCCCGCAGGAGGTCGACAGCGCCGCCGAGAGCTGCGCCCGCTTCTTCGAGGCGATGGGCGAGGAGGTCAAGCAGGTCGTCGCCTCGCTCGGCTACGAGCGGGCGCAGGACCTGGTCGGCCGCTACGACCTGCTCGAGCAGGTCGCCCACCACGACAAAGTCGACCTGGCGCCGCTGATCACTCCGCTGGAGGAGTTCCTCGACCTCGAGCCGATCGACCTGCCGGTTGGCGAGACCGAGGAGACGCGCGCCGAGGCCGGCATGGTCGTTGCCCGGCCGATCCGCATGGAGGCGAAGCAGGCCTCGACCCAGATCGCCGGCCTTGCCGGTGACATCTGCTCCGGGCGCACGATCCGCAACGAGTTCCCCCGCGCCACCGACGCCAACGACCGCGTGCTCGGCACCGAGCTGGCGGGGGCGATCGCTCGCTCACGGATCTTCGAGGACGGCCCGGAGGCAGGCGACGACGTGCTCGCCAGCCTCGAGTTCAATGGCGGCTCGGTCGCCGGTCAGGGCCTCGGTGCCTTCAACTCCTACGGCGTCGCGATCCGCATCGAGGGCGGTGCCCAGGACGGCGTCGGCAAGACGATGCTGGGCGGCTCGGTCGCGGTGCTGAAGGGCAAGGGCGCCAAGGGTCAGCGGGTCAACGGCTCGGTCGGCAAGTCCTTCGCCTACGGCGCCCAGCGTGGCCGCCTCTTCGTCCAGGGCTCGGCCGACTCGCGCTTCTGCATCCGCCTCTCCGGCGCCGACGTGGTGCTGGCCGGTGAGCCCGAGGAGGCGATCGACGACAGCCGTGGCTGCATCGTCGATCGCGCCAACGCCAAGGGCTTCGCCTTCGAGTACATGACCTCCGGCCGCGCGATCGTCCTCGGTGACCTCGGTCCCTGGGCCTGCGCCGGCATGACCGGCGGCCGCGTCTACGTCCGCCACAACGCCTTCGGCATCGACGCGGACGCAATCAGGCGCCGCTTGGGCGAGGGCGCAAAGGTCGAGCTCAAAGAGATCGACGCGGAGGGCCTGCTCGACGTCGACGACCTGCTCGGTGCTTACGCGAATGAACTGCGGGCTACGGGTCAGGACGACGAGGCCGAGCGGGTTCTCGGCCTCGCGGCTGACGCGAGCGACAACTTTATGATGGTCGTGCCTCACAAGGTGCAGGCGGACCCGAGCATCTCGACTGAGTGACCTAGGCGAAGGAGTGGTCCGACGAGCGCCGCTCAGGGTCGAGGTGCTCGGAGCGTGATCGCTTTGCTTGCGGTGCTCGTGAGGCCGGTGGTGCTTTCGAGCGTCACGGTGGCTCGGGTGGAGAGCCTCGTGTTTCGCTGGAGGATCGTCAGGTTGACCTGAGAAAGCTTGACCGTCAGGCTGACCTTGCCGCCGGCCGGGACGGTGAAGTGCCTGCCGGCGAGGGTGAGGCGTTGTTTGCGCTTGGCGCTGACACGAACCTTTCCGGCGGTTCCGAGGAGAGCGACGCCTTTGAGGCCGGGCGTGGCGCGGAAGCCGAGCTTGAACTTGCCCCTGCTGTTCACCTGGATCGAGGTTGGCGTACCGGCAAAGCTGGGCCTGGCCGGTGCAGGGGCGTTTGACCCCAGCGGGAACGTCGGTTGAGTCGGCGGAAGCGTGGGCGGCGGCGGGTCCGCCGGAGGTTCGGACGGATCGACGACGTGGACGGTGGCCTGCATCAGGTGCAGGTCGCAGCGGAACGTGTAGTTCCCTGGGGAGCTGAACGATCGCAGGCAGTTCCAGGCCGTGGTCGTCGGTGGGCCCGGACAGGCGCTGACTTCGTCTTCGTAGTGGACGTTGTGCGCGAGAGAGCCGCCGTCAAGGCGGGTGACGGTGACGATGTCGCCCGGGAAGACGGTCACTTCGGAGGGCGAGAAGGACGGCGCGTTCGGGTTGGCTTCGATCTGGGCATCGGCCGCGCGTGCAGGGGGCGCGACGACGAGCAGGGCCAGTAATGCCGTCAGGACGCTCCGTGCGCGCATGGTCAGATTCTGGCGTCCCGGTCCGAGACAGTCAACGACGCGGTTCGCTCACCGTCGACGTGAGGAGATCGGCGATCGCGCGGATCTCCTGCAGGAGTCCGTCGAGCATCTGCTCGTTGCTGGAGTGAATGCGCCACTCGGCGTATTTGCGGTCCTGCTCGACTTGATCTAGGCGCTGTTCTAGGGCGTCGGTGCGCTGGGCAACTTGGTTGACGCGCTTGTTGAGGCGCTTCTCGGTCTTGCGGATACGGCGTTTCAGCAGGAAGTTGGTCTCCTCGCGGAGGGCGTCCAGTTCGCGGCGCAGGTCGGTTTCGTCGATTCCGCCCCCTTGCTCGGACAGCATCCCTTCGACCCCTGAGCGGACCCGCTCGATCTCCTCGTGGAGGCGTTCGCGAGCTCGCTCGGCGGCGACCTCGGGGGGCTCATGACCGGCATCCATACCGTCATGCTAAGCACCAAGGAGGCCGGAATTTCTGCTTCTTCGACCACGAGGTCACCCGCAGGAGGACCACGTGCCCGTCCTGCGGCCTAGCGCTCTAGAGCGAAGAGGCGGTAGCGGCCGATCGCCAGCTCGTCGCCGTCGGCCAACCGGCCCCAGTCGACGAGCTCTCCGTTGAGGAAGACGCCATTGAGGCTGCGGTCGTCGAGGACGCGCAGGGTGTCGGGCTGCTCGGAGACGATCAGGGCGTGGCGCCGTGAGACGCTCGGATCGTCGAGGCGGATGTCAGCCGCGGCGCTGCGGCCGATCCGGGTCCAGCCCCACTTGATCGTGAAGATCTCGATCTCGTCCTCTTCCTTGCAGAGGGCGATATAGCGGCCGGGGCCGGGGAGCATCTCGCGCGCCTTCGACAGCCAGCTGGTCGCCGAGATCTCGGCCGGCAGCGCCAATTCCGCCGTTTGACCGTGGTCCTGCATCGCCTCGAACATCGAGTCGCGGCGGTACGCGGTCGCTCCGCACCGGGGGCACTCGGGCAACTGGTCGGGCTCCCGCAGCGAGAGTTGCGAGCCGCAGGAGGCGCAGAAGTAGGTCCCCGCGCCGGGGGTTGCGCCTACCCTCAAATTGTCAACGTCGATCCCGGGGCTGGGGCTGGTGATGATGCTGACTCCTTCCCGATGCCTCGCCCGCCGATGCTAGCCGCGGGTCGGGGGCCTCACATCAGGGATTTCCCGCAGATGACGGCCGCGAAACTCCCGCCGCCATAGAATCGCGCCGCGTGGGCCCGGTCAGCGCCGAGATCGAGATTGACGTGCCGCGCCAGCGGGCCTTTGAGGCGATCGCCGACCTGGCGCTGCGTCCCGCCTTCACCGATCACTTCCTCGGCGATTTCCACCTGACCCGGATCGAGTCCCGCGGCGTCGGCGCCGGCGCGCGGTTCCGTTTCGACGTCAGGCCGCGGCGGATTTGGATGGACACGACGATCGCCGAGGCGGAAGAGCCGTATCGCCTGCTGGAGCAAGGCCGCGGCGGCCGCGGCAACCGCATTCCCTCGACCACGCTGTGGGAGCTGAAGGAGGGTCCCGGGGCGCTGACCACGGTCCGCGTTTCGTACTGGACGGAGCCTTCCAACCCGGTCGATCGTGCCCTCGAGCTGCTCTCCGCCGCCTCGATTCCATACGAACGGCGCTGGCGCGAGGCTCTGCGCCGGCTGCGCGACCAGCTCGAGTCCGGCGACCCCGGCCGACATCGCCTCGCGGTCGCCGGCGGCAACCCCCACGCAACCGGTATTCCCTGAGCCCGGTCTTATAGGCTCTCGCCCGCTGATGCCCCGCCGCACCCGACTCGTCCTGCCGCTGCTCGCCGCCCTCGTGCTGGGTGCGCTGGCCATCGCCGTTTCCGCCTGCGGCTACTCGAGCGACTCCAAGGAGGTCGTCGAGGGCGAGGTCGTCGAGCTCGGCGAGCTCAAATACCAGGTGGTCTTCTCGCGCTTCCTCAACATCGACGACAACGAGGATTCCGCCTACCTCGTCGGCCAGCCGGTGCCGCAGGAGGGTTCCGCCTACTTCGGCGTCTTTCTCGAAGTCCAGAACAAGAGCGACGAGACGCAGGCGCTTTCCGACTCCTTCGAGATCACCGATGCCGACGATCAGAAGTTCGAGGCGATCCCCTCGGAAAGCCTCTACTCCTTCCCCTTCGGCGGCGAGGTCGAATCGCAGGAACCGATTCCGGCCCCCGACTCGACTGCTCAGCAGGGCCCGATCGAGGGTGCGCTGGTGCTCTTCGAACTGCCGGCCGAGGCTTCCGAGAACCGTCCCTTGACGCTCCACATCGCCGGTCCCGAAGGCCCGGCCGAAGTCACCCTCGATCTCTAGCTGGGCCGGGCTAGAGGCCGGCCGAGAGCACCGCTGACGCCGCGGGGGCGGCGACTTCGCCGCCGGCCGCTTCGGCTTCGATCAGCAGCACTCCGACCGCGAGCTTGCCGCCTTCGGCCGGGGCAAAGGCGGCGAACCAGGCGTTCTTGCGCTGCTCCGGGTTCTCGGCGTCCTCTTCGCCCGGCTTCGGCCCCAGCTCGGCGGTGCCCGTCTTGCCCGCGACCTGGGCCTCGGAGATGGCGCCGGCGGTTCCGGTGCCGCCGGTGACCACGCCGACCATCAGTTCGGTCAGCTCGTCGGCGATCTGCTCCGACATCACCCGCACCGGCTCGGCCTCGGGCCGCAGCTTCTCGTTGGCGACGACCGAGGTCGGCTCGCGCACGCCGCCGTTGCTGATCGTCTGCGCGACGCTCGCCATCTCCAGCGGGGTGGCGAGGATCTCGCCCTGGCCGATCGCGCTGACGCCGAGGTCGACTTCTTCGCCGATCTCGGCGGGGATCGTCGATTCGGCCGGTTCGACCCGGGCGACGATTTTCGACGCGTAGAGCGTCGGCGGTGCGTTGAATCCGAAGCGTTCCGCGGTCTCGACCAGTTCGTCGTTGCCGATCGCCGGACCGAGCGGGGCGAAGTCGGCGTTGCAGGACTCGGCGAATGCTTCGCGGAAGGTGCCGCCGCAGAGCTCGCCGTTGGCGTTTTCGATGAAGCGGCCGCCGACGTTGACGCCGTCGGTGATCTCGAATTCGTCGTCGAGCGAGAGGATGCCCTTCTGCAGGGCGGCGGTGGTGGTGATCATCTTGAAGGTCGAGCCCGGGGGCTGGGGGGCGGAGAAGGCTTGTCCGGCCAGCGCGCGCACGTCGCCGTTGCGGGCATCGAGCACGGCGATGCCGCCGAAGCGGCCGGCCAGAGCCGAGACGGCCGCTTCCTGGAGGCCGACGTCGATCGTCGTCTTCACCGGCGCCCCGGGCTTTGGCTTCTCTTCGGCCAGGGTCCGAGTCGAGGCGTCTATGCCGCTGACGGCCAGAAGCGAGCCCCCGGGTTTGCCCGCCAGGCGGGCGTTGAAGGCCTGCTCCAGGCCGGTCACCCCAACCGGCGTTTCCGGTCCGAACCCCTGGCGTGCGAGCGTCTCCGCATCGTCCTCTTCGGCCGCCCCGACTTCGCCCGTTACGTCGATCGCCTCGCTGCCGATCGGGTGGGCGCGCGCTTCCGCCGGACCCTCGGCGAGCGGCGTTCCGTCGGCGGCCAGGATCGGCGCCCTCGGGGCGAGCTCGAACTCGGCTTCCAGGTGCTCGTTTTGGTGCAGGCCCGGGAACGTAAGCCTCTTTTCCCAGGCGACCCCGTCTTCGGCAAAGGGCAGTTCCAGCTCGGCCTCGACCGGCCCAAAGGCTGCGGTGGCGACGGCGATCGGCACGGCGACGACAGTTCTCGTCTCTGACGAGCTTTCTTCGGGCACTTCGATCGAGCTGACGCTCCCCGGTGGGCCGGCTTCAAGTGAGCGGACAGTGGCGATCTCGTCGGCTTCGCGGTAGGCGATGACGAAGTCGTTGATGCTGATCTTGCGCTGCGACCCGCGGTTCAGCTCGCGGTACATGGCGGCATATTCGCCGTTCTCCCAGGCCGTGGTGAAGCGCTTGGCTGCGTCCTTCTGCGGAGGGCCCGAGGCGGTGCCGACGACGACGCCGACTACGAAGGCCACGAAGGCGATCAGGGCGAGTGGAGCCATGCGGGTGACGAGTCGGCGACGCCGCTCCACCTCCGGGGAACGAGGGTTCATTTTCGTGAAAGGTAGTGCAGGCGCCGGGTGTCCCTCATCATCTGATCCATGACCGTTCTCGACTGGGCGATCGTCGCCTTCACCCTTGCGCTTGGCTTGTGGGGATATCGCCAGGGGTTGATCGTCGGGACGTTGACCTTGCTGGGGTTTGCCGTGGGGGCGTTTGCGGGGAGTCGGATCGGGCCGTTGGTGCTCGATCAGGGCTCGGAGTCGCCCTATGCGCCGCTGTGCGCGGCGCTGGGGGCTCTGCTGGCGGGAGCGCTGGTGGCAGTGACCCTGGAGAGCTTGGCGCTGAACCTGCGGGCTCGGCTGATTCGCCGCGACGGCTTCCTGCACCTGGCGGACGGGGCCGGGGGGGCGGCGCTAGTGGCTGCGGTGGCGTTGGGGCTGGTCTGGGTGTTCGGGGCGGTGGCGCTGCACGCGCCGGGGACGGCGCGGCTGCGCCTCGACGTGCAGCGCTCGCTGATCCTGCGCAGCCTCAACGAGGTGCTGCCGCCTTCGGGGCCGATCCTGCGGGCGCTCGACCGGGTCGATCCCGCGCCCTCGGTCATCGGGCCCGCCGCTCCCGTCGCGACGCCCGATCCAAGGATCGCCGCCGACCCCGATGTGGCCGCCGCCGAAGGCTCGGTCGTGCGCGTGCTCGGGACCGCCTGCGGGCTCGGAGTCGAGGGCTCGGGCTGGGTGGCGGGGCCGGGCCTCGTCGTCACCAACGCCCACGTCGTCGCCGGTGAGGACGACACGACGGTGACCACGGCCGATGGTGTCTCTCTGCAGGCGACGGCAGTCCACTACGACCCCGCAAACGATCTCGCCGTCCTCCACGTCGATGCCGAGCTGCCGGCGCTTGCGCACGCGCCCGACCCCGAGTCCGGCACCACGGCGGCCGTGCTCGGCTACCCGGAGAACGGTCCCTACGCGGTATCCCCGGCCCGTCTCGGCGAGACCCGCGACACGATCAGCGAGGACTCCTACGGCCGCGGCCCGATCCGCCGCTCGATCACCTCCCTGCGCGGCAACGTGCGCAGCGGCAACTCCGGCGGGCCCCTGGTGGACAGCCGCGGCCGCGTCCTCGCCACCGTCTTCGCCGCCACCACGACCGGCCCTCCGGGAGGCTTCGCCGTTCCCAACGAAGTAGTCGAAGCCGTCCTCCAAAGCTCACTCACCCCCGTCGACACCGGCCCCTGCACCAGCTGAAGAGCGAAGAAGCCCTCCAAGAGCCCAAGCAAACGTTTGAGGGGGAGGGGTCGGGGGGTGTCGCCGGCGGGCGGCGTCATGTTTTTCGCACAGACCGCTCAGCGAGAGAAGGGACGCGCCCGGCGAAAAACCCAGCCCGCCGTCGACACCCCCCGACCCCTCCAAACCCCGTCACTTACGTTCGGTAAGCTCGCCTAGCTGCATGGAGGCTGGGTCGGCGACCCAAGATCAGGCCGGTAAAGGCGTCTGCCCGCACTTTCACGCGGCGATCGAGCTGATCGGCAAGCGCTGGACCGGGGCGATCATCTGCGCGCTCACCGAGGGGCCGCTGCGCTTTGGCGAGCTCGCGCGGGTGGTCCCGGGCCTCTCCGATCGGCTGCTTTCGCAGCGGCTGCGCGAGCTGGAGGAGGAGGGACTGGTCGAGCGGGCGGTCGAATCGGCGACGCCGGTGCGCGTCACCTACTCGCTCACCGAGAAGGGCGCCGCGCTGCGTCCGGCGATCACAGAGCTGAAGAGTTGGGCAAGGCGCTGGAACCGAACCGCCTGAGCAGTGACGCGATCGCGGGCTCGCCACGCGATCCGCAGCTCCCCGGTCCCTTCGCGGTCGGCCGCTACGCCCGCAAGCTGCAGGAGGAGATGCGACGCCGGGCGCGGGTGCTGCTGATCGGCGAGGTGACCGGGGTCGGCCGCAGCAAGGTGCAGGCCTACTTCGAGTTGCGCGACGGCGAGGGCGCTGTGCCCTGCGCGATCTGGCTCGATGACCTGGAGCAGGCGGGCTTGCCGGACGGGGGCCTGCGCGACGGCGCCGAAGTCGTCATCGCCGGCGGCCCCGACTACTACCCCGGTGGCGGCCAGGCTTCCCCCAGCTTCTCGTTCCGGGCCACCCATGTCCGGCTCGCCGGCGAAGGCGATCTGCTCGCCCGGCTGGAGGGGCTGCGCAAGCAGCTCAAGGCCGAGGGGCTCTTCGAGCTGCAGCGGCAGCTGAGCCGGCCGCGGCTGCCGAAGACGATCGGCGTCGTCACCGCGGAGTCGGGTGCGGCCCGTCGCGACCTGCTGGCGGGGCTCGAGCGGCGCGGCTGGCGCGGCACGGTGGTTTGGGGCTTCGCGCCCGTCCAGGACCGTCACGCGGCGCCGGCGATCACCGCCGCGATTCAGAGCCTTGCCGCGCAGCCCCGGGTCGAGGCGATCGTGGTCACCCGCGGCGGCGGCAGCCTCGCCGACCTCTGGGCTTTCTGCGACGAGACCCTCTGCCGCACGGTGGCGATGCTGCGCGTCCCGGTCATCAGCGCGGTCGGCCACGAGCGTGACTCGACCCTGATCGATGACGTCGCCGCCGTCGCCTGCTCGACCCCGACGCACGCCGCCGAGGCGGCGGTGCCGCTCGATTGCGGCGTCGCCCGCGCCGACCTGGAGCGCAGCCTCGCCGCGCTCTGTCGCGCGGCGGAGGGATCGGTGCGCGAGCGTACGCCCCACCTGGTCGCCCTCGCGCGCGGCCCGGCCAGGGCCTTGCGCCGCGAGCGTCTGGCGCTGAACCAGAAGACCAGGGAGATCCGCGCTGCCTCCGAACGCGGCGTCGCCGAGCGGCTCGGCTTTCAGCGCCGCCTGGCCACGGTCGTCCTCGAGCGCGCCCGCCGCCGCGCCGAAGGCGCCGAAATGGAGCGCCGCCGGGCCGCTCTGCACAGGGCGGCGGTGGCCCTGCGTGCCCACGAGCCCGAGCGAACCCTGGAGCGTGGCTACGCGCTGGTCGAGGACGGCGCCGGCGAGCCGGTGACGGACGCAGCCGGCGCGGCAGCCGCAGAGCGCGTCAGACTGCGCTTCGCCGACGGCTCTGTCGGAGCCAGGATCGAGGAGAGCGAGTGACGGAGAAACCAGAGAGCTACGAGATGGCCGTGGAGCGTTTGGAGCAGATCATCGACCGGCTCGACTCCGGCCAGGCCGGCCTGCGCGAGACGCTCGACCTCTGCCGCGAGGGTCGCGAGCTTGTCACCTACTGCGCCGGCGAGCTCGATGCGGTGGGCGAGGGCCTCAAGGAGCTGAAGCTCGACGAGCTGGCGGCCAAACTTGACACCTCGGTCAGTCCTTCCTGACCCTGGCGATCTCCGATTCCAGGCGTAGACGGGCCGCGGCCAGATCGTCGGTGCCCCATTTCGAGAGGACCGGTTCTTCGGGTCGCTCGAGGAAGACGTAGGCGAGCTCCACCTCTGACGCTCCGCGCGCCTCGGCGACGGCGAGCGCGTAGATGGCCTGCTGGATCTCGTAGCGAGCCGCAAGCTCGGCAGCTTTCGCTCCGTCGAGCCTGTCGGTCTTGTAGTCGACGACCAGGGGCGGCTCTCCCTCTGCCTCCACCAGCAGGTCGATCGAGCCGCGCAGGACGGTGTCGCCGATCTCGATCAGCAGCGGGACCTCAGCGCGGCTCCTCTCCGCGTCCCGTACCCGCGCGGCGAAGAAGCCGGAGTCGAGCCAGGCCTGGAAGGGGGCCAGCAGGGCCTCGTCGGTGAGCTCGGCGTGGCCGACCTCCGCCGACCTCGAGATGCGGCGCACCAGCTCGGCCGGGGGCGCCTGCCAGCCGTTGGCCTGGCTCCACTCGAGCAACGAGTGCACCGCAATGCCTCGCGCCGCACCCCCGTCGGCATCCGGCCGCTCGTCGCTGCCCTGGGCGCGCAGAGCGCGGTCGCTGTCGAGGGGCCCTTCGCCGTGTGCGGAGATCGCGGTGTAGGAAAGGGGGCGCCTGGCGGCCCTGGCCGTCCTCCGCGCGACCAGAGGGGCCGGCCCCTCGCCGGGATCTGGTGCCGCATCGGCCTCCTTGCGCACCGCGGTCAGGCTCGCCGCCCGCTCGACCGAGGCGAGGTTGACGCGCACCGCGATCCGCGAGGGCTCGAACGTCGCCTCCAGTCCCGGCCGCGGCTCGGGGGCGGCGACGTCGACGGTCGAGTCGTGCTCGCGGTCGATCTCGAAGGCGACGGCGATCCGCTCGATCACGGCCTTCCCGTGGCTCTCCCGGGACGGGGGAGAGGGACTGACCACGCCGCTCAGCAGCAGCCGCTCGCGCGCCCGCGTCGCAGCGACGTGGAAGAGGCGGAGCTCCTCCTCGGCTTCCCGCTTCTGGGCGTCCTCGCAGAGCTCGCGCTGCGCGTAGAGGTTGATCGCGCGGGCGCCGAGGCGACGCAGCTGCATCCCCACGCGCGGCGCCTCCTGCTCGCGGCCGAGGGTGAGCAGCGGCGTGCGCGTGGCGGGAAGCAGGCCGCGGGAGAGATGGGGGATCGCGACCACGTCGAACTCGAGCCCCTTGGCGCTGTGGATGGTCATGATCCGCACTCCGTCGTGGCCCTCGACGGCGGTCGCCGCCTGCGCGTCGGCATCGGCGTCGGCCCGCGCGGCGAGGAAGTCGAGCAGGCCACGGAGATCGCGGCCCTCGGCGCTCTCGAAATCCGCCGCCAAGCGCATCAGCTTGCGCACGTTGGCGAAGCGGGTCTCCCCCGCGGGGCGCATCAGCACCGCGAGGTCGTAGCCGGTCTCGGTCACCGCGGCGTCGATCAGGCCGGCGAGCGAGAGCGAGGTGGCGCGGCGCCGCAAGGCGGCGATCGTCTCGGCGAACCCTCGCAGCAGCGACAGCTCCTCGGCGGGGATCTGCCCGAGGCGCTCGGGGTCGGCGAGCTCGTCCTCGCCCGATCCGGCCGCCTGCTCGACGGTCGGCCAGAGATGGCGACCCCTGCCGGCTGCGGCGCGCAGCAGCCAGAGCGTGTCCGGGGCGACCCCGCAGGCCGGCGAGGCGAGCGCTCCCAGCAGCGCCTGGTCGTCGAGCGGGTTGGCGATCGTCGCCAGCAGCGCGCAGACGTCGGCGACCTGCTGCTGGGACCAGTAGCCGCGGCCGCCGACCACGTAGGGGCGCAGCCCGGCTCGCTCGAGCGAGTCCTCGTAGGCGTCGAGGCGGGTGAAGGCCCGCAGCAGCACGACCATCGCGCCACGCTCGACTCCCTCCTCGGCCAGCTCGCGCAGGCGCAGGGCGAGAAAACGGGCCTCGGCCAGCTGATTGGCCGGTGTGCGGGCGTCGGTCACCGGGTCGAGCTGGATCTCGTCGCCGTCCCAGCCCTCGCGCCCGGTGAGCAGGATCTCCACCGCCGCGCCGTCTCCCGGTGGCCGGGGGCGAGCGGGCGGCGCGCCGATCCGCAGTGGCGTGTAGCCGGCCAGCAGCCGCTCGCCGATCGCGTTGACGGCGCCGATCACCTCGGGGCGGGAGCGGAAGTTGCCGCTCAGCGGCAGCGCTTCCCCGCCGGCGCTCTCCTCGATCGCCTCGCGCCGCTCGCGGAACACGTCGAGGTCGGCGTGCCGGAAGCCGTAGATCGACTGCAGCTCGTCGCCGACGACCATCAACTGGGATTTCGGCCCGCGCAGGGCCTCGATCAGCCGCAGCTGCAGCCGGTTGGTGTCCTGGAACTCGTCGACCAGCAGGTGGCTGAACCTGCTCCGGTAGGCGGCGCCGGCTTCGGTCCGCTCGAGCAGGTGGGCGGCCAGCAGCTGCAGGTCCTCGAAGTCGATGCCGGCGCGCCGGCGCTTGGCGACGCGGAAACGCGCGCAGAAGAGGCGGAGCAGCTCGGCGACGTGACGGTAGGCCGCGCCACCCTCCCCGGACTCGGCGACTTGGCTCAGCGCCGTCTCGATCGCCTCCTTGTAGGCGGCGATCGGCTTCGCCTTGCTGCCGGTTCGCAGCGCGGCCATCTCGTCGAGGCTGGGGATGCCCCCGGGGGCGTCGAGGACGGCGAGCGCCCGCTCGACCAGCTCGTGGTTGGCGCTGCCGGGCTTCAGCTCCGCCAGCGTCTCCGCCGCAGCCGCCGCGGCCCGCCGCAGCGCGCCTTGCACGTCCGTCTCCGGGGGCTCGGGCAGGTCAGGCTCGGCGGCGCCGCGGCTGCGCAGCTCGGCGTGCACCCCGAGCACCATCCCCCGCAGGCCGCCGATGTCGAAGGCCGCGACCGTGTTCTCGCGGTCGCGATCGCCCCCCGCCAGGAAGGCTTCCAGCGCCTCCTCGAAGGCCTCGCCGGCGGCTCGCTCGGTCTCGGGGGCGTCCAGCACCCGGAACCTGGGGTCGATGCCGACCGCGACCGGATGGGCCGAGAGCAGGCGGTTGCAGAAGCCGTGGATCGTCGTCACCCAGGCGCTGCCCAGCCCCGGCAGCAGCTCGCGCGCGCGCTCGGACCCGGCGGCGGCCCGCCGCTCGAGCTCGGCGCGGATCCGCTGGCGCAGCTCGGCTGCCGCCTTGTCGGTGAAGGTGAAGGCGAGGACCGCGTCGGGGGCGATTCCCTGCTCGCAGACCAGGCGGCAGTAGCGGTCGACCATGACGCCGGTCTTGCCGGTTCCGGCGCCGGCCTCGACCAGCACCTCGGCGCTCGTCGCCTCGATCGCCGCCCGCTGCTCCGTCGTCGGCTCGCGCCCGCTCATCGCTCGTCTTCTTCCTCGTCGACCGGCTCGACCGGAGCCCGGTCGCGACGGCAGATCGGGGCGAAATCGCAGAACGCCGGACAGATGCCGTGGTTGCGCAGGCCCTCGCGTGGGCCGGGGTCGCGGTCGATCCGCCCGCTCCGCATTCGCGCGACGATCTCGCCGGCGCGCCGGCGGGCGTCGGCGAGCAGCTCCTCGAAGCGCTCCTCGTCGACCCTGTCGGTCTTGGCGAGCCCGTAGCCGGCGAGGTCGGCCGCGGCGTCCTCCAGCACCAGTCCGCGCGGCCGGCGCTCCGAGGTCCCGCGCAGCGGGTGGTAGAGGCCGCCGACGATCTCCGTGCCCCAGAGCTCGGCGACGGCGATCAGGTAGAGCTGCAGCTGCAGCTTCGCCTCCTCCTCGAGCTTCTCGCGCGGGGTGACCCTGGTCGAGAGCTTGTAGTCGAGGACGAGGGCGCGGCCGTCGGGCGCCCGGTCGACCCGGTCGATCGCCCCGTGCAGGCGCCAGCCGTCGATCTCGAGCGCGGGCTGCTCGACCTCCTCGGCCTCCGAGAACCCCTCCTCGAGCAGCCAGGGCTCGAAGCCGGCCGTCTCCCGGCGCGCCTCCTCGGCGAGGAAGCGGGCAAGGAGCCCTTCCACCCGCGCCAGCATCGCCCGCTCGGCGGGGTGCTCGCCGAGCCCCCGAGTCGTCGCGAGCTCTCCGAGGAGCTCGCGGCTGCGGGCGATCCAGGCGGCCAGGGAGCCGGGCCGGGGGAGCGCGTCGCCCCCGGGGCGCTCCTTGTAGAGGGAGTAGAGGGCGGCGTGCACGATGCCGCCCTGGACCAGCGGGTCGGGCGCCGGGTCCAGCGGCTGGGGGGAGAGCTCGTGCGAGACGAACCAGCGGTAGGAGCAGACGTCGAAGCCCTCCAGGGTGGTGCCGCCATAGGCGTGGACGTCGCCGAGGGCCTCGAGCACCGCCGGGTTCGAGAGCGGCCCGGGGGCGAGGGTGGCGGCCTCGGCCCGACGGGCGCTCGCGAGGCGGGCGCCGACTCGATCGGCGGCCGCCCCGTCGGCGCCGGCGACTTCCAGCAACCGCTCCGGGTTGGCGCTGCGGCCCCGGGCGGCGATCGCTCGCGCCAGCTCGGTCTCCGACGGCGCTTCGGCGACCCGATGGACGACCTCGGCCAGACCGCGACCGCGGGCCTCGACCTCGACCGGCTCGAGCAGCTGCCCGACATCGTCGAAGAACGGCGAAGGCGCCTCGGCGGCGCCATTCTCGTCGCTGTCGCGGCAGGAGAGGAAGAGCCTTCGTCTCGGCAGCGCCAGGCAGGCGTGGAAGAGGTAGCGCTCCTCGGCCGCGTTGTCGTGGCGCGGCGGCAGGCCCAGCGACTCGCGCTGCCTCTCGGAGAGGAAGGGGTCCGTATGCGCGCCGCCACGCGGGAACTCCCCGTCCTGCAGGGAGGCGACGAAGACGTTGTCGAAGCGCGCCGCCCGCACCCGGCGGGGGTCGGTGATCCGCACCCGGTCCTCGACCGGCCCGCTCCAGACCCGCACCCGAATGCCGGCCAGGGCGGACGCGATCGCCGCGGGCAGCGGCGCCAGGCCGTCGAGCGCGGCGCGCTCGCTCATCGCGGTCGTGATCGCGCCGGCGGTGCGCGCCTCCAGCTCTGAGCCGACGCGGGCACCCATCTCCGCCGCCAGGCCGCCCACCTCCGCCGCCAGCGCCTCGGGGTTCCCGGCTACCGCACGGAGCCGGGCGACGGCATCCGGCGGCTCCGCGTATTTTTCCTCCCAGAGCCGCAGAGCCGTCGCCGCCGTCTGGACGCGATTGCGGCGCAGCTTGCGCTCGAACCAGTCGATCCGTCCCGGCGAGCTGCCCGGGGGGCCGCGCAGGTAGCGCAGCAGGTCCGTCGCCCGCCCGGTTCCCAGCACGGCTTCCAGCAGGGCCATCAGCGAGCCGCCCACCGAGGTGGTCGCGGCGGGCACCTCTGCCTCGAGCGCGGTCGGGACGCCGTAGGACTCGAGGATCGAAGCGATCAGGGGGCCGCGCCGCGCCGGGTCGCGGACGACGATCGCGATCTGCTCGGGCTCGGTCCCGGCGGCGAGCAGGCGCGCCACCTCGAGCGCGATCGCCTCCGCCTCGCCACGCTCGCCGGCGGCGCGCAGGAAGACGAGGCTCTGGTCGAGCGGTCGTCGCTCCGGCGCGGTCGCGCCGAAGCCCCGCTCGAGGTGGAAGAGCAACGGCGAGTCCGTGTTGGCGGGGTCGGCGGCCGTCTCCTCGATCGAGTCGATCCCGATCTCTTCGAGCGATCCGAGCAGCGGCGCGTTGCGGGCGTCGAGCGCCGTGTGGCCGGCCTCGTAGGGCAGCGCCACGGTCACCTCGACGACCGGCGCCAGGGTGCGGATCAGGTCCAGCTGGTTGGGCGTCAGGTCATCGAGGCCGTAGAGGAAAACCGGTCGCCGCCAGAACCCGCCGCCGTCCCGCAGCAGCTCGATCGCCTCGCGCGCGATGCCATGGGTGTCGACCGCCCCGAGCCCGTCCCTCACCTGCGTGTAACCGGCGAAGAGGGTGGCGATGTCGCCGAGGTACGCAGAGCCCTCGAGCGTCCCGGCCACGGCTTCGACGTCGGCGGGCTCGAGCCCGGCCCCCTGCAGCTCGTCGAGCAGCCGCTCGAGGGCGAGCGGGAAGCCGGGCTGCAGCGCCGAGCCGCGCAGCGGGCGCATCTGCGCGCGCCGGTCCGTCACCGCCGCGGCGACCGCTCCGAGGCGCTGGGCCGGAGTGAGGACGGCACCAGGCGGTGCTCCGCCCGCCGTGGCGACCGCGCGGAAGAGGCCGCCGAAGGTCATCACGTCGGCGCCGAGCACCGCCCCGTCGGCGCAGAGCTCCCGCTCGAAGGCGTAGACGTCGTCGAGGGTGGGGACGACGAGGACCGGATCGCGATCGAGCGCGGCGATCAGCCCGCGCCGAATCCGGCCGGCGCGGCCTGAGTTCGGGGGTCCGTGGATCAGTTTCAGCGACATGGGGCGAGCTGCCCAGCATAGGTCTGCTCGCGGCGCGTCGAAAACACCGCAAACGCGGGAAAACGCCCTCCGATTTGCCGTCTTCCCCTCTCTCTAGATTGAACTTCCGATGGCTCTCTGCTTCGTAGACCCAGCCGACGCGATCCGGGCGATCTCGGACTCGATCGGCCGTGAGGCACGCCGCCAGCTCCTCGGCGAGGCGGTGCGTTCCTGGGTCGACGAGATCCCCGACGACGAGCTCGAGACCCACTACGCCAAGGCGCTCTCCGAGCTCGACGAGCACGACCTCTCGATGCTCGCCGCCTGGCACGGCTCGCTCGAGGTCGGCCACCCGGTCCCCAACCGCGACTTCCTGATGGGCGCCTTCGGCTCTCTCGGCGAGAACCGCCGCGAGGCCCTCAAGCTCGCCGCCGGCTTCCGCGGCGAGGAGGCGGTCGACGCCGGCGTCACCGAGGAGGACGCCCTCGAGCTGGTCCTCGGCCTGCTCTCCCCGCCCCGCCAGATGGAGCTGGCCCTCGAGGCCGTAGAGCTCTACATCTGGGACCGCGCCGGCTCCGACAACTAGCGACCTGAGTCGTTTAGCGAGCGGGTCCGCGCATCCGACTTTGACCCCGCTCTGGTGTGGTCAATGTCGGATGCGCGAAGGGTCGATCGACCCACCTATACGGGGGCAAATCGATCACTCGGCACCGCAGTTCGATCTCACGTTCTTCCGCCGGTCGTCGTTTGGAGGTCAGTGAATCGACGCGATCTCACTTTCGTCGCCGGCCGGGACGCCTGTGCCGCTTGGCTCTATCCAGCGAGCAGGAATTCCGCGGCGCCGGCCATCGTTATGGCGCATGGCCTCTCGGGAACCCGACGGGACCGGCTTGCCCCCTTTGCCGAGCGGTTCGCGGCGGCGGGGTTGGCCGCCCTCGTCTTCGACCACCGCGGCTTCGGCGACAGCGGCGGCGAGCCCGACCGCTTCGATCCCAGGCGACAGCTGGAGGACTGGCGGGCGGCGATCGGGCTTGCTCGCTCGCTGCCCGAGATCGACCCGAACCGAGTCGCGACCTTCGGGTCCTCGATGGGAGGCGGCAACGCGCTCGCCGCCGCTGCCGCAGACCCGGATGTGGCGGCCGCGATCAGCCAGGTTCCCTTCCTCGACATCTTCCGCCAGGCGCATCGCTCCTCGCCGCAAGTGACGGCAAGGATGCTCGCGGCCGCGGCGCGGGGTCGCTATCTCCCCGCTGTCGGCCGGCCAGACGAGCCGGCTCTGATCAATGCACCCGGTGGGGAGGAGGGCTGGCGCCGCGTGGTCTCGATTGGCGAGGACTCGCGCTGGCGCAACCGTGTTTCCTCGCGCTGGCTGCTCGGCCGCCCCTTCCGGCCGGCGCGCCACGCCGCAAAGCTGCACTGCCCCTGGCTCGTCTGCGTCGGCGAGGCCGACCGTGTCGCCAAGCCCGGCCCGGCGATCTCAGCCGCCCGCCGCGCCCCGAAGGGAGAGCTGCGCACCTACCCCGGAGTCGACCACTTCGACATCTACGACGGCCCCGAGCACGAGGCCGTCGTCGCCGACCAGCTCGAGTTCCTGCGGCGCCACCTGCTCTAAGCGAGCGCCGCGCGGATCTCGGGGATTGCCTGGTCGTTCTCTTGGAAGTGGACCGCGTGCAGGCCGGCCTTGCGGGCCCCTTCGATGTTGACCAGGACGTCGTCGACGAAGAGGCAGGCATCGGCCGGTTCGCCGACCCGCTCCAAGGTCAGCTCGTAGATCTTCGATTCGGGCTTGCGGCAGCCGACGAAGCCGGAGTCGACGACGGTCTCGAAGATCTCGTCGACCGGCAGCATCGAGCGCCAGAGTGGCTCCCACTCGCGCACGTTGTTGGTCAGCATCGCCATCCGGTAGCCCTCGGCCTTGAGCTCCCGCATCAGATCGATCATCGGCTGATTGACGTCGAGGGCCTCGAAGTAGATCTCGCGGAAGCGGTGCATCTCGGGCCGGTGACCGAGCAGCGGCTCGAGGCTGTCGGTGAGCTGGTCGAGGAAGGCGACCTCGGTGATCTCGCCGCGCTCCATCTCGAAGAGCGGGTTCTCGCCGTTGACCTCGGTGGCCGCCTGCATCGCCTTGCCGAGCGTTTCCGTCGTGATCCCGGTCTTGTCCTGGAAGGCCATGAAGGACTGGATCAGCGGCGTGGTCAGCACGCCGCCGAAGTCCGAGATGACGGTCTTGATCTCAGCCATCGCCGCGCACGACCTCGTAGTGGCCGAGGCCCTCGCGCCCCTCGACCGACCAGCGGAAGAAGGCGACCGTTCCGGCCAGGCCGGGATGGCTGACCGCGCTGGAGCTGATCAGCGTGCCGGCGCCGCGCAGCGGCTGCGTGTCCTCGTCGTCCAGCCAGAGCTCCAACGTCGCCCGGCGCTGCACGCCGTCGGGCCCGTACTCGGTGGAGAGCAGCGTCTCGGAGACGTCGACCGGGGCGCCGTCGGGGCCGCAGAGCACCGCGGCGACCGCCTCGTCGCCATGGCCGCCGGCGCTCGCGGGCCGCGCCGCGCTCAGCGCCAGCAGCCCGCCGTCGGAGAAGACGATCCCAATCGATCGCCGCACGATCTGGTCCTCGGAGCTCATCGGCGGGAAAGACTATTGGCCGCTCCAGCGCATGGCCCGGCTACCATTGGCGAATGCCAGAGAACGAGACCGCAGTCCTGACCGAAGACGATGTCCTCGAGGCACTCGAGGAAGTGATCGATCCCGAGCTCGGCCTCGACTTCGTCTCCCTCGGCCTCGTCTACGACGTGGAGATCGAGAAAGACGAAGTCCTCGTCACCTTCACCCTGACCACCCCCGCCTGCCCGATAGGCCCCCAGGTCTCCGAGCAGATGAAGGAGTTCGTAGGCGACCTCCCCGGCGTCTCCGCCGTCCACCCCAAGATGGTCTTCGACCCCCCTTGGAGCCCGGAGATGATGACCGAGGACGCCAAGTTCGCATTGGGCTTCTAGGCACGGATTGCGGGGTCAGTGGGGGTCATAGGGGGTCAGTTTTGTCCCCATCCCGTCCCCACGGCTGTCCCTATGGAGCGCGTTGCGGTCAGCCGGTAGTAGCCGACTGTTGATTCTTTGCCGGTTGATCGTGGGACAGCTCCACGATCACCGGCTCATCAGCGTTGAACGCTGGGCCGACACAAACGGCCTCGTAGCGCCCCAGCGTGGGAATCGCGTTCCTCACCTCGGGGCCGACGACCGACTCGAAATATTCGAGGCTGGTCTTGTCCAAGGTCTTGAGGATGATGTAGTTCTCGCATTGGCTCAGGGCAGTCTTCGAGACGACAGCGGTGCGCTGGGAAACGATCAAGAATGAGATCGCGAACTTCCTGGCCTGCATGATGTAGCGAGTGCTCTCTCCTATCTCTCGCTGGTGGTCGCGAAGCGCGAGAGGAAACTCGGGGATGAAGTTGTGCGCCTCCTCCAAGACAACGACCCGGGGAGTTGGGTCTTCGTCATTGCGGTACTGATTCGATCCAGCCTCCATGCATTCTTTGATGAACGCGGTCGCTACGGGCGGCTGGTGCCCCGCAGGCTCATTCGCAAAGTGACCGAGGGTGTCGAAGTCGCCTTTGGTCCAGGGCGGAAAATTGAGACGCGACTGATACTCGCCCGTCGTGTCGAGGGCTATGACAACGTTCGTGGCTCCAAACGCTTCGCAAATGCGCGTTGCTGCAACGGTCTTCCCCATTCCCGACATTCCTAGGACAGCAATGTGACCTTGGCGTCCTTTGTCGAGTTTGAGGCCGATCTGGATGCCCGTCTCCTTCAGCACTCCGACCTGATGAAAGCCGGCTGGCATGGTCTGGGAAAGGGAGGTCGCGTCGAAGATCGGCTCGTGTGGAATCGGCAGATTTGCCCCACCTCGCAGCTCGTCTACGTCTGGTCTTCCGACTAGCCGAGCTTGAGCATGGGTCGTGATGGCCCGAGTCCCGGCCCACGTGTTTTCCTTAAGTCGAGACTGGACAACCTGATACAGAATGTTCCCCTCCCCGCGTCGCACGGAGACTGGGGCACCAACAGGGAGGTCACTGAGGGGTTCAAACTCAAGCGTGTGCTGGGTTGAACCCGCTCCGACGGCCGCGACCAACGGCTCAGGGTCAGGGGCGGGCGCAATGTCAATTTCGGCGGGAAGCTCGGAGCAAAGGTCAGCGCAGTCGACCGACAGCGCTACCTGATGTCGGGTTCCCTCGGGATGTGGGAGCCGGGCCACAATCGTTGCCGGAGCGGTCTGATCGGCATGGGAGACGCTGATCGGAGTTCCTGGCGAGTAGTCGGATGAAGTGTCGGCAACGAGGAGCATCCTCGGGCCGACTGCCGAGACGGCGGTCGCGGCGACTGGCAATTGACGGGTCGCCGACAGAAGCCGCATCCAGTCCGTCGAGATCGCTGCCACCAAAATGGCTGATCCGACAAAAAGCCATTGGAAGCTGTCGTGGGTGTCAGCGGCGCTGATGAGAACGCACAGCAGGAGCAGTGATCCACCGACAACTGGCGCACGGCCTAGGCGAGACGAGATTCCCTTGCAGATACGGTTGATCGAGCCGCGATGGGTGACGCTTGCGATCAGCCCAAGGACAGCGATGCAGACCAGTGCGACGAGACTGATCCACCAGAGCGTCTCGATCTCGCCTTTTGGCGTGTTCAAGATGGCGAGTCCTGCGGCTGCCCCGTTGACGAGCGCTGAACGGGGCCCCGCGAAATACGGTTCCAGAAAGACAGCGGAAAGCGCCATGCCAAGGCCGACCGACAGCCAAGGTGGATTCCCTATGTCGTCGGTTCCAATGAGCCCCAGGACGACGAAAATGATTGCCGCTGGCGTCGCCACGACAAGACGTCTGCGAACGAGATATGCGCCTCTGTGTAGCTCCACTGAAAATTGAGACTGGTTCCGGGGTGGCGAGCGACGTGAATCGTACGGTACGCAAGCGTCAGTGTCTCGATACCAACCGGAATCATGCGCTATGCAGGTAGTTGTTAAGGAGTCGCCGAGCTTCAACCTCGCTGCCGGGTGGCCGAAGCCGCGAGAGGCACCCGCTACACCACTAAGCGCATCTGGGAGCTGAGCGCGAAGCCCTCGCCGCCGCCGAGCGGATGACAAAGGAGCCGCGCGGGGAGGCGGGGGAGCTGATCGCCGCCAGGGTGATCGCGACTCGCCCGACGCTGAAGCCCGACCAGGGCGAGATGGTCCGCCGCCTGCTCGCCGGTCGTGAGGGCATCGTCGTCGTGATCGGGGAGGCCGGGACCGGCAAGAGCTTCGCCGCAGCCGAAGGCTGGGCTCAAGGGAGCTTCGAGCTGCGCGCCGCTGCGCCGACTTGGAGGGCGGCCAACGTCCTTCGCGGAGACGGGCTTGAGGCGACGACCGTGGCAGGTCTGCTTCGCGACCTCGATCGCGGCGAGATCAACCTTTCCTCGCGCTCGGTCCTCCTGCTCGACGAGGCCGGGATGGTCGGCTCCGAGCATCTGGCCCGAGTGATCGGCCACGCCGAGGACGCTGGGGCGAAGCTCGTCCTCGTCGGCGATCCCGAGCAGCTCGGCCCGATCGAGGCGGGCGGCCTGCTCTCCGCGATCGCGAAGCGCACCGAGCCGGTTCACCTGCACGAAGTGATCCGCCACAACCATGAGCTCGACCGCGACGCGGCGAAGCTGATCCGCAAGGGAGCGGGCCGGGATGCCCTGAGCCTCTACCGATCTGCCGAGCGGGTCACGGTCGCCGGGAACGCTGAGGAGCGCCGGGTGGCGATGGTCGAGGACTGGTGGCGCTCCTACTCCCAGGGCGAGGACTCGCTGATGGTGGCGAAGCGAAACGTCGAGGTCGAGCGCTTGAACGCAACCGCGCGCGAGCTGGTCCGCTCCGAAGGGCGGCTGGGCGATGCGGAAATTGAAGTCGGCGGCGCTCCGTTCGCCGCCGGCGATCAGGTGATCACCCGCGTCAACGACCGCGCCGCCGGCATCTACAACCGCGAGCGCTGGCAGGTTGCCCAGGTGGACGCTGAGCGCGGGCGCATCGTCCTCGACGGCATCGACCAGGCCCGCCGCGTGGAGGTCGGCCCCGACTACCTGAGCCGCACCACCTTGGGCGGCGAGGCCCCCGCGCTCCAGCACGCCTATGCAGTCACCACCTACTGCGCCCAGGGCACGACCGTCGATCGCGCCTACGTGATGGCTGACCCCTCGATGGACAAGCAGGAGTTCTACGTCGCCACCTCGCGCACTCGCGAGCAGACCTACCTCTACGCCACGCCGGAGATCCAGGCCGAGCGCAGCGAATATGCGCCCAGCGGTCCGGAGCGCGATGCAATCGCCCACGTCGCCGAAGCCGCCGAGCGCGACCGCGCCCAGACCGCCGCCCACGATGAGGCGCTTCGAGCCTGGCTGGCGAAGCTGCCCACAGCGGAGCTGGCGGTGAGGCGAAGCGAGCTGGGCACCCCGGCCCGCTTCGAGGCCCGGCACGAGGAGAGCTATACCCGCCAGGTCCGGGCCGTCGAGGAACGTCGCAGTCAGGTCGAGCAGGCAACCGCCGACCGCGAGGCCGTCGAAGCGCTTGGCTGGCGCGAGCGCCGCCATAAGCTTCCCCGCGCCAGCGAAGACGAGCGGCTGTTCAAGGAACGGCTGGTCGAGGAGAGGGCGAGGCTGGAGCAGATGGAACCGCCGAGCAGTGCGGCCCGGCGCGAGCGCGAGATTGCCGCCCAGCTCCTCGACTCCCGCTCGGCCCAGGCGCTCGCCGCCGCCCGGATCGAGCCGCCTCCGTACGTCGTCAAGGAACCGGGGGAGAGGCCTGCCGATCCGGCGAAGGCCAAGGCTTGGGATCGCGGCGTTCAGGGGATCGAGCGCTACCGGCTCGAACATGGGGTTAGGGACACGGGTAGCGCCTTCGGCCGCGAGCCGCAAGACGCCCTAGCGCGGGCGACTCGCGAGGCAGCACAGCGAAGGCTTGCCGAGACTCAGCGCCGCCTTGGCCTTGAGCAGCAGCTAACCAGGAGCAGGGAGCTGACCAGGAGCATCGGGCGAGACCTGGGGATCGGTCTATAGGCCCCCCGACCCGTTCGATTGAAGCACCGCGCTCGCGCCGGTCAACCCCCTTCGGGGGTCGGGCGCTGCGCGCCCTTGACAAGCACTCTCGCGGCGCTGGCTTTGCGGGTAGGTCGGGGGCAGGTGGGGATCGAGAAGATTGATTAGGTTCTCTCGAATGGACCCCAAGATCGAACTCCTCGGCAAGCTGACCGATGCGCTCACGCGAGGCCAGGGCGGCTTTACGGAGGAGGACCTCGCTCTCGCCTTCGAGGAGGTTCACAACATGTTGATCCAAGGCCAGCTTGGGGAGTTGGTTGTCGAGGGGAGGCTCAACCTCAAAATCAGCGACGGGACGGTGTTGTACTCGGTGGAGAATGGACAAGCGTTGTCTGAGGCGCTGCCGCTCGAAATGCTTATTCAGAACATGCGGAGCGCGGAAGGCAGCTAGGCCGTCCGCCTGAGGCGGGCAGGACCGCCCCGGCGGGAGGGAGAGACAAACGCCGGGGCGGTACGCCGCTAGTCGGCATCCCCCGCTTTAGAAGTGGTCAAATCGCCCCCGGAGCGGAGCGCAGGGTCTTCCAGTACAGGACGTGCTGGGGGTTGATCCCTAATCTCCCGCCGTGGTTTAAGTCCACGATCTGGATTCCCCACCGCTTCCGGTGCGCCCTGTCGAACCCATCCGCCCACACGTCGGGATTGACGCCGAACTCGATCACCTCGCCGCCCCGCAGGTGGAGGGCGATCCGTTTCTCCTCGCCTTCGGCCTCGTCCCCCGCCAACTTCACCTGAATCGAGATTCGCACCGTGCTACCTCCGGTCGGGTGGCTTCTCGTCTGCCTTCAGCGCCGCAAGGGCCCAGTCCGCTTTGACAATGGCCCGGTAAAAGTGCTGGGTCGAGCCGCGGACCCGTTCGGTGCGGACAAGCTCGACTGCGTCGCATTCGTCCAACACCCTGACGTGGTAACTGAGCGCGGGGAGCTGCTGGGAAAGATTGGCGGCCAGCTCACGCGGGCTGACCTCCTGCTTGCCAAGCATCTCACGCAGGATCTGCCGCCGCACCGTGTGTCCGAGGGCATTGAAGAGATCGTTCGCTTTCGGCTTGCTCCCCGACATTCAGCACTTCCGCTCTGTCGAAATCAAATGTGATGCGGGAAGGCCCACAGGCAATCGACTCCAAGGCGGACCCTCCCGCGAGTGGGGCGTCAACGCCCACCCTCACCTGCGGAGCGGTCAATGCCATCGGAAGGCGACAGTCCGGCCAACTCGTCCACGTTGCCCTTGCGAGCCTCAATCGCGGCCGGGTCAATGGGAGCCGGTCGCGCCTGCTGATCGCCTGCCGCCTGATCGGGGCGGCGGAGCTTGTCGAGCAAGCGTCGCAGGTGAGTTTTAGCCATCCGATTTCCCCTGTTATTAGGGGTGGAGGGCAGCCGAGAAAAGGTTGTGGCCAAATACCCAACTGCCCTCCTACCCGTCAATCGAGCAAGCACCGGAACGTCCGCGCGCGGGAGGGTGGCGTTTGCTGACGACCAGCCTCCAAGGCCAAAACGCCCCGATGCGGGCGCGATAGTAGACGGCTAATGCTCAGATTTCGGAGTTAGAACAAGCAAATTTGAGAGATGCTCTCTAAGGCTTCTTCGATTTCTTCCCGGCGTTTGGCTTTCTGCGCCGTGCTGAGCCAAAGATCAGCAGCGCTGCGGTCGTCGGGACCGGCTCGCCTTCCCCTTTCGCGAGTCGCTTGGTCGCCTCAACCTTGATCTCCTTGTACCTCTTGAGGAAGGCGGCGGCCTCTTCCTCGGCCTCTTCGCGGCCTTGGCCGTCGAGGACTCCGGGATCGCGAGCAACGACCCAATCGGAACGCTTGTCAAACGTGCCGGTCTCAAGCGATGTGCACATGTCGTGCTCAAGTTCGATCAGGACATTGGTGAAGGCTGTGCGCTGCCCCGACTTCGGCATCAGCTTCATTTGCCAGGAGGGGAGGAAGACTTCACTGACGGCCTTGTAATAGTGCTCGACGGCCCCCCGGCGTGGCTCGGTCTTGACCATCTCAATCATTTCGAAGTCCTTGAGGACTTTTACGTGATAGCTGACCTGGCTCAGGCCCTCTTCGAGTTCCTTCGACAGTTCATTGGGGCTAGCCATCCGGTCATTGAGGACGGTGAGGATCCCTATCCGCAGGGGATGGCCGAGTGCCTTCATGAGGCGCTGGTCTACTGCTGGACCCGCCGCCTCCCAATCCTTCTTGGCTGCCGCCTTTTCCTTGGTTTTGGGTCGCTCCTCTTTTTTCGCTGCCACGCGGTAGCTCCTCTCCGCAGCCATTGGGTACTTGGAAGTGTCTGGATCGGTCTGGACTAGTAGATCGGCCCGGAAAGCTAGCTGCTCAGCAATCAGTTTGTGTCAATTGCTTTAATCTCTTTCCTTTAATCAAATCTATTCTTGGTAAAAGGGAAAGAGAGAAACGCAATGACGATCAAGCCGTGCCCGACCACCGTTCCGCTGCTTTCGTTGCTCAAGACCCGCTGAGGGTGAAGGTCAGGGCTTGGCGGGCTGACGAGTCAAGCCCTGCCCTTCATCCTGGGAAGGGCGATGGACTGAAATCCAAATGGGAGGAGAGGCATGACGATGAAGCCGACCCCGGCGGTTGTGCCAGTGCTTTCGCTGATCAAGAACCGCTGAAGTGCGAGGTGAGGTCAAAAGGGAGGCGATGCCGAATGGTCATCAGGGCAATCCAAGTCACGCCTTCGATTCAGCCCGTGACGCACCGCTGAGGGGTCCGCGGGCAACCTTGATTGACGCCACTCAGCCCCGTTTCGCGCCCAGGCCCTTGCCACTTCCCTTGCCACCCCCCAGCCAAACAGGACCCTCTTGACCTCAGGAAGCGGCGTATTCCGCACTGCGCTGCGATGCCGGAGGAGGGACTCGAACCCCCGACACGCGGATTATGCTTATCGCTGTGGGAGCCGAAATGCCAACGTTTCGAGCGTTGCCTGATGGCGACAAGTGGCGAGTCAGCAGGCTTCTCGTGCGCGGCAAGGCTCCGAGCGATCCACGAATGGCCGTCGCGGCCGTGGAGCTGGCGGAGAGCTACCACTGTCGGGGCCGGGCTTATAAAGCGTTCGTCCGTTGGGTCCCGGTCATCACGGCGGTATGGATCTTCACAAGGACGATCCCCGGCGCAATCGAGGGAGGCGTAGGGGACGCGATTCTGGTAGCCGTGGTCATACTGGGCGCCGCCGGGCATTTGGTGCTCAACCCCGCCATGCGGCCAAGGAACGTAGCTCGGTCCCTCGATGCTTCTAGGCGAGTCGCCTCGTTAGCCGGCGGGCAAGGATGATGCCCTCAAGGTGCTCCACCGGCTGCGTCCCCATATCTGTCCCCACGGCTGCGCAAAGTGGCCGCGTTGCAGGTAAATCCCGCCCGGTGGCTTCAGAGATGATGACCGAGGACGCCAAGTTCGCGCTCGGCTTCTAGATCGGGTTCTCATGAGCTAAAGACCGCTTTGGGGACTTGCAGGGTATTGTCTGCGGCATGGGGTGGAGGGCTCTTGTGGCGCGTGTATCGCCTGTTGCCTGCTTTGCTCTCGTGGTCGTATTTGCCGCTGCGATCTCGACCTCTGTCGCCGTGGCCGGCCAGCGAAGTCAAGCGGGTGGTCCGCCGCTGGTCCCTCCCGGGTTTCGACTGCATGCCAGCAGCGGCTACACGCTTTCGGCGATGGCGTTCGAGGATCCCCGCACGGAGCGCGGTTGGGTCTATCTGACAATGCGCTCTCGTCACGCCGCGGTTCTCTACCTTGCCCCTGCCGTGGTCGGTCCCACCTCGATCGAAGCCGACCTCGGAGCTATCGGTCGGATAGACATCGACTTTGTCTCCTCCGGTGAGTCTCGAACCGAGCACTCGGACTGCGATGGAAAGCCCGTTCTTGTGGATACCGGTCACTACGAGGGGACCATTGACCTCGTGGGCGAGGAAGGGTATAGCGAGGTTCACGCCAGCTCCGCGCACGGAGATGTGAAGGGGATCTTGAACCTCGCCTGTTCGGGGCGCCTAACGTCCGAAGGCACTGGCGGTCATTCACCCGGTGCTCGACTCACGGTCAGGCATCGTCGGGGTCTTCAATTCAAGTTCAGCGCGATGAAGAACAGCCCGACCCGTCCGGCGAGATTCAGCGCTTCGGTTTCCGAACGGCGAGGGCACCTTTTGATTCTCCGAGGGATCGAGGCCGCCGGTGCAGCAGGCTCATTTGACTTCGACGTTCCGTCTGGAATGGCCGACGTCAACCCACCGGAGCCATTCGCGGGCGAGGCGAGCTATTTCCGACCCTCTGGCAAGACGGCCCACTGGCAGGGCGATCTCAGCGTCGATTTTCCTGGCCACGCAGATGTGCGACTGACCGGAGCGGGCACGCGGGCCAGCTTGATCCGAGCCGTGCTCAACCCAAGCCATCCGTTCCGAGTGCCGTAGAGGCCCTGAGGCATTTCTTGCGAAGTCCTGGTCAGCCCGGCAGGCGCGGATCGTCGGCGTCGATCTCTTCCGCCGTCGCGTCGTAGTCGTACTGGCGGCTCGAGGCTGCTGGGTCAGCCGGTCCGGCCGGCCCCGGCGCGCTGACGATCAGGAAGCGGCGCCCCACGAAGCCGCGCATCAGGCGCCTGACGATCGCGCGGGTGGGTGGGATCAGGAGGATCAGGCCGAAGATGTCGGTGACGAAACCGGGGGTGAGGAGGAGGGTGCCGCCGATCGCGATCAGCAGGCCGTCGGCGACCTCGCGGCCGGGGAAGCGGCGCTCCGCCAGGGCTGCGTTGAAGCGGCGCCAGGCGCCGCGGCCCTGGTGGCGCAGCAAGAGGGAGCCGAGCAGGGCGTCGGCCAGCAGCAGGGCGATCGTAGGTACGACCCCGATCCAGGAGCCGATCTGGATGATCACGTAGAGCTCGACGATCGGCACGACGATGAAGAGGGCGACGATTATGGCCATGCGATGAGCCTAGCCAGCCGTGGGCGCGGGCTCAGGCCGGAGCGGCCGCGGCGGCCGCTTCCTCGAGCTCGGAGAGCGAGCGGTTGAGGCCGTCGGCGATCGTTTCGACGTCCTCCATCGAGTCGTAGTCGGCGAGCAGGCCAAAGCCGACGCGGCCGTTGTAGCTCATGATCGCCACCGCCATCGCGTGGTTGGGCGGCAGGAAGGCGACCGGAAAGACCTCCTCCAGTTCGCGGCCGAGCACGTACAGCGGGATCTGCGGCCCCGGCACGTTGGTGACGATCAGGTTGAAGAGGCGGGTGGAGAAGTTGATCCGGGATGCCTGGGCCAGCAGGGTCGGCGGGGCGAAGTCGTTGAAACGGGAGATCACTTCGGCGCCGAGCGCCTGCTTGGAGCGCTTCAGGCCCTCCATCTGCTCGCTCACCACGCGCAGCCGTCGCACCGGGTCCTCGACGTAGACCGGCAGCGGGCCGCGCATCGCCGCGATCCGGTTGCCGAGGTCGCCGCGCTCGTCCTGGGTGCGGATCGAGACCGGCACCAGCGCCCGCAGCTCCAGGCCCTCTGTCCGCACGCCGCGGGTGTGGAGCCAGTCCCGCACCGCCCCGGTCACCACGGCCAGCACGACGTCGTTGACGGTGCCGCCGAGCGTGTCCTTGATCCGCTTGAAGGTCGCCAGCTCCGAGCGCGCCCAGGTGAAACGGCGGTGCGGCCCGATCGGTTGGTTGAGGGGCACATCGGGAGCGGGGTCGGCGAAGGCGCCGACGATCTCGCCGACGCCCTCCAGGGCCTCGCCGATCCGCTTTGCCGCGGACTCGGGATGCCGCACCGCCTCGACCGCCCGCTCGACCAGCTTCACCGGCGCGGCGGCGGCGTCGACCGCGCCGCGGCGGACCAGCTCGACCGTGCTCGGCTCGGGTTCCGGCACCCAGCCGTCATCGCTGACGGCGGGCTCGGGCACGGGCTCGAGGTCGAAGAGCACGGTGCCGATGTCGACCCCGGAGATGCCGTCGACCATCGCGTGGTGCGTCTTGGTCAGCAGCGCAAAGCGGTCGCGCTCGAGGTTCTGCACCAGCCAGAGCTCCCAGAGCGGCTTGGAGCGGTCGAGCTGCTGCGAGAAGACCCGGGCGGCAAGGCGCTTCAGCTGCTGTTCGCCACCCGGGTCCGGCAGTGCTGTGTGGCGGATGTGGTAGGTCAGGTTGAAGTTGACGTCGTCGGCCCAGAGCGGCCGGCCGGCCTCCAGCGGCGGGACGACGAGGCGCTGGCGGAAGCGCGGAACCTGGTCCAGGCGGCCGCGCACGTGCTCGACCAGATCGACGTATTTGGGCGGCGGCCCCTCGAAGACGAGGATCGCGCCGACGTGCATGTGGCTCGCCGAGCTCTCGTTGGTGAGGAACGAGGCGTCGACGGCGGTGAGCCGGTCGAGGTGGCGTCCTTGCGTTGCCATCCACCTAGGCTAGCTACTCTGGAGGCATGCCTTCCCTCGCCACGGAGGCCCCGAAGCGGGTCTTGCTTGCCGCGCCCCGCGGCTACTGCGCCGGGGTCGACCGCGCCGTGCAGACGGTCGAGCGCGCGCTCGAGCTCCACGGAGCGCCCGTCTACGTGCGCAAGGAGATCGTCCACAACAAGCACGTGGTCGAGGAGCTGGCCAAGCGTGGGGCGATCTTCGTCGAGGAGGAGACCGAGGTGCCGGAGGGCGAGATGGTCGTCTTCTCGGCCCATGGGGTGGCGCCGGCGGTCCACGAGAACGCCGCCAGCCGCCGCCTGCGGACGATCGACGCCACCTGCCCGCTGGTGACCAAGGTCCATGTCTCCGCTCGGCGTTTCGGCGCCGAGGGCTACACGATCATCATGATCGGCCATGAGGGCCACGAGGAGGTCGAAGGGACGACCGGCGAGGCACCCGACAGCATCGTCCTGATCGAAACGGCCGAGGACGTGGAGGGCCTCGAGGTCGCCGACCCGTCGAAGGTCGCCTTCATCACCCAGACGACGCTCTCGGTGGACGAGACGGCTGAGGTCATCGCCGCCCTGCGGGCCAAGTTCCCCGCGATCGTCAGCTCCAAGTCCGATGACATCTGTTACGCGACGACGAACCGCCAGATTGCGGTCAAGCAGCTCGCCCGCGAGTGCGAGCTCGTCCTCGTCATCGGCTCGACCAACTCCTCCAACTCGAACCGCCTGGTCGAGGTGGCGCGCGAACACGGCGCCGACTCCTATCTGATCGACAACCACGGCCAGGTGCAGGAGCAGTGGCTGGAGGGAGTCGAGACCGTCGGCATCACCTCCGGCGCCAGTGCCCCCGAGGAGCTGGTCGAGCGCCTGGTCGAGCTATTTCGCGAACGCGGCGCGGCGGAGGTCTCCGAGTTGCGCACGGTTCACGAGGACGTGCGCTTCATGCTCCCCAAGGAGATCCGCGAGGCGCTCACGGCGGCGCCGCAGCAAAGCTGATCGACCAGATCCGCAGCTCGCCCTCTGTCCTCAGCGTCAGCTCGTGAGCCTCGTGCCGCTCGTGCTCGACAACCGCGTACAGGCGCGGACCGTCGATCTCCACCGGCTCTCGCTCGGCGCCGTCGATCTCCACTCGCAGCCGACCCGAGCCCTCGACCGTCGCGTAGGCGCCGCCGGCCGCGTACTCGGCGGCCAGCTCGCTGTTGGTCGGGGAGCTGACCCAGGGCTGCTCCCACGAACCTCCGGGAAAGAGCTCCGGGGTGGGCGGCATCACCCTGGCGCCAGGTGCGTCGCCGGCGCGCAGAGGTCGCATCGGCTCGGGCAGGGAGCGCAGCGCATCGAGCTCGCGCAGCTCTTCCTGGATCGCCATCTCGGTGCCGAGGTATTCGCCCTCGCCGAAGTGAAACCAGCTCAGGGCTCCTCCCAGGCTCCAGAGGAAGAGGCTGGGCCAGCCCTCGCAGCCATAGGCTCGCCAGAGTTGGTGTTCTGCGTCGACCGCGACCGGGAACTCGACCCCCAGCTCACGCAGCATCGCCGCAACCTCCGCCGGGTCTGAGCCGAACGGGAAGCGCGGCGCCTGCACGCCGATCGTGGTCAGCCCGTCCTCGCGATAGCGCCGGTCCCACTCGACTATGTAGGGCAGAGTGCGAACGCTGTTGAGCTGGGAGGCGTCGAAGAAGTGGACCAGCGCTGGGCCCGGCGCCGTCACCACCGGCATCGACTTCGGCGCCTCTCCGATCCAGGCGATATTGCCGGGCAGATCAGGGGCGGCGATGTTGTCTCGCTCCGGGCGCATCGGCGCCAACGTTATTTGCTGGCGCGCAAAGCGACTCCGCTAGATTCACGGAGCAATGTTCGAGATCGCCCTGGCGCTGACCCCGCTGTTCCTGCTGATCGGATCGCTTCTCTTCGGCCACTATCCCGGCCTCGGCACGATCGTCAGGATCTCAGAGCGGATCTTTCCCAGGCTCCGCTCGCGAGCGGCGAAGAACCAACGGCGCCCCCGCATCCCGGGCTCCCGCGCCGTCAGCGGCGGACTCCTGATCGCCCTCGGCTTTGCCCAGCGCCCGCCGCCGGCTGCTCCGTAGTTCCAGGTTCTTCACCTCGAAATAAAGGAGCAGTCATGAATTCGAATACCACGCGCGTCGTGGCGGGCATCGCGATCGTCGTCGTTGCCGTCGTGCTCTTCGTCGTTCTCAAGGACGACGGCAAGAGCGCGAGCGAAGAAGTCGACAAGACCACCGATTCCGCCCGCACCAGCACCGATACCGCCGACAGCACCGGCGCCGAAGAAGCCAAAGTCACGACGATCGTGATCAAAAACGGGAAACCGGTCGGTGGAATCGCCGATCTGACCTACGACAAGGGCGAACAGGTGCGGTTCGAGGTGGATTCAGACGTCAGCGACGAGATCCACGTGCACGGCTACGACATCATGAAGGACGTCGAGGCCGGTGGCTCGGTCACCTTTGACTTCCCCGCCACGATCGAAGGGATCTTCGAGGCCGAGCTGGAGGATCGCGGGGAACAGATCCTCGAACTGACCGTCAACCCATGAGCTTTTTCCTGCCGGTTTTGCCGGTCGCGCACGCCCTCGTCGCGCGCAAGGATCTACCGATACCCGCCTGGCTCTTTGCTTGGGGGGCCTCGATAGTCCTCATCGTCTCCTTCTTTGCCCTCTCGGCAGCGTGGCGAAAGCCACGTTTCGAGGAGGAACGCTGGCGCCCGCTCGACCAGCGCTTCTCGCGCGCCCTGCTCGGCATGCCGGCGCAGGTGATCCTTGGCGCGTTCGGAGTGTTCCTGCTTGGCCTCTCGATCTACGCGGGTTTGCGGGGTACCGAAGCACCGGATCGTAATTTCGCCCTGACC
>JBIOVV010000060.1:0-9082 GCA_044867925.1 Solirubrobacterales bacterium | reverse complement strand
CGGGGAGTGTCCGGCGGACCCCCTCCACCCGCGCTCCAACACGTGTCGGCGGGCCCCGCTGGTGAAGGATTAAGCCGCCGCCGCTTCCCGTTGCGTTGTGGCTGACTCACTGCGAATGCGTATGCGGGTGAAGCAGATGTGGGCGGCCCAGGCGGCTGAGAGGCCGGAGATGGCGGCTAGGAGGAGGGCGAAGCGGGGGTCGTAGGTTTGGGAGAGCCAGCCGGTCAGGGGGCCTCCTATGGGGGTCGAGCCGAGGAAGACGACTGAGTAGAGGGCCATCACGCGGCCGCGCATCTGGGGCTCGACGGCCAGCTGGAGGGAGGAGTTGATCGTCGCGGCGAAGGTGACCGCGGCGGCGCCGAGAAGGGTCAGCATCACCAGCTCCAGGGCCAAGGCGGGCATCGCCGCCGAGAGCAGGGCGAGCACGCCGAAAGCCAGGGCGCCACCGGCGATCAGGCGCGGGCCGGTACGGCCGTGGGCGCCGTTGACGAGGGCGCCGCCGATCGAGCCGATCGCCATCGCCGAGACCATCGCCGCGTAGGTGGTTGCGTTGCCGTCGAAGCTGAACTTGGCCAGCAGCGGCAGGACCACCTGGAAGTTGAAGCCGAGGGTGCCGACCAGCGCCATCAGCGCCAGCGGCACCGCCAGCTCGGGGGTGGCGCGCACGTAGCGCAGGCCGGCGCGGATCGCTCCCGGCTCACGCGGCGCGGTGGGCTCGAGGTGCAGGCCTCGCGGGTCCATCCCCCAGAGGGCGACGATCATCGCCACGAAGGTGAGGGCGTTGAGGGCGAAGCAGGGGACGACGCCGAAGCCGGCGATCAGCAGGCCGGCCAGCGCCGGGCCGACGATGCGGGCCATCTGCACGATGACGCTGTTGAGGCTGACCGCGTTGACGACCCGCTCCGGGCCGACCATCTCGAAGACGAAGCTCTGCCGGGCCGGGTTGTCGATCGCGTTGACGCTGCCCATCGCGAAGACGGCGAGGAAGACCATCCAGGGGGCGACGACGCCGGTGGCGGTCACGGCGAAGAGGCCGATGGCCGGGATCGCCATCAGCGCCTGCGTCGCGATCAGCAGCCGGCGCCGCGGGATGCGATCGGCCAGCACCCCGCCCCAGGCGCCGAGCAGGAGCATCGGCAGGAACTGCAGCGCGGTGGTCAGGCCGACGGCGACGCCGCTGTCGGTGAGCGTCAGGATCAGCCAGATCGCCGCAACGGTCTGCATCCAGGTGCCCGAGAGCGAGACCAGCTGACCGGCGAAGTAGCGCCGATAGTTGGGGACGGCGAGGGAGTCGAAGCTGCGCCTGAGACCTGCGCTCACGAACTACCGCCGCGCTTGTCGCGCGGCTCCTCCGACATCCGCTCGAGGATCTCCGCCGCTTGCTCCAAGGCGGCGACGTCATCAGCCGGAAGATCGCGCATGCGCCGCGCCAGGTAGGCGTTCTTGCGACCGCGCAGGCGGCGCAGCCGCTCGCGGCCGGCGGCGTTGACGCTGACCAGGGCGCTGCGCCCGTCGGCGGGGTCGGGAGCACGCTCGATCAGCCCCTCCCGGTCCAGGCAGCCAAGCGTGCGCGTGACGGTCGGCCGCTTGACCCGCTCGAGCCTGGCGAGCTCACTCGGCGTCAGCGGCCCATGCCGCTCGATCGTGGCGAGAGCGGCAGTGGAGGTCGGCGTCAGTCCGCTCGCCTCCGCCGCGGCCTCCTGCCGCAGCCGCCGCGCGGTCCGCACGATCCCCATCCGCAGCTGCGCGGCAGCGTCGGTAAGTGAGGAGTCTTGAATCTCGCCGGCCATGGTTAGCGGAGGTAATTAGTTTAGCAAACTATCTCCGGTGCGCCTCTTTCGTCCCAGTGGGGGATAACGCGCACCGGAAGGCCTAGGTTGCTCTTCGGGCAGGCTCACGCTGCCGGCGTCAGGGCCGGTTCCGCGGGCTGGGCAGGCAGGGCTCAGTAGCGGTAGTGATCCGGCTTGTAGGGGCCCTCGGCGGGGATGCCGAGGTAGGCGGCCTGCTCGGGGCTCAGCTCGGTCAGCCGAACGCCGAGGGACTCCAAGTGGAGGCGGGCGACCTTCTCGTCGAGGTGCTTGGGCAGGACGTATACCTGCTTGGCCTCGTACTGGACGCTCTTGCCGAAGAGCTCGATCTGGGCGATCACCTGGTTGGTGAAGGAGTTCGACATGACGAAGCTCGGGTGGCCGGTGGCGTTGCCGAGGTTGAGCAGGCGGCCCTCGGAGAGCAGCACGATCGAGTGACCGTCGGGGAAGCGCCACTCGTCGACCTGGGGCTTGATGTTGACCCGCTCCGCGTCGCCGCCTTCGAGCCCGGCGACGTCGATCTCGTTGTCGAAGTGGCCGATGTTGCCGACGATCGCGTTGTGCTTCATCCGCGCCATGTGGTCGAAGGTGATGATGTCCTTGTTGCCGGTGGCGGTGACGAAGATGTCGGCGGTCTCGACGACTTCGTCGAGGGTGCGCACCTCGTAGCCCTCCATCGCCGCCTGCAGGGCGCAGATCGGGTCGATCTCGGTGACGATCACACGGGCGCCCTGACCGCGCAGCGAGGAGGCGCAGCCCTTGCCGACGTCGCCGTAGCCGCAGATCACCGCGACCTTGCCGCCGATCATCACGTCGGTGCCGCGGTTGATCCCGTCGACCAGGGAGTGACGGCAGCCGTAGAGGTTGTCGAACTTCGACTTGGTGACCGAGTCGTTGACGTTGATCGCCGGGAAGAGCAGATCGCCGGTCTCGGCCAGCTGGTAGAGCCGGTGGACGCCGGTCGTGGTCTCCTCGGTGACGCCCTGGATGCCGGCGGCGACGCTGGTCCAGCGCTGCGGGTCCTCGCCCAGCGAGCGCCGCAGGGTCTCGAGGATGATGCGGAACTCCTCCGAGTCGGCCGAAGCGGGATCGGGAACCGAGCCCGCCTTCTCGAACTCGACTCCCTTGTGGACGAGCAGGGTCGCGTCGCCGCCGTCGTCGAGGATCATGTTCGGGCCCTCGCCCTCGGGCCAGAGCAGCGCCTGCTCGGTGCACCACCAGTACTCCTCCAGCGTCTCGCCCTTCCAGGCGTAGACGGGGATCCCGGCCGCGGCGATTGCCGCCGCAGCATGGTCCTGGGTCGAGAAGATGTTGCAGCTGGCCCAGCGCACCTCGGCCCCGAGCGCCACCAGCGTCTCGATCAGCACCGCCGTCTGCACCGTCATGTGCAGCGAGCCGGTGATGCGGGCGCCCTTGAGCGGCTGCTTGGCGGCGAACTCCTCGCGGGTCTGCATCAGGCCGGGCATCTCAACCTCGGCGAGCGCGATCTCCTTGCGCCCGAAATCGGCGAGGTCGATATCGGCGACCTTGTAGTCCTGCGTGGCGGTGCTGGTGGTCATTGAGACACGTCTCCTGATTGGTTGATTGCCGAGTCATGGTACGCAAAGGGGGTGGTCCGGGCGGCGTCGAATCAGTCGCGGTGAGCGCCACGCAGGCAGAACCGCAGCCGCCCTACGCGCCCGGCATGGATGCGCGCAGCACACGCGTCGCCGAACGGCTCAACACGCCGATGCTGATCGCCGCGGCGCTGACGCTGCCGATGGTCGCGATCACCGAGTCGCATCCCGGCGGCCTGCTCGAGGAGGTGGCCCGGGTGCTCAACTGGGTTACCTGGATCGCCTTCCTGATCGAGTTGGTGGTGATGCTGGCGGTGGTGCCGAACCGGCGCGCGTGGCTGCGCCACCACCCGCTCGACTCGATCATCGTCCTCCTCACCCCGCCGGTCCTGCCTGCCGGCTTGCAGAGTCTCCGCGCTCTGCGCCTGCTGCGGCTCCTACGCCTGTTGCGCCTCGCCCAGCTCTCGCGCGAGGCCTTCTCGCTGGAGGGGGTGCGCTACGCGGCGCTGCTGGCAGTGCTGACCGTGATCGGCGGTGCCGCCCTCTTCGGTGCCTTCGAGCAGCACAACGAGAACCTCACCTTCTGGGACGACCTCTACTGGGCGATAACGACGATGACCACGCTCGGCTCCAGTATTCGGCCCACCACGACCGGCGGCGAGATCGTCTCGACGGTCGTTCTCCTCGTCGGTATCGGCTTCGTCGCCCTGCTCACCGGCAGCTTCGCCCAGCGCTTCCTCAGCCCCGAAATCGTCGAGGTCGAGGAAGAGCTGGCGGCCGAGCAGATCAGCGCCGAGGCTCTCGCCCTGCGCGAGCTGCGCAGCGTGCAGGAACAGCTGCAGTCGCTTGAGCTCGCGGTCCAGCGGCTGGTCGACGAACGCACTCCCCGCTGAGGCCGCTCAGTCCTCGGCGTCGCACTGCTCGGCGATCTTCGTCTCCAGCTCGGCCATCACGTCGGGATCGCGCAGCGTCGTCACGTCGCCCAGCGCCCGGCCCTCGGCGATGTCGCGCAGCAGCCGTCGCATGATCTTGCCGGAGCGGGTCTTCGGCAGGTCCTCGGCCCAGATGATCCGCTTCGGGCGGGCAAACTTGCCGATCCGCTCGGCGACGGTGGCGCGGATGCCCTCGACCAGCTCCTCGCTCTCCTCGGCGTTGCCCTGCAGGGTGACGAAGGCGCAGATCGCCTGTCCGGTGTCCTCGTCTGACTGGCCGATCACCGCCGCCTCGGCGACCTTCTCGTGGGCGACGATCGCCGACTCGACCTCGGCGGTCGAGAGGCGGTGGCCGGAGACGTTGACGACGTCGTCGATGCGCCCGATCACCCAGAGGTATCCGTCGCCGTCGCGGCGGGCGGCGTCGCCGACCAGGTAGGTCTCCTTGCCGAAGCGCGAGAAGTAGGTCTCGACGAAGCGGTCGTCCTCCCTGTAAAGGGTGCGCAGCATCGACGGCCAGGGACGGTTCAGGGTCAGCAGCCCCTGACCCTCCTCGACGGTCTCCCCGTCGCTCTCCCCCACCACGTCGGCTTCGATGCCGGGAAATGGCGTCGTCGCCGAGCCCGGCTTGGTCGCGGTGATCCCCGGCAGCGGCGAGATCATGATCGCGCCGGTCTCGGTCTGCCACCAGGTATCGACGATCGGGCAGCGGCCGGCGCCGATCACCTTGTGGTACCAGAGCCATGCCTTGGGATTGATCGGCTCGCCGACCGAGCCGAGCAGGCGCAGCGAGGAGAGATCGGATTCCTCCGGGATCTCCGCCCCCCACTTGATGAATGTGCGGATCGCGGTCGGCGCCGTGTAGAGAATCGTCACCCCGTAGCGCTCGACCAGCTCCCACCAGATCCCCTTGCTCGGGTAGTCCGGCGCCCCCTCCCACATCACACTGGTGGCGCCGTTGAGCAACGGGCCGTAGACGATGTAGGAGTGGCCGGTGACCCAGCCGACGTCGGCGGCGCACCAGTAGACGTCGTTCTCCGGCTTCAGGTCGAAGACGTAGCGGTGGGTGGCGGCGACACCGGTCAGGTAGCCGCCGGTGGTGTGCAGGATCCCCTTCGGCTTCGCGGTCGAGCCGGATGTGTAGAGGATGAAGAGCGGGTGCTCGGCGTCGAGCGGCTCGGCCGGGCACTCCGCCGCCGCCGCGTCGACCAGCTCGTCGTAGAAGCGGTCGCGCCCCTCGCGCATCGGACAGTCGATGCCGGCGTGGCGGACGACGACGATCGTCTCCAGCGAGTCGAGACCGTCCATCTGCTCGTCGACCTGCTGCTTGATCGGCGCCGTCTTGCCCTTGCGGCGGGCCCCATCCACCGTGACCAGCGCCTTCGCCGCGGAGAACTCCATCCGCTCGCGAACCGCCTCGGCCGAGAAGCCGCCGAAGACGACGTTGTGCGGGGCGCCGATCCGCGCGCAGGCCAACATGGCGACGACGACCTCGGGGATCATCGGCAGGTAGATCCCGACGATGTCGCCGGGCTCGACCCCGATTTCCTTGAGCGCATTGGCGAAGCGCTGGGTGTCGGCGAGCAGCTCGGCGTAGGTGATGTCGCGCTCCTCCCCCTCCTCGCCGCGCCAGTGGAAGGCGACGCGCTCGCCGTTGCCCGCCTCGACATGACGGTCGAGGCAGTTGGCCGAGGCGTTCAGCTTGCCGTCGGCAAACCACTTGTAGAAGGGGGGGTTGGACTCGTCGAGCCCTTCGCCGGGCTCCCGCGCCCAGTCGAGCAGCTCGGTCGCCTGGCGCAGCCACCACGCCTCTGGGTCGGCGGCGGCCTGCTCGTAGATCGCGGGGTCGTCGAGCAGTGCCCGCGAACGGAACTCCTCCGGCGGCTCGAAGCGCTCGACCTCGAGCAGCTCGCTCAGCTCATGCTCCAGACCGGTGTCGTGATCGCCTGCCATCTCGCGCCCCTTCCCTCGCCGCTACCCTGAGCCAACGGTATCCATTCGGCTGCCCATTCGAAAGCTTCCAACCGATGCTCTTCCGCCAAATCATCCACGAGGACCTCGGCTGTGCCTCCTACCTCGTCGGCGACACCGCATCGGGCGTCGCCGCCGTGGTCGACCCACAGTGGAACATCGACCCCTACCTGCACCTCAGCCGCCTGCACGGGGTCCGCATCGAGCACGTGCTGGAGACGCACAACCACGCCGACCACGTCTCCGGCCACGGCCGCCTGGGACGGGCAACGGGAGCGACGATCCACATCCATGAGCTGGCCGAGGCGACCTACGCGCACGAGGCCTTCGGCGACGGCTGGACGTTGCCGCTGGGCGAGGGCGCGAGCATCGAGGCGATCCACACGCCCGGCCATCGGCCCGAGCACACCTCCTTCCTGCTCCGCGACGCATCGCGCGGGGACGACCCCTGGGCCGTCCTCAGCGGCGACTGCCTCTTCGTCGGCGACGTCGCCCGGCCCGACCTCGCGGTCGAGCCGCGCGAGGGTGCCGCCGACATCTTCCGCTCCCTGCACGAGCGCCTGCTGGCGCTGCCCGAGGAGACCGAGGTCTGGCCCGGGCACCTCGGCGGCTCGCTCTGCGGCAGCTCCGGGATCGACCTCAAGACCTCCTCGACGATCGGCTTCGAGCGCCGCCACAACCGGGCGCTGCGCTTCGAGAGCGAGGCCGAGTTCGTCGAGGACGCGGTCGCCACGACCGGCAGCAAGCCGCCCAACGTCGAGCACATCGTCTCGCTCAACAGGGGTCCCTTGGTCGAATCGATCAGCGCCCCGACGCGGCTCACCCCGCATGGCTTCGAGGCGGCGATCGCCGCCGGCGCACTGGCGATCGACTCGCGCACCAACGAGCTGTTCGACGAGGCCCACATCCCGGGCTCGATCAGCGCCTCTGCCTATGACACCGGCTTCGCCACGAAGGTCGCCGAGATGGTGCCCGTCGACGCCGAGCTGCTGATCGTCGCTGCCTCCGACGGCAAGGAGCTCGAAGCGGCCGAGCTGCTCGCCGCGGTCGGCCTGCCGGTGCGCGGCTTCCTCGGCGGCGGCATGACCGCCTGGCGCGCCGAGGACCGCTCCGTGGCCCGCATCGAGGCCATCGACCTGGCCGAGCTCGCTCGCCGCCTTGAGGCTTCTGACCCGCCCCACGTGCTCGACGTGCGCGGCGCCGCCGAGTACGAGGCGGGGCATGTCCCCGGCTCGATCCACATCCCCTTCGGCGAGCTGCGCGGCCGCCTCGACGAGCTGCCGCGAGACGGCTCGATCGCGACGATCTGCAAGGCGGGCAAGCGCAGCGGCCTCGCTGCCTCGATCCTCCAGCGCGAAGGCTTCGAGAGCGTCGTCCACGTCAGCCGCGGCAATGCGGCGACCTGGGCGCAGGAGAGCGCTACTACTTAATAGCCAGGCGGGTGGCGGGCGATGAAGCCTTCGGTCGAACTGACCGGTTCGGTGTGCCAGCGGGGGCCGGCTCCGCCTGAGGTGTCGAAGGCGAGGCCGGCGATGATCATCCAGGCGTGGCCGGCGTTGCCGTAGACGGTGATCCACTGACCCGGGCCCGGTTCGCCCCAGGTCGAGAGGCCGGTCGAGTCGAGCGGGCTGGAGAGGAAGCCGCCGCCGTGAAGGGCGAAGCTGACCGAGCCGGAGCAGTCATAGCCCGAGGATTCGAAGGAGCCGTGCCCGCCGCCCCAGATGTAGGGGGTGGTGGCGATCGAGTTGGCGGCTTCGATCGCGGCGGCGACCGCCGCCGGCGCCTCGCTCGGCACGCTGGCCTGGCTTTCGGAGATGTAGTCGGCGCTCTGCCCGGGGGTCAGCGGCGCCGGTGTGCCGGCGACCGGGGGCGGCGCTCCGGTCGTGCTGGCAATCTGTTCGGAGATCGAGGCGAGGTTGTTGCTGAGCGCCTCTTCCTGCGATTCGAGACCCTCCAGCGCTTCCTGGCGCTCGGCCTGCGCCGACTTCAGCTCGCCGAAGCGGGACTCCGCCTGGCGGCGCGCCGCGGCGACTTCGCGCTCCTTGACCGCGATCGCGTCGCGGGCATCCTTGATCTGCAGGCGAACGGCGGTCATCCGCTTCACCGCGGCCCGGGCCTGATCGCGCAGCGCCTTGACCCGCGAGGCAACGGAGTCGTCGTATTCCTGAATCTGGCTCAGGTAGTCGGCGCGGGCATTGACTTCCGACCAGCTGGCCGAGTCGAGCACGACGTTGAGCATGTCCGGGCTGCCGGTCTCATAGATCGCGACGAGGCGATCGCGGAGGACGTCGAGCGCGCGTTGCAGTCGTGCGCGGACGCGCGCCAGGTGGCGCCTGTCCGCCTTCAGCTCGGCCGTCGCCGCGTCGAGCTCCTCCTGCTTGGCCGACAGCTCCGCCTCGACCGCGGCCTGTTTCTGGCGCAGCGCCGAGACTTCGCCGAGCATCGAGTCGATCGCCCTGTTCTGCTCGGCGATCGTCGCGGCCAGAGCGCTCTGGTTCTCGCGCACGTCGCTGAGCTTCCCCTGCGTGTCCTGGAGTTTCTCTTCAAGCGTCTCAGCGGGCGCCGAGGCCACCACGCAGAGCGCAGCGAGGAGCAGCGTCGCGGGCAGCAGCAGCCGCCATGTGTTGCCGCGAAGGGGAACGCGCATCGACGGCGCAAGGTAGCGAACCCCCCGCCGAATTGTTAGGAGTCGCTAATAACTTGCAAGATCCCGTGCAGAAACCCGCAATTTGGAGGGTTTCGGCACAGTGTCCCGACGGGGCGTAGGGCACGCCGGTGCCCCTCCCCAAAACGCTCGGCAGGAGCCTCGCTTGAG
>JBIOVV010000059.1:0-15146 GCA_044867925.1 Solirubrobacterales bacterium | reverse complement strand
CGCGACCTGAAGGCGGGAGACACGCTCAGCGACGAGTTCAATGCGGTGAGCGAACGACTCAGCAAGGTGGGAGGGCTCGCCGGCCTGATCGTCGTCGTGTCGGTCTTCTTCATGACGTACAAGCCGTTCCTCTAGGCGCGTGTCCTGACCGATTCGAACGCCATCGGCTCGCTCGATGCCTCGCTGCCGATCGCGATGTTCGACTCGGGGGTCGGCGGGCTCACGGTTCTGCACGAGTGTCTGGTCTCGCTGCCGGAGGAGGACTTCGTCTATCTCGGCGACACGGCCTGGTTTCCGTATGGGACGAAGGACCCGGCAGAGCTGCGGGCGCGGATTCGCAAGATCGCCGAGACGCTCCTCGGGGGCCGCGCCAAGCTGCTGGTGATCGCCTGCAATACGGCGACGGCAATTGGCACGGACGTGGCTGAAGAGGTCGCGAGCGCGCACGGGGTGGAGGTCGTGCCCGTGGTCGAGCCGCAGGCGGAGATCGCCGCCGCGATCACCGACAGCGGCAGGGTCGGGGTGCTGGCGACGCCGAACACGGTCGCGAGCGGGTCCTATCGCCGCGCGCTCGAAGGCCAAGGGAGAGCGTTGGAGGTGACGGAAGTAGAGGCCCCGGACCTGGCGCCGTTCATCCAGGACGGCTCGCCCTTCGACGATGGGGTGATGGAGATGGCCCGCGGCTACTGCGCGCCACTGAGGCGCGCCGAGGTCGACACGCTGATCCTCGGCTGCACCCACTATCCGTTGGTTGCGCCGATGCTGCAGCGCATCCTCGGCCGTGACGTGCGCCTGGTCAGTGGCGGCCACGCGGTCGCAGCGGCGGCCCAGCGCACGCTGGTTGGGCAGGGCCTCGCTCGTGAGCCCGATGGCGAGGGCGATTACCGCTTCCTCTGTACTGGGGACGTCGGCTCCTTCGGCGCACTCGGCACCCGCTTCCTGCAGATGCCCCTCGGCGCGATCGAGCACGTCGAGATCGCTGTCGACTGAGTTTCGTGCGTTCGATTTCTCGGTTCCGACCAGCCGGTTGCGGCGCTTGACCTGACTCTTTACGAGGTTGCCAACGTGATCGGCGCAAGGAAGGGTCGGGTCGAGGAGGCCACGGACATGTGCCGATTGATCTCCTCGCGCTGCGCTGGCCGGATGGTGGCCGTTGGCCCACAATTGGCTCGTCGCGCCGTCGAACCCGCAGCCAAGCACGGCCTCACCGCATACGACGCCGCCTATGTCGCTGTCGCCCGCCACCACGACTGGACCTTGGTCAGCACCGACATCGCCGATCTGGTTTGCAAGGGCCTCGCGGTGGCGCCCGACACGGCCGACTACCCTTAAGCCGGATGAGCGTTCTCGAGCAGGTGCAGGCCGATGTGAGGGCCGCGATGAAGGCGGGGGACCGCGAGCGCGCGGGCGCGTTGCGATTGATCGTCGATGCCCTGCAGAAGGACGCCAAGCTCGGCGATGGCGACGAGGTCGCGGTCCTGCAGCGCGAGCGCAAGAAGCGGGCTGAGGCTGCCGATGCCTACGCCGAGGCGGGGCGCGAGGAGCAGGCCGGCGCCGAGCGTTTCGAGGCGGAGCTGATCGAGGCCTACCTGCCCCAGCAGCTCTCCGACGAGGAGCTGGCCGAGCTGGTCGACGCCGCGGTCAGCGAGACCGGCGCCGGCGAGCAGAAGCAGATGGGACAGGTGATGTCGGCGCTGATGCCGAAGCTCGGCGGGCGGGCCGACGGCAAGCGGGTCAGCGCGGCGGTGCGTGAGCGGCTTGGCGCGTAGGCAGCTGACCCTCGACAACACGGTTGCCGCCGAGCTGGCGGGCTCCGAGGACGCGGTGCTGCGGGCCCTGCGCGGCCACCTCGACTGCGACTTCCACCTGCGCGGCAACGTGCTCACCCTCGACGGCGAAGCGGCGGACGTGCAGACCGCCGCGACCGTCGTCGACGAGCTGGTCGAGCTGATCGAGCAGGGCCACGAAGTGGCGCCGGGCACGATCGAAGCGGTGACGGGGGCGCTCGACGCCGACGAGAGCCCGGCGGAGATCCTCGAGGACGTCGTCTGGCGCCATCGCAACACGAAGGTTTCGCCGAAGACGCTCAACCAGAAGCGCTACGTCGACTCGATCCGCGACCACACGATCACCTTCGGCATCGGTCCGGCCGGCACCGGCAAGACCTTCCTCGCGGTGGCGATGGCGGCGGCGGCGCTGGCCGAACGGCAGGTACAGCGGATCATCCTCACCCGCCCTGCGGTCGAGGCCGGCGAGCGGCTCGGCTTCCTGCCCGGCGACATCCAGGCCAAGGTCGACCCCTACCTGCGGCCGCTCTTCGACGCGCTCTTCGACATGCTCGACCCCGACCGGGTCAACGGCTACTTCGAGCGCGGCGTGATCGAGGTGGCGCCGCTCGCCTTCATGCGTGGTAGGACGCTCAACGACTCCTTCGTCATCCTCGACGAGGCCCAGAACACCAGCCCCGAGCAGATGAAGATGTTCCTCACCCGGCTCGGCTTCAACTCGCGCATGGTCGTCACCGGCGACATAACCCAGATCGACCTGGCGAGCGACCAGCGCTCCGGCCTCGTCGTCGTCCGCGACGTCCTCGAATCGGTCCAGGGCATCTCCTTCGTCCGCTTCGGCGGCGAGGACGTCGTCCGCCACAAGCTGGTGCAGCGGATCGTCGCCGCCTACGACGAGCACGGCAATCGCGAGCATGCGGCCCGGGCCGAACACGGGCCGACGCCGGGCTCTTGAGCGTCGACCTGTCCGACGTGCCCGCCGAGCTGCGCGAGCCGGTGGCCGCTGCTCTCGCGGCGGCGAGAGTTGACGACGGGCACCTGGCGCTCGAGCTGGTCGACGAGGCCCGCATCCGTGAGCTCAACCGGGAGCACCGGGGAAAGGACGCGCCGACCGACGTGCTCGCCTTCCCGATCGACGGCCTCGAGCCCACCGCCGGCCCGCGCGAGCTCGGCGACGTGGCGATCTGCCCACCGCACTGCTCCGACGTCACCGAGGCGGCCGTCCACGGCGTCCTCCATCTCTGCGGCTACGACCACGAGACCGACGACGGCGAGATGCTCGCGCTTCAGGCCGGCGTGCTGGAGACGCTGGCGTGAGCCGCTCCGGCTTCATCGGCCTTGCCGGGCGGCCCAACGTCGGCAAGTCGACGCTGGTCAACGCGATCGTCGGCAGCCGCGTCGCGATCGTCTCGATGCGGCCGCAGACGACGCGGCGGGCGATCCGCGGCATCCACACCGACCTCGAGGCCGAGCGCCAGCTCGTCCTCGTCGACCTGCCCGGCGTCCAGCGCCCCCGCGACGTGCTCACCGAGCGCATGCAGAAGCGGGTCGAGCGCGAGCTGGCCGACTCCGACCTGGCCCTGATCGTGATCAACGGCGAGGAGGGGGTGGGCCCCGGGGACCGCTTCATCGCCCGCGCCCTGGTCGGCCCCGGCGTCAAGCTGCCGACGATCTGCGCCGTCAACAAGGCCGACCTTCTGGGGCCCAACGAGCTGGTCCCGGTGCTCGCCGAGGCCGCCGAGCTGGAGGGCGTCGACGAGGTCTTTCCGATCAGCGCCCGCAGCGGCGAGGGTCTCGAGGCCCTGGTCGAGCGCCTGGGTGAGCTGATGCCCGAGGGGCCCTACATGTACCCGCCGCAGGATCACAGCGACCAGTCGAGTGAGCTGCTGCTGGCCGAGCTGATCCGCGAGCAGGTGCTCAACCGCACCCGCGAGGAGATCCCCCACTCGGTCGAGGTCGCGGTCAAGGACCTCGACCAGCGCGAGGACGGCCTCGTCACCGTCGTCGCCGAGATCTGGGCCGAGACCGAGTCGCAGAAGGGCATCCTGATCGGCAAGGGGGGCAGGAAGATCGGCGAGATCGGCACCGCGGCTCGCAGCTCCCTCGAGGCCGAGCTCGAGGCCAAGGTCCACCTCGACCTCAAGGTCCGCGTGCGCAGTCACTGGCGGCGCGACGACGACCTGCTGGATCGCCTCGGGATCGAGTGAGCAGACCCCCCAGCAGAGGTGCAACGTTTTTCGGCCCACATAAAGCCGCAAAGCGTTGCACTGCCCTGCTGCGCTTCAAGGTCAACGCTAGTGCAACGCGTTATGGCTTGGAGAGAACCGCAAAACGTTGCACCTGGGTTTGCTGACTACGATTGGCCGATGTTCGAGCAGGTGAAATTCGACGAGCGGGGGCTGGCACCGTGCGTGGCGCAGGACCAGGCCAGCGGCGAGGTGCTGACGCTCGCCTATGTCAACGAGGAGTCGCTGCGGCTGACGGTTGAGACGGGCGAGCTGCACTTCTACAGCCGCTCGCGGGAGGAGATCTGGCGCAAGGGGGAAACCTCAGGCAACGTGCTGAAGCTCCGCCAGCTGCGCTACGACTGCGACGGCGACGCGATCGTCGCTCTCGTCGAGCCGACTGGCCCCGCCTGCCACACGGGAGAGCGCAGTTGCTTCTATCGCGACCTCGACGGCGATGGCGAGCCCGCCCCGGTGGTGCACGAGGCGCTGGCGACGCTGGAGCGGACGCTGCGCAGCCGCGCCGCCGAGCGGCCCGAGGGCAGCTACACGGTGGAGCTGCTCGACGACCCGAAGCTGATCGGAGAGAAGGTCGAGGAGGAGGCCGAGGAGGTCGTCCGCGCCGCCCGTGAAGAGTCGGACGAGCGCGTCGCCGAAGAGGCCGCCGACCTGCTCTACCACCTCGCCGTCCTGCTCGCCTCGCGCGAGGTCCCGCAGTCGGCCGCGATGGAAGTGCTCAATGGCCGTCGCCGTTAGCGAGTTGGCCGAGGTACTGGTGGCAATCTGATGATGTCCAGTGCCTCGGGAACACGAGCACGGGGCTCTTCCGAGCTGAAGCTGACTCCTTCGCTGGAGGAGGCGCGGGTGCTGGCTGCCCAGGGCAACGTCGTGCCGGTCTGCGCCCGCCTGCTCGACGATTGCGAGACACCCGTCTCCGCCTTCCTCAAGCTGCGCGCGGGGGAGCCCGAGGGAGCGCCCTGCTTCCTGCTCGAGTCGGCCGAGCAGGGCCAGGTCGGCCGCTACTCCTTCGTCGGCTTCCGGCCCCGTGCCGTGCTGCGCTGGAGCGACGGCGTGCTCTCGGACAGCGGCGCGGGTGAGCGCGACGCTCCCGACCCCTATGCGGCAGTCGCCGAGTACCTGGAGAGGTTCCAGCCCGCTCCGGTCGAGGGCCTGCCGCCCTTCAGCGGCGGCGCGGTCGGCTTCTTCGGCTACGACCTGGTGCGCACGGTCGAGCCGCTCGCCGAGCCCAACCCGGACCCGCTCGGCCTGCCCGACATGGCGCTGATGGTCACCGACCTGCTGCTCGTCTTCGACCACCTGCGCCACGAGCTGACGATCATGGCCTGCGCCTTCGCCGACGACGAGGGCGGCATCGACGCCGCCTACGAGCGCGCCGCCGCGGCGATCGCCGACGCCCGGCAGCGCCTGCGCGGCGCCGTGCCGATGCCCGAGCGGGCGATGCTAAGCGAGCCGCCCGGCTTCAGCTCGAACATGGAGCGGGAGGAGTTCGAAGCGGCGGTGGCGCGGATCGTCGAGTACGTCCACGCCGGCGACGCCTTCCAGGTCGTCCCCTCGCAGCGCTTCTCGGCCCCCGCACCGGTCGAGGCCTTCTCGGTCTACCGCGGCCTGCGCGCGGTCAATCCCTCGCCCTACATGTACTTCCTCGAGTTCGGCGACTTCCAGATCGCCGGCGCCTCGCCCGAGCCGCTGGTCAAAGTCAGCGGCCGCCGGGTCGAGACGCGGCCGATCGCGGGCACCTACCCGCGCGGCTCCGACGAGGAGGAGGACCGCCGCCTCGCCGAGCGCCTCGTCAACGACCCCAAGGAGCGCGCCGAGCACGTGATGCTGGTCGACCTCGGCCGCAACGACCTCGGCCGCGTCTGCGAGTACGGCTCGGTCGCGGTCGACGAGCTGATGGTGGTCGAGACCTACTCGCACGTGCTGCACATCGTCAGCCAGGTCTCCGGCACCCTGCGCGAGGGCGTCGGCGCGATGGACGTGCTGCGCTCGGCCCTGCCGGCCGGCACCCTCTCAGGCGCGCCCAAGGTGCGGGCGATGCAGATCATCGACGAGCTCGAGCCGGTCAAGCGCTGCTCTTACGGGGGCGCGATCGGGTACCTCTCCTGGAACGGGGACCTCGACACGGCGATCCACATCCGCACCGTCGTCGCCAAGGACGGCCAGGTGCACGTGCAGGCCGGGGGCGGCACCGTGGCCGACGCCAAACCGGCCTACGAGTACAACGAGTCAGTCAACAAGGCCAGGGCGGTCTTCCGCGCCGTCGAGCTGGCCTGCGAACAGCCGGACTGGAGTTGATCGTGCGCGTGCTCGTGATCGACAACTACGACTCCTTCACCTACAACCTGGTCCAGTACCTGGGCGAGCTCGGTGCTGAGCTGGAGGTGGTCCGCAACGACAAGGCCACGGTCGAGGAGCTGCTCGAACGCGGCGCCGAGCGCCTCGTCGTCTCCCCGGGCCCCTGCACCCCAGCCGAGGCCGGCATCTCGAAAGAGGCGATCCGCCGCTTTGCCGAGGCGGGTATCCCGGTGCTGGGCGTCTGTCTCGGCCACCAGTCGCTGGTCGAGGCCTTTGGCGGCCGCACCGTGCAGGGGGAGCCGATCCACGGCAAGGAGGCGGAGGTCAGCCACGACGGGCGGACCGTCTATGCGGGACTGCCCAGCCCGCTCGTCGCCGGCCGCTACCACTCGCTCGTCGCCGACCCGGACCTGCCCGACGAGCTCGAAGTCAGCGCCCGGCTCGGCGAGGTCGTGATGGGCGCCCGCCACCGCGAGCTGCCCGCCGAGGGCGTCCAGTTCCACCCCGAGTCGGTCCTCACCCCCCAGGGCAAGCACCTGCTCGCCAACTTCCTCGGAGGCTCCAAATGAGCTTGCGGTGCGCTTTTCCCTCCCCATGGGGGGATAAAGCGCACCGGAGCGGAGGGGGCTTGAGGCGATGACCACGAACGACATCGTCGCCAGGGCGATCGACGCGGTCTGCGCCGGCGATCACCTCACCGCCGACCACGCCGCCGCCGTCCTCGCCGAGATCATGGAGGGGCGGAGCGGCGAGGTGCAGACCGGCGCCTTTTTGATCGCCCTGCGGGCGAAGGGCGAGACGGTGCCCGAGCTGGTCGGCCTGGCGCGCACGATGCGCTCGCTCGCCAGGCCGGTCGCCACCTCGCGCACGGACCTGGTCGACACCGCGGGCACCGGCGGCGGTCCCTCGACCTTCAACGTCTCGACCACGGCCGCGCTGGTCGCCGCCGCCGCCGGCTGCGCTGTCGCCAAGCACGGCAATCGCTCCAGCACGAGCAAGTGCGGCTCCGCCGACCTGCTGGAGGCGCTCGGCGTCAACATCGAGCTCGAGCCCGAGCAGGTGGGCAGTTGCATCGACGAAGTCGGTTTCGGCTTCATGTTCGCGCCGCGCCACCACAAGGCGATGGCGCACGTGGTGCCGGTGCGCAAGGAGCTCGGCGTGCGGACGATCTTCAACTTCCTCGGCCCGCTCACCAACCCGGCCGGTGCCGAGCGGCAGCTGCTCGGCGTCTCCGACCGTCACTACCAGGAGACGATCGCCGAGGCGCTGGTCGGGCTGGGCAGTGTCAAGGCGATGGTCGTCGCCGCCGAGGACGGCGTCGACGAGCTCTCGATCTCGGCCCGTACCCGGGTGATCGAGGTGATCGACGGCCGCACCGAGGAGCGCTACGTCGAGCCCGCCGACTTCGGTTTCGCCGAGGCAGAGCTGGAGGACGTGGCGGGAGGCAGCCCCGAGGAGAACGCCGCCGCCTCGCGCGCGGTGCTGGCCGGCGAGCCCGGCCCCCGCCGTGACCTCGTCCTGCTCAACGCCGGTGCCGCGATCTATGTCGGCGGGGCAGCCGCCAGCCTTGCCGAGGGGGTCGAGAAGGCGGGCGCGACGGTCGGCTCCGGCGCGGCAGCCGAGTTGCTCGACCGCCTGATCGAGGCGACGACGGCGTCTGCCGTCTAGGCTTCGCTAGTCCAGTGGCAATGATCGAGCAGCTGATCTCGGTGGCGCGAGAAGGGGTGGAGGAACGCCGTGGCCAGGTCCCGCAGACGGACCTCGAGTCGAACCTGTCCGCGCGCGGCGAGGACCGGCCCTTCAGCGAGGCGCTGGTGCGCCCCGGGCTGTCGCTGATCGCCGAGTTCAAGCGGCGCTCCCCGAGCGCCGGCGAGATCTCCGGCGCCGCCATCGTCCCCGATCAGGTCGGCGCCTATGAGCGCGGCGGCGCGGCGGCGCTCTCGGTGCTCACCGACGAGCGTCACTTCGGCGGGTCACTCGAGGATCTGCGCGCCGCGCGGGCTGCCTGTGACCTGCCGATTCTGCGCAAGGACTTCATCGTCGACCCCTACCAGCTCCTCGAGGCGGCGGTCAACGGCGCCGACGCGGTCTTGCTGATCGTCCGCGCGCTCGACGACCGCAAGCTGCGTGAGATGTACGAGCAGGCGCGCGGCCTCGACCTCGATTGCCTGGTCGAGGTCCACGACGCCGAGGAGCTGCAGCGGGCGCTGGAGCTCGACGCCGACGTGATCGGGATCAACAACCGCGATCTGGACGCCGGCACGGTCGACGTGGCGACGACTTACGAGCTGATGCCCGACATTCCGGCCGGCAAGACCGTCGTCGCCGAGAGCGGCATCTCCTCCCGCGAGCAGCTCGAGGAGCTCGAGCGGGTCGGAGTCGACGCGGTGCTGATCGGCGGCGCCCTGATGAGCGCTCCGGACCCGGAGGCGAAGACACGCGAGCTGACCGGGGTCGATGAGGGCACCCGCGAGCATCATCTGCCCTGAGCAGCCGAAATTTAGACTCGTTTTGCGGCCTGTTTAGGAAGCGCTGAGGGAACGCACCTACAGTGCCTCCAATGCGTCACTTCTTTCGCTCATCGTTCGGCTCAGCACTGCTCGGCGGCGCCGTGGTCGCCGCGATCGGCTGGATCGGGATTGCCGCCGGTTGGCTCGATGTCGGCGACAACACCACCACCACGATCACGGCGCCGCTCAGCAGTGCGCCGATCGACACCGTCAAGAGCAGCGGTGACGTCAACACCGTCAACGAGATCTACCGTCACGACGGCCAGGGCGTCGCCTTCATCGAAGCGACCGAGCCCGCCCAGGAATCCTCTTCGCCGTTCAACCCGTTCGGGGAAGAAGAACCGAGGGGCGGGGGCACCGCCACCGGCTCGGGCTTCCTGATCGACACCGAAGGCCACGTCGTCACCAACAACCACGTGGTCGAAGGCGCGACCAAAGTCGAGGTCAAGCTCGGCTCCTCGGACGTCAGCCACGAGGCCGAGGTCGTCGGCACCGATCCCGCGACCGACGTCGCCCTGCTCAAGATCGACGTCCCCGCCGCCCAGCAGCATCCGCTTTCGCTGGGCGACTCCTCCAAGGTTCAGGTCGGCGACCCGGTGGTCGCGATCGGCAACCCGTTCGGGCTCGATCGCACCGTGACCGCCGGCATCGTCTCCGCCCTGCAGCGCCAGATCCAGGCCCCCAATGGCTTCTCGATATCGCACGTGATCCAGACCGATGCGGCGATCAACCCCGGCAACTCCGGCGGTCCGCTGATCGACTCCGGCGGCAGGGTGATCGGGATCAACTCGCAGATCCAGACCGGTGGCGGCAGCGGCGGCAACGTCGGCATCGGCTTCGCGGTGCCGATCAATACCGCCCGCGAAGTCGTTCAACAGCTCGAAGAGCACGGCGAGGTCAAGCACGCCTACCTCGGCATCAGCGGTGGCAGCGTCACGCCCGAGCTGGCCAAGGCACTGAAACTGCCGGTCGACAAAGGCGCCCTCGTCAACGAAGTCGTCAAGGACAGCCCGGCCGACAAGGCCGGCATCGAGGGCGGCGACACCGACGCGACGATCGAAGGCGTCCAGGTCAACCTCGGCGGCGACATCATCACCGAGGTCGACGGCAAGCCGGTCAGCGCGATGGAGGAAGTGGTCGACAAGGTCAACTCGGCGCAGCCGGGCGACGAGATGGAGCTGACGCTGCTGCGCGGGGACGACGAAGAAAAGACCGTCACCGTGACGCTCGGGGTCCGGCCGGATTCCACCGAATAGACGGGCGGGCCGACAGAGCGCCGGGTGGCACTTCCCAAAACGCTCGGCAGGAGCCTCGCTGGGGTGTTTTGGGAAGTGCCACCCGGCGCTCCCTCTGGTCCGCGCGGGATGCCGCCTCGGCTGAATAGGGACGGGGTCCGGCTCCCGCCTCGTGGGCGTGCTCCCGTACTCTGAGCTGTATGCGCGTGAAGATTTGTGGGATCACCAATCTGGATGACGCCGCGGAGGCGGTTTTGCTCGGGGCTTGGGCCATTGGGCTGATTCATTACGAGAAGAGCCCGCGGGCTTGTTCGGCTGACCGGGCGGCGGCTATCTGCGCTGCTTACCGGCGCAAGTGCGAGGTGGTGGGGGTCTTCGTCAATCCGGAGCTAGAGGAAGTGGCGAAGGCCGTCGAGGGGGCCGGTCTGACGATGGTGCAGCTGAACGGGGCAGAGGGGCCGCAGTTCTGCGCCGAGGTGGCGCGGCGGACCGGGGTCAAGGTGATCAAGGCGATCCACGTCGCCAGCGGGGCGGAGGTGCACGGGGCGGAGGCGTTCCGGACCGACTTCCATCTCTTCGACCGCCGCGGCAAGGGCCTCTGGGGCGGGACCGGCGAAAGCTTCGACTGGGGGCTGCTGCGCGAGCGCCGCTCTGAGATCCCGGCGATCGTCGCCGGGGGCCTGCGGCCGGACAACGTCGCCACGGCGATCGCCATGACGCATCCCTATGCGGTCGACGTGGCGAGCGGGGTGGAGGCGGAGCCGGGTCGCAAGGACCATGCCGCGATGGCGGCTTTCTTCGAGGCGACCAAGGGCGCTAGCGTCCCCTCCGCATGAGCGCGGTCGAGGAGCGCTTTGGGCCCTACGGGGGCCGCTATGTGCCGGAGACGCTGATCGCGGCGCTCGACGAGCTCGGCGCCGCCTGGGGCGAGGCGCGGGAGGACGACGCCTTCAGCGAGCGTCTGCGCCTGCTGCACCGCGACTTCATCGGCCGCCCGACGCCGCTCTACCTTGCCGACCGGCTCTCGGCTCGGGCCGGCCGCCGCGTCTACCTCAAGCGCGAGGATCTCGCCCATACCGGCGCCCACAAGATCAACAACGCGATCGGCCAGGCGCTGCTCGCCGAGCGGATGGGCAAGCCGCGCGTGATCGCCGAGACCGGCGCCGGCCAGCACGGCGTCGCCACCGCCACCGCCTGCGCCCTGCTCGGTCTCGAATGCGTCGTCTACATGGGCTCGGAGGACATTCGCCGCCAGCGGCCCAACGTCGAGCGGATGGGGCTGCTCGGAGCCGAGGTGGTCCCGGTCGAGGCCGGGGCGCGGACGCTGAAGGAGGCCAGCAGCGCGGCGATTCGGGATTGGGTGGCCGAGGTCGAGACGACCCACTACATAATCGGCTCCGCGGTCGGCCCGGCGCCCTATCCGGCCCTGGTGCGGGATCTGCAACGGGTGATCGGCGACGAGGCGCGCGAACAGGCGCTGGCGGTCGAGGGGGGTCTGCCTTCGCGAGTGATCGCCTGCGTCGGCGGAGGCTCGAACGCGATCGGCATCTTCACGCCGTTCATCGACGATCAAGAGGTCGAGTTGATCGGGGTCGAGGCTGCTGGAGAGGGGGTCGACACCGACCGTCACGGGGCGTCCCTGGGCAAGGGGAGCACCGGCGTCCTGCACGGCTCGCTCTCTTCGGTGCTCGCCGACGAGGAGGGGCAGATCCTCGAGGCGCACTCGATCTCGGCCGGTCTCGACTATCCCGGCGTCGGCCCCCAGCACGCGCACCTTCGCGATACGGGCCGGGCAAGCTACTTCGCGGTCACCGATGGGCAGGCGCTCGAGGCCTTCTCGGCGCTGACCCGGCTCGAGGGGATCATTCCGGCGCTCGAGTCCTCGCATGCGATCGCCTGGTTCCTGGGGAACGCGGACGGCAGCGATGGCTACGACGTTCTCTGCCTCAGCGGGCGGGGCGATAAGGACTTGGCTGAGGTGCTCGAGCAGGGAGCCGGGGGTTGACTCGCCGGAGCGGCAATGGTGAGGGGGGGAGCCAGGGGGTCATTCGCCGGAGCAACAGCGGGGAGGCTCCGTCGAACGACCCACTGGCTCGGAGCTCGACAGCTTCGACGGGTTCGGAGCGGATCGGAGCTGCATTCCGAATTGCGAGGGACGAGGGGCGGGCGGCGCTGATGCCATACATGATGGCTGGGTATCCGGATCGGGAGACCTCGCTTGCCGTCGCTCAGGCTTATGCGGAGTCGGCGGATTTGGTTGAGCTTGGGGTGCCGTTTTCGGATCCGCTGGCCGATGGGCCGACCATTCATGCGGCGGCGACCGCGGCATTGGAGGCGGGGGCGACCCTGGAGAGCGCTCTGGAGCTTTGTGAGGTGATGGCGGAGCGGGTGCCGGTGGTCTTCATGGTCTACTCCAACATGGTGCTGGCCCACGGTGGTGCCGCCGAGTTTGCCGAGCGGTTGCTTGCGGTTGGGGCGGCGGGGGCGATCGTCCCGGATCTGCCGCTCGAGGAAGCCGAGCCTGTGCGCGAGGAGTTCGCCGCGGTCGGCCTGGCCCTGGTGCCGCTGGTGGCGCCGACCACGCCGGCGCAGCGGCGGGTGCGGATCTGCGAGGTTGCGCAGGGGTTCGTCTATGTGGTCTCGACGGTTGGGACGACTGGGGAGCGAGATGAGGTTCCGGCGGAGTTGAGCGATCTGGTCGCGGCGACGAAGGCCGAGGCCGAGGTGCCGGTCGCGGTCGGCTTCGGGATCGGCACGCCCGCGCAGGCGGCCCAGGTGGGTGAGGTTGCCGATGGCGTCATCGTCGGCAGCCGGCTGGTTCGCGCTGCCGGCGAGGCGGACGGGCCGGGCGGCGCCGGGGAGGCGGTGGGCAGCTTCCTGGGCGAGGCGCGCGCGGCTCTCGCCGGCTGAGACCGCAACCGGCGGAACGGATAGGATGCCCGCCGCATGGGAATGGTCGTCGCACTCTTTCTCGCCCTCGCCACGACGGCGGTCGGCTACAGCGTGTTCGGTCAAGGCGGCGGTGTCGCCGGCCTGATCTTCCTTGCGATCCTCCTCGTCGGCGCCTCGATCAGAGTTCTGCGGCCGAGCTAGCCGGCGGCTAGCCCGCCCGCGTGGCCAGGACCTGGAGGTACTCGGGTTCGAGCACGAAGGCGCGATCGCCCGCGGTGTTGCACTTCTCCAGCTGCTCGCGCAGGTCGGCCTCCAACGCCGCTTCGCCCTCGGGCCCAACCCGGTCGAAGGCCAGCTTGATCGGTCCGAAGTAGCTGCGGAAGATCTCCAGGTAGTGGTCGATCGAACGGAACGGCTGCCGTGAGACGCGGCGCTCCATCTTCAGGTCGCCGATGCCCGGGCCGAGCAGCTCGCGCACCTTGTCCTCGGTGCCCCAGAGCACCGGTGGGGTGAAGCCGGGCGGCGGCGGCGCGTGCTTGGCGACGATCGCGAAGAGCTGGCTGACCGGGCCGTCGGGGACCCAGTTGGCCATGCCGATGCGGCCGCCGGGCTTGCAGACGCGCAGCAGCTCCGCCGCGGCTTGCGCTTGATCGGGGGCAAACATGGCGCCGAAGACCGAGGTGACCACGTCGAACTCGCCCTCGCCGAAGGGCAGCTCGGCGGCATCGCCCTCGACGAACTCGATGTCGAGACGCTCGGCGGCAGCCCGCTCGCGGGCGCGCTCGAGCAGGGCGGGGACGAAGTCGGCGCCGACCACGTTGCCCCAGGTGCGCCGCGCCGCGGCGATCGCGGCGTTGCCGCTGCCGCAGGCGACGTCGAGCACCCGCTCGCCGGGCACGACGTCGAGGGCTTCGACGAGTTCCTCGGAGACCATCATCACGATCGCCGCGACGACCGCGAAGTCGCCTTCCGACCAGGTCTTCTGACCCGCCTTGCGCAATGCCTGCATGTCCACCGCGTCGCTCATCCTTCGTGCTCCTTTCGCTCGCTCCATCCGCCTCGGTTGAACCTAGCGCTTGGTTGGGCGTTAGTCACGGCTAATCTGAGGGCGATGCGGATCGGCGTGCTCACCGGTGGGGGGGATTGCCCGGGATTGAACGCGGTGATCCGGGCGGTCGTGCGCAAGGGGGTCGAACACTGCGGCCACGAGTTCGTCGGCTACCGCGACGGTTGGCGAGGCCCTCTCGAGCGCGACAGCCGGGCGCTCGGCGTGCCCGAGGTGCGGGGCATCCTGCCGCGTGGCGGCACGATTCTGGGTGCCTCGCGCACCAATCCCTTCAAGCAGGAGGACGGGCCCCAGCGCCTTCTCGAGAACCTCGCGGCCGACGGCGTCGACGGCCTGATCGCAATCGGCGGCGAGGACACGCTCGGTGCCGCCTCTCGCCTCCACACTGAGCACGGAGTTTCGGTGATCGGCGTGCCGAAGACGATCGACAACGACCTCGGAGCCACCGACTACACCTTCGGCTTCGACACCGCGGTCAACATCGCGATGGAGGCGATCGACCGCCTGCACACGACGGCGGACAGCCACCACCGCGTCCTGATCGTCGAGGTGATGGGCCGCCATGCGGGCTGGATCGCCTTTCATGCCGGCCTCTCCGGCGGCGCCAACGTGATCCTGATCCCCGAGCTGCCCTTCGACCTCGACCGCGTCTGCCAGTTCGTCGGCCGCCGCTTCGAGCACCAGTTCGCGCCGATCCTCGTCGTCGCCGAGGGCGCCCAGCCGGTCGGCGGCATGGCGGAGACGAAGAGCGAGAAGCTCGACCAGTTCGGCCACGTCGCCCTCGGCGGCATCGCCCACTGGCTCGAGGGGGAGATCGAGCGGCGCACCGGCAAGGAGGCGCGGGCGACGGTGCTCGGCCACGTCCAGCGGGGCGGCACCCCGACGGCGTTCGACCGGGTGCTGGCAACTAGATTCGGGCTGCATGCGATCGATGCCGTCGATGCGGGGGAATGGGGCAAGATGACGGCGCTGCGGGGCACTGACATTCAGCTCGTTGACCTGAGTGAGGCTACGGCGGAGCTGAAGACGGTGCCGGAGTCGTTGTACTCGGAGGCTGAGGTTTTCTTTGGCTAAGCAGGGGAGAGCCGGGTGCCCCCTCCCAAAACGAGCGGCCT
>JBIOVV010000058.1:0-4018 GCA_044867925.1 Solirubrobacterales bacterium | reverse complement strand
CTCACCCACGCCACCCGCCCGAGGCACCTATCCTGCGCCCCGCCTATGCATGAGCTCGATCTCAGACTCCTCCGCGTCATGCGGACTCGCGGCCATACGCTCGGCTTGGAGAAAGCTGCACAGGCGCTGGGCAAGGCCGGCAACAACGCGGTCGTCTGGGTTGCGATCGGTGTGGCGCTGGCGCTGATCGACCCTGAGCGGCGGGAAGCCTGGCTGATCTGCGCCGTGCTCGGGCCGATCGCGATCGGGCTCAACTACGGGATCAAGCTCTTGGTGAAGCGGCCGCGGCCGGTGCTCGAGGGGCTGCCGCCGCTCGGTGGCGCGCCCAGCTCGCTCAGCTTTCCCTCCGCCCACGCCCTCTCCTCGTTCGCGGTGGCGACGGCGATGTTCCGGGTCGACCCGGCGACGGCGGGCGCGCTCGTCGTCGCCCTCGCCCTCTCGCTCGGCCGTCCCTACCTCGGCATGCACTACCCGTCCGACGTCCTCGCCGGCGCCTTCCTCGGCATCGTCCTGGGCCTGATCGTTCCGCTCTCACTGTGAAGGTCGGGATAGTGGGTCTGCCCAACGCCGGCAAGTCGACCCTCTTCAACGCGCTGACCAGCGGCGGGGCCCAGACCGGCGACTACCCCTTCACGACGATCGAGCCGAACGTGGCGATCGCCCCGGTCACCGACGAGCGGCTCGAGCGGGTCGCCGCGACGCTCAAGTCCTCCAAGCTGGAACCGGCGACGATCGCCTTCCATGACATCGCCGGCCTGGTCAAGGGCGCCTCGGAGGGGGAGGGCCTGGGCAACCAGTTCCTCGCCTCGATCCGCGAGACCGACGCGATCTGCCACGTCGTCCGCTGCCACGCCGACTCCGGCGTGCCGCACCCCGACGGCCGCGTCGACCCCCTGGCCGACATCGAGACGATCGAGACCGAGCTGGTGCTCTCCGACTACGAGCAGGCCGAGCGGCGCCTGCACCGGGTCGGCAAGGGCGCCAAGGCGGGCGACGCGGAGGCGATCGCCGAGCGCGACTGGCTCGAGCAGGTGGTCGCGGCGCTCGCCGAGGGCAAGCCGGCCCGCTCGGTGCCCGTTCCCGAGGCAGCCGCGCACGGCCCGCGCAACCTGCAGGCGCTGACCTCGAAGCCGATCCTCTACGTCGCCAACGTCGACGAGGGCGACGCCGAGGCGCCGCAGGCCGTCATCGACCACGCCGGCTCGGTCGGCGCCGGCGTCGTCGCCGTCAGCGCCCGCATCGAGGGGGAGCTGGCCGAGCTCGACCCGGCCGAAGCCGAGGAGATGCGCGAGTCCTACGGGGTCGAGGGCTCGGGCCTGGCGCGACTGGTCCGCGCCGCCTACGACCTGCTCGACCTGCTCACCTTTTTCACCGCCGGCGAGGGCAAGGAGGCCGTCGCCCGTCCGATCCCCCGCGGCTCGACCGCCTGGCAGGCGGCGGGGACGATCCACACCGAGATCCAGGACGCCTTCGTCAAGGCGGAAGCGATCGGCTGGCAGGAGCTGGTCGAGTGCGGCGGCTACGCGCCCGCCCGCGACAAGGGCCTGCTGCGCATCGAGGGCCGCGACTACGTCGTCCGCGACGGCGACGTCATAACCATCAAGGTCTAGAGCCCTGCAAACCGGCGCATCTCGGCGTCCTCGGTCGGACGGCTCGCTCACGCACCAAATGGTGCGCTCGCTTCACCACCTCCTGCGTCCACCGACCTGCTTGGTTTTCGGGCTCTAGTGTTCTGACATGGACGAAGGGGCGCGCTTCCCAAGGGTCGCGACGAAGGCCGGCCACTACGAGAGCTTCTACGTCAAGGCCTGCCGGCCCGGCGGCGGGCAGGGGATCTGGATCCGCCACACGGTCCACAAGCGGCCGGGCGCCGAGCCGAACGCCTCGATCTGGTTCTGCCTCTTCGATCGCGACGCCGAGGGGCCGCGAGCGACGAAGGTCACCGTGCCGGCCGCACAGCTGGCGGCCCCGGTCGGCTCATGGATCCGCGTCGACAAGGCCGAGATCGGCCCGGGCCACGCCGGCGGCTCGATCCAGACCGACGCCCTGACGGCCGGCTGGGACCTCACCTTCTCCGGCGATGCCCAGCCCTGCAAGTACCTGCCCGCCGACTGGCTCTACGAGGCGCCGTTGCCGCGGACCAAGTTCGTCGCGCCGTTTCCCAGTGCCAGCTTCAGCGGCCGGCTCGAGCTGGACGGCGAGACGATCGAGCTGGACGGCTGGCCCGGCATGATCGGCCACAACTGGGGCAGCGAGCACGCCGAGCGCTGGGTCTGGCTCGAGGGCACCGGCTTCGCAGGCGACGAGGGCAGCTACTTCGACGCCGGCGCCGCCCGCGTCAAGGCCGGCCCCTGGACCACGCCCTGGCTGCCCTCGGGGATGCTCGTGCTCGATGGCGAGCCGCACCGCCTCGGCGGCCTCGGCCAGATCCGCAACGCATCGATCGAGGCCCGGCCGACCGCCTGCGAGTTCACCCTGCCCGGCAAGGACATCGTCGTCCGTGGCCGCGTCTCGGCTCCGCAGAAGGACTTCGTCGGCTGGGTCTACGCCGACCCCAAGGGCCCCGAGCACAACACCGTCAACTGCTCGGTCTCCGACCTCGAGCTGACCGTCGAACGCCCCGCCGAGCCACCCCGCCGGCTCACCCTAAGCGCCGGCGCCGCCTACGAGTTCGGCATGCGCGAGACCGACCACGGCATCCCGATCCAGCCCTACCCGGACGGTTAGCCGGCCACCTTCTGGAAGCTCATCCAGGTGCTGTAGCCGCCGAGCGCGACCTGGAGCTGTTCGCCGGTCACGGTGCTGACGCCGCCGCTGCCGAAGAGCTTTGCGGAGACGATGCGGGGGGAGACGCCGCGCTTGGTGACGACGACCTTCTTCAGGCGGCCCTTGAGGTAGCCGCCGAGCTTGGCGCTGATCTCGGGGCCGCTGAAGCGCAGCGTCCAGTCGTGCAGGGGGCAGTAGTAGTCGTAGGGATCGGGGACCGCGGTCAGGTAGGGGACCGCCGGGCCGAAGAAGACGTTCTGGACGCTCTCGGTGTAGCCGCCCGAGCAGGCGGAGAAGTAGGTGACGACGATCTTGCCGCCGTAGGTCACGACCTCGCCCCTGGTCGCGTCGGTCGCCGCGTTGGTCGTCGCGGTCTCGCTGGAGAGGCCGTCGTAGACCTGGCTGCGGGTGTCGTCGTAGAGGTCGAAGCCGTTGCCATCGACCCCCCCGGTGAGGGCGAAGGAGCGCGACTCGACCGCCTGCGCGCGCAGCTCGGCCGCCGGCCACGAGGGCGGCGACTCGTTGGCGATCACGCCCTTGACGTACTGCTCGACCGCCAGCGCGTTGATCACGTTGAGCGACCCGGCCTCGCTTTCGGTGGGCACCGACTCGAGCGCGCCGCGGAAGCTGCCGACGCCGGCGATCGCGATCCTTCCTTTGCCGGCCGCGCGCAGCTTGCTGCCGCAATCGGCCAGCGGCCTGCCGGCCGCGCTGCGCAGCTTGACGCGGGAGCCGGCGCGGTGCGCCTCGTAGTCGCGGGTGGGGTCGAGGGCCCGGCCGCAGGCGCTGGTGGCGCCGCTGAAGCCGATGTCGCCAGGTGAGATCTCGAGCAGGACACGGACGACTTTCGGCCCCTCTACCTGGCTGATCGTGCTGCCCTGGTAGTAGTGGGCGAGGATGAAGCGGTAGTCCTTGCCGTGCAGGGCGAAGCCGTAGGCGCCGTACTGGCTGACCCCGACCCCGTGCCCGAAGCCGTGGCCGCGGACCACCCAGGAGACGCCGGCCTGCGCACTCGGGGCGAGGCAGAGGAAGAGGAGCAGGGCGAGCAGTCGAATCCGCATCGTTCGATCAACAGGTTCGCGATGGAAGAGTCTCGGCCTGCTCTACCCTGGGCAAAGTGCAAGCGGACGACCACAAGCTGCTCGCCGCAGGCGAGTGGGTCGAGACCGGCGCGTGGGGAGAGGTGCGGAGCCCCTATGACGGGAGCGTCGTCGGCGGCCGCGACCGCGCGCTCGACCAGCGCTTCGTCGCC
>JBIOVV010000057.1:0-3049 GCA_044867925.1 Solirubrobacterales bacterium | reverse complement strand
GAGAAGATCAAGACCGGCGACGTCTTCGAGCTGGCCGAGGTAGTCCGCAACCTCGCCATTCGCGAGATGGAAAAGGGCCTCTCCACTGGAGAGAAGCAGATGTACACCCGGGCGAAGAAGATCCTCGCCTCGGAGTTCATGTACGCGCTCGACAAGGACGAGGAGGGGGCGGAGGAATACCTCGATGGCCTCCTCGAAGAGCGCTTCGCCGCCGCTGCCGCCTAGCGGTTCGGCAGTCACCGCAGTCATCGCGGCCGCCGGCTCCGGGCAGAGGCTCGGAGCCGGCGGCCCGAAGGCCTTCGTGCCGTTGGCCGGGAGGCCGATGGTCGAGTGGTCGATCGCGGCCTTTCGGGCGGCGCCTTCGGTGCGCTCGATCGTGGTCGCCTGCCCGCCGGGGCACATCCACGACCTTGCCGGCGGAGACGTCGGCGTCGTCGACGGCGGCGCCACGCGCGCCGAGTCGGTTGCCAACGCGCTGCAGGCGGTCGGCACCGAGCTGGTCGCGATCCACGATGCGGCCCGCCCGCTCGTGACGCCCGAGCTGATCGAGGACGTAGTCGGCTTGGCCGCGAACTTGGGGACCGCCGGTGCGATCGCGGCAACCCCGGTCACCGACACGATCAAGCAAGCTGTCGCACCGAGTAACCACGCTCCGGACGGGTGCAACGCTTTACAGCTCCACGAGGAGCGAAAAACGTTGCACCTGGTAGGGCGGACCTTGGAGCGCAGGCGTCTTTGGGCGGCGCAGACGCCTCAGGTCTTCCGCACGGCGGCGCTGGGCGAGGCGCTGGCGGCCGATCCCGCGCAGGTGGCAGGGGCGACGGACGAGGCGATGGTGGTCGAGGCGGCGGGGGGCAAGGTCCTGATTCACCCGTCTTCCGCGGAGAATCTCAAGGTGACTACGCCACTGGACCTGAAGCTGGCGGAGCTCCTCCTCGCCGAGCGCTCAGCTGGGTAGCGCCCGATCGATCACCGGCGGGGCGCGCTGCGGTCGGGAGCGGCCGGCAGCCCGCCGGCCTGTCTCGTGCCGTCGCCGAGATGCCGATGGCGGCGCCGCTCGAAGAGGACGCGCTCGATGTAGAGCGTGACCACACCGGCGAGCACGATCGCGCTCAGGTTGACCGTGAGCTGGGTCATCGCGCCCACCCAGTCGTCCCAGTTGCCGAGCGCGGCGGCGACGCCGATGTTGGCGGCGGCGGGGATCGTCGTCACCGAGATCAGCACTCCGACCAAGGCACCGGACTTGGCGGAAGTGAGCGAGAGGACACCCGCGGCGCCGGCAAAGGCGGCGACGATGAAGGAGAAGGCATCGGGCTCGGCGATGAACTGCGTCAGCGGGTTCTTGGTGCTCTCGAAGCCGGCGTCGACCAGGCCGGTCGCGACGCAGACCAGGGCGAAGAGGAAGGCGGCGGTGATCCCGATCGGGAAGCCGACCGCCAGCGCCGTCAGCGAGCGCAGGCCGACGCCGCGACGGCGCTCGACCAGCGCCACGCAGAGTCCGGCCAGCGGCCCGAACTCCGGCCCGACCACCATCGCTCCGACGATCAGGATCGGCGAGCCGGTGAAGATGCCGACCGAGGCGATCAGGCAGGCGAGCATCATGAAGACGAGGAAGTTGCCGCCCAGCTCGGTGCTCTCGGAGGTGCGCGCCTCGACCTCCTCCCAGACCACGGCGTCGGAGGGCATCCCGCGGGCGGCCCGCTCGGCCCGCTTCGCGGCCTCGGAGACCTGCGAGTCGATCTGCTCGAGCGCGATCGAGCCCTCGCGCCCGCTCCCCATCTCCTTCAGGTCCTCGATCAGCACGCTCGCTTCCTCGCGGGCGACGTCGCAGAGCACGACGTCGCCCTTGGGCTGACGCGCCGCGCCGGCGAGGAAGACCAGGTTGGTCGTCGAGGGGGCCGCTTCGAGCAGGTCGAGGACCTTGCCGCAGCGTTCTCCCGGCACGACGATTCGCAGATGGACCACGGCTCCAGCGTATCCGCGGGCCGGGTCGCCTACTCTGCCCGTCCGATGCTTACCGACTACCACCTCCATCTCCGTCCCGACGAGCCCGACACGCCCGGCGAGCGGTTCTTCACCGGCGAGAACGTCGATCGTTATCTGGCCGCTGCGGAGGCTGCCGGGATCGCCGAGCTCGGCGTCTCCGAGCACGTCTACCGCTTTACCCAGGCCCTCGATCTCTGGCGCCATCCCTTCTGGGAGGAACAGGCTCGCGACGACCTCGACTCCTACTGCGATTTCGTCCGCGGTACGCCGCTGCGGCTCGGGGTCGAGTGCGACTACATCCCTGCCGCCGAAGATCGCACCGCGGCGCTGCTCGAGGCACGCGACTTCGACTACGTGGTCGGCTCGGTCCACTTCATCGGCGACGCCGCCGTCGACCACGCCGGCTGGGACGTCTGGGAGAGCAAGGGCGACCCGGACGAGGTCTGGCGGCGCTACTTCGCCGCTCTCGCCGAGTGCGCCCGCTCCGGCCTCTTCGACATCCTCGCCCACCCCGACCTGGTCAAGGTCTGGGGCAGCTCGCGGCCGCTGCCCGATCGCGACCCGCGCTACTTCTACGAGACCGCGGTCGAGGCGATTGCAGAGAGCGGCATCGCGGTTGAGATCTCGACCGCGGGACTGCGCAAGCCGGTCGGCGAGCTCTACCCGGCGCGGGCGTTCGCCGAGATGTGCGTCGAGGCCGGCGCGGCCTTTGCCCTCTCCTCTGACGCCCACCTGCCCGAGCAGGTCGGTTACGGCTACGACAAGGCACTCGACTTTCTCGCCGATCTCGGGGTAGAGGAGATCTGTGTCTTCGACCGCCGCCAGCGTCGACTCGAGCCGCTGTCCGCTCCGGTGCGGGAGGACTCCTAGGTGGACGAGGCGGGACGCGTGAGCGTCGGCATTGGTTACGACAGCCATCGCTTCGAGGAGGGTCGGCGGTTGGTCCTGGGAGGGGTCGAGATCGAGCACCCGCGGGGCCTGGCGGGACACTCCGACGCCGATGTGCTCACCCACGCCGTGATTGACGCCCTGCTCGGTGCCGCCGGCGCGGGCGACCTCGGCA
>JBIOVV010000056.1:0-12549 GCA_044867925.1 Solirubrobacterales bacterium | reverse complement strand
TGGCCTCTCCCTCACCGGCCACGAAGAGCTCCGAGCGCTCCGCGGCGATCTCGATCTGGGAGGGGTCGCCGCCGAGCGCGTCCCAGCTCTGCCGGGCGCTGCGGTGGAGGTCGTCGAGGAATCCGTCGGTGTGGAGCGGGTCGTGATGGAAGAGCAGGGTGCGCTTGGCGCCGACGCGGTGGGCGAACGTGATCGTGTCGTGGACCATCGAGTGCCCCCAGCCCTCGTGGCCGGGGTACTCCTCGTCCGTGTACTGGCAGTCGTGGATCAGCAGGTCGGCGTCGCGGGCGAGGTTGTAGCCGGAGATCCACTCCTCGTTCAGGTTCTCGAGGTCGGCGCCGAGCGCGGGCTCGTGATCGGGGATGTAGGCGAGCGAGGAGTCCCCGTCGTCGATGCGATAGCCGAGCGTCGGCCCGCGGTGGGCGACCGAGGCGGCGCAGATCCGCGCCGGGCCGATCTCCCACTCGGCCTGCGGGCAGTGGCGGAAGGAGACGTCGCAGGGCAGCTCGCGCACCTCGACGGGGGAGAGGGGGGCGGAGATGTAGCGGGCGATGCGGTCGCGCAGCGAGGCCTCCGGAGAGGCGGGCCCCCAGATCACGATCTCGGTCTGCGGTCGGAAGGCGGGAGCGAAGAAGACCAGCCCTTGGATGTGGTCGAGGTGCAGGTGGGTGAGCAGGATGTGCAGGCGGGCGGGTTCGGCGGCGAGGGCGAGGCCGAGACTGCGGATGCCGGTGCCGGCATCGAGGGCCAGCATCGAGCCGTCGGAGAGGGTGACGCCGACGCAGGAGGTGTTGCCGCCGTAGCGGATCGTCTCCGGCCCCGGCGATGGAATCGAGCCGCGCGTGCCCCAGAGCTTGACCTTCATTTCAGCGACCGGCCCCGTTGCTCGAGGCGGCCGGCCAGAAGACGGCGATCGCTCCCTGCGAGCCGTGGGCGGTGAGGATCGGGAAGGCCGAGACCTCGACCTGGTGGCGAACGCCATCGGCGGAGCTGATCTCGAAATCAGCATGGGCCGGGCGTCCGTTGCGAACCGCGACCACCAGCGGCAGCTCGTCGTAGGGAATCGGCTCGCCGCTCTTGTCGAAGGGCCCGAAGAGCGATCCCCACTCATCCACTCCGACCGTTCCCAGCTCCTCGAAGCGCTTGCCGAGCAGCGCCCCGGCGGCCTCGTTGTAGAAGACGAGCACTCCCCCCTCGTCGACCAGGAAGGCCGGCGTCGAGAGCGCGGACATCAGGTTGCGAGCCAGGATCAGCTCGAGGGGCTTCTGTGTCGTCACAGATGACACTTTAGATAGTTGGGATTGATACAGCTAAAGGTGATCGCCGGGTTGGACGCCGCAGGACGAGACGAGTACCTTCGAGCGCCCGGCCGGACGAATACGTGACTTTGATCACTTTGCCGAATTCCTCATCGTGGGGGGTTGAATCGAGTACCGTGCCGCTGCCGATGGAGGCCACTACCCCGCAAGGGCACACCGCTACACCCGCCGGGCCCAGCCGAGAGCCCAGCCCGATGTATCGGACCGCGATGGCGGTCTGCCGGCCGGTGGCGATCTGGGGGCGGCTGCAGGCCGAGGGCGTTGAGGTGCTGCCGGAGAGCGGGCCGGCGCTGGTCGTCGGCAATCACGACAGCCACTGGGACCCGATCATGGTCGGGATCTCGGCAGTACGGCGTCGCCAGATCAAGGCCCTGGCCAAATCGGGCCTCTGGAAAATCCGCGGCTTGTCCCCGATCCTCGACGGGATGGGCCAGATCCCGATCGAGCGCGAAGCGGGCGACGCCGGTGCGCTGGCGCGAGCGGTCGAGGAACTGCGGCGCGGCTCCTGCATCGGGGTCTTCCCCGAAGGGACCCGCTCGCGCGGCAAGGTGCTGCGGGCTCGCAGCGGCGTCGGGCGCCTGGCACTCGAAGTTCCCGAGGCGAAGATCGTCTGCGTTGCGATCGAGGGCACCTCAGACCTGACCGGCTTTCCCCGCCGCCCGCGGCTGCGGATCCGCTTCTTCGAGCCCTCCGGGGGACAGGCTCAGCCCGGTGAGCAGCCGGCAGAGCTCGCGGTCCGGCTGCTGGCCGAGATCCGCGCACTCGTCCCGCCGTCGATCTCCGCTCGCAAACGCCCCTAGCCCTCGGCCTCCTCGCCGCCGGGCCGCAGCGCGTACCACTCCGCCCCGAAGGAGTCGATGTCGTTGCCCTTGGCGTCGCCGGGTTTCCTGTCGGCCTCGTAGGCGTAGAGCGGCCGGCCGGCATAGGTCACCTGCAAGGTGCCGTCTCTGCGTTTGGCCGTGCCGAGCTTGGTCGCCATCGCGCCTTCGCCCGCCCGCGGCTCGCTCTCGGTGAGCAGCGGCGGCCAGACCTCGGCGCAGGCGCCATAGCAGGCCGGCTTGCCGTCTTTGTCCTTATGGAAGTCGTAGAGAGTGAGGCCCTTGGAGTCGACGATCACCTTGCCCAGGCCCGCCACTGTCGTCGCGGAGACGATTGCCACCGTGCCTTCCGTCGCGGCGGTGCTCGACGCCGATTCGGTCGATTCGCCCCCGGACCGGTAGCCGGCGCCGGAGCCTGAGCCGGCGCTGTCGTCGCCTCCGCCGCAACCGCCGACCGCGAGTGCCGCGATCAGTGCCAGGGCGGCGAGTGGGAATAGGGGCTTCTTCACGTGGATTCCTCCTCTTGGGGTCGGTTGCGGTTGCCGGGTGTCCCCTCGCCGAGCGGTGCGACGAAGGTGCGGTTGCCGGCATGGACGACGAGCGCCTCGGCGCGAGAGAGGTCGAGGGCGGCGCTGAGGACCGCGGCGGAGTCGCCGCCCCAGCGATAGCGGAAGGTCCCGGCAGAGATGTCCCTCCCGTCCGGGCCGCGCATGTAGACACGGCAGAGCGTGCCCGAGCTGACGCCCTTCACGTACATCTGGATCTCGGTGCCGAACGCCTGCGGCTCGAGCGTGGCGCCGATCTCGACCCCGGCCGGGAGCGCCCGGAAGGAGACGTGTCGCTGGGGCCCGCCGCCCGAGCCACCGCTGAGGACGAAGATCGCAAGCACCGCCGCCGCCGCTGTCGCCGCCGCGCCGCCGAAGCCGAGCCCGAGGCGCAGGCGTCGCTGCCGCCGCTTCGCCCGCCGCTCGGAGCCGACCGTCGCGGCGATTCGCCGCCCGAGCTCCGCCGGCGGTTGCGGTGCGGGACCGAAGTGCGCCGGATCGGCGTGGGGAAGCAGCCGCGAGACCGCAAGCAGCGAGTCGACCTCGGCGCGGCAGCTGGCGCAGCCCTCGAGGTGGGCGTCGAGAGCGAGCTTCTCCTGCTCTGGAAGCTGCCCGAGGACATACGCGCCCAGCGACTCTTTCCATTGGCGGCAGCCGTCAGTCCTCATAGCCCATCTCCTCGAGCACGACTCGCAGCGCGCGCAGTCCGTAGTAGACGCGGCTCTTCACCGTTCCCTCCGGCACTCCCAGCTCCTTGGCGACCTCGGCATAGGGCCGGCCGCGGTAATGGGTCTCGACCAGGACGCGGCGGTGCTGCTCGCCGATCCGGCGCATCGCCTCCTCGATCTGCCAGGCGAGCAGGGCTTCGTCGAAGGGCTCGACCGCGGGTTCGACGTTGCCGTCGGCGACGGCCGGTCGTGCGGCACGCGCGCGACCAAGATCGATTACGACGTTGCGGAGGATGGCGAAGAGCCAGGTGCGCAGCGAGCCGATCTGCGGATCGAAGCGCTGCCCGGCCCGCCAGGCCCGGAGGAAGGTCTCCTGCACGGCCTCTTCGGCGAGGCCGGCGTCGGCAAGCGAGCGGACCGCGAAGCCGTAAAGCTCCGCGGCGTGGGCCGCATAGGCCTCACGCACGTCCCGCTCGTCTGTCAGCGCGCCAGGTGGCATTCGCTCGGGATACGAATGCCCGCTGACGCCGGTTCAGGCTCTGGCTACTCGAGTTTGCCGATCTTGAAGATCTTCGTGCCGCAGTCCGGGCACACACCTTGAATCGCCGGGCGACCGTTCTTCATGGTCACCTGCTTGGCGTCTTTGATCTCGACCTTCTTTCGCTCCTTGACGCAGTAACCCTCGGGCATCAGGGCCCTCCTTTCACTGCCTGGCGGCAGAGCTCGCGGCTGCACGCGAGATCGAATTGCGGCGAATGTAACGCAGGGAGGGGACGGCGAGGCCCAAGATCGTGCCATTCGGCACTAAAAGCCTATTTTGGCTTTGTGCCGCCGTTGCCCTTTTCTTCGACTTGGGGTTCCGGCACCGGCACGGCGACGCCGCTTGCCTCGAGCGTCTCGACCCGCGCTTCGAGCGTCTCGATCCTGTCCGTCAGTTCCTCCTGGAGGGAACGCAGGTCGCCTTCGCTGACCTTGTCGGTCTGGGCGTTGGCGCCGAGGTAGATGCCGGCGCCGGCCCCGCCGATCGCGATCGCGACGAGGACGAGGAAGACGCGTGTGCGCATGGCGAGCTTGCGCTCCACCACCCCTATCCACGCCCGCAGGCCGTCAAGCGACATCGGCCCCTAACTTAGAGCCTGCGCCGGAGCCATGCGCTGCCAATCCACTACCCTGCGGCCCGCACTTCCCGACCCCAGCTTCCAAGGAGAGAAAGCATGCCCGAGGCAGTAATCGTCGACACCATCCGCACGCCGATCGGCCGCGCCTTCAAGGGCTCGCTGGCCCAGCTGCGCCCGGAGGAGACGGGCGCCTTCGTCGTCGACCAGCTGCTCGAGCGCAACCCGGGCGTCGATCCGGCGCTGGTCGAGGACGTCTTCTGCGGCGTCGGCATGCCGCAGGGTCTCGAGGCCTTCAACATCGGCCGGATCATCTCGCTGCTCTCCGAGAAGCTGCCGCAGGAGGTCAACGGGGTCACCGTCTCGCGCTACTGCTCCTCCAGCCTCGACGCGATCCGCCACGCCGGCAACGCGATCAAGGCCGGCGAGGGCGACGTCTACATCGCTGCCGGGGTCGAGTGGGTCAGCCGCTTCAACGAGCGCACCGAGCCCGCCGGGGCCGACGACCGCAACCCGAACCTGATCGGCGAGAACGGTCAGCCCAACGCCTACATCGACATGGGCCTGACCGCGGTCAACGTCGCCGAAAAGTACGAGGTCAGCCGCGCCGACATGGACAAGTTCGCCCAGCGCTCGCAGGAACTGGCGGTCAAGTCCCAGGAGGACGGCTTCTTCGACCGCGAAATCGTCCCGGTGACCCTGCCCGACGGCACCGTGGTCAGCAAGGACGACGGCCCCCGCGCCTCCTCGACCCTGGAGAAGCTCTCCGAACTGCCCGAGGCGTTCGGCGGCGGCGGCGTCACCGCCGGCAACTCCTGCCCGCTCAACGACGGCGCCGCCGCGGTGCTGCTGATGAGCGACACCAAGGCCAAGGAGCTGGGTCTGACCCCGCGCGCCCGCATCGTCACCGCCGCCACCTACGGCAACGAGCCCGAGCTGATGGGCGTGGCCCCGATCGGTGCGATCAAGAAGGTCCTCGACCGGGCCGGGATGACGATCGACGACATCGACACGGTCGAGCTCAACGAGGCCTTCGCCGCCCAGGTGATCCCGATCATGGACGAGTGCGACATCGCCCCGGAGAAGCTGAACACGCACGGCGGCGCGATCGCCCTCGGTCACCCCTTCGGCATGACCGGCGCCCGCATCATGGGCACCCTGCTCAACGCGATGGAGACGGACGATCATCAGGTGGGGATTGAGACGATGTGTGTGGCCGGCGGCCAGGGCAAGGCGATGATCGTCGAACGGGTCTGACGCGATCTGACCGGCGCATATCGGCGTCCTCGGTCGCTCGCGTGCAGAAGCACGCCACGCTCCCTGCGTCCTTGATCTGCTTGATCAGATCGCGTCAGACAACGTAGGTTGATCTGGTGGAAACGCTTACGTATGAGGCGAGCGACCGAGTCGCCCGAATAACGCTCAACCGACCGGATCGGGGGAATGGGATTACTCCTCAGATGCCGCGGGAGCTTGCGGCTTGCGTGGAGCGCGCCAACCTCGATCCTGAGGTTCACGTGATTGCGCTGGCCGGCAACGGCACGGGGTTCTGCGGCGGTTATGACCTGGTCGCTTCGGCCGAGGGGGACATGAGCGAGCTGGGTGGGGTGGAGGCGCCGCCGGGGTCGCCGCTCGACCCGGCGACGATCGGCGCCAACCACATGCCCGAGTCGAACTGGGACCCGGTCACCGACTTCCAGTTCATGTGGCGCAACGTGCGCGGCTTCATGAGCCTCTTCCATTCCGAGAAGCCGGTGCTCTGCAAGGTGCACGGCTACTGCGTCGCCGGCGGCACCGACATGGCACTCTGCTCCGACCTGCTGGTGGTCGCCGACGACGCCAAGATCGGCTATCCGCCGGCGCGCGTCTGGGGCTCGCCGACGACGGCGATGTGGGCGGCGCGGGTGGGACCGATGCGGGCCAAGCGGCTGCTGCTCACCGGCGACTCGCTGACCGGTGCGCAGGCCGAGGAGTGGGGCCTGGCGACCGAGGCGGCTCCGGCGGCCGAGCTGGACGAGCGCTTCGAGGCGCTGCTCGAGCGCGTCGCCCGCATGCCGATCAACCAGCTGGTGATGATGAAGATGCTGGTCAACCAGAGCCTCTACGCCCAGGGCCTGCATCAGACCCAGCTGCTCGGCACATTCTTCGACGGCGTCGCCCGTCACACCGAGGAGGGCCACGGCTTCGTCCGCCGCGCCGCCGAGGGCGGCTTCAAAGAGGCCGTGAAAGACCGCGACGAGCCTTATGGGGACTACGGGCTCGAGGGCTTCGGGGTATGAGAGCGAAGCAGCGCTCGATCGCCGTCGTCGGCGGTGGCTTCGGTGGCGTCGGCGCCGCGGTGATGCTGAAGCGCGAGGGCTACGAGGAGGTCACCGTCTTCGAGAAGGGCGAGCGAGTCGGCGGGGTCTGGCAGCACAACACCTACCCCGGTGCCGCCTGCGACATCCCCTCGCACCTCTACGAGTACTCCTTCGCCCCGAATCGCTGGTCGCGGCGCTTCTCCCCGGGGGCCGAGATCCGCGCCTACATCGAGGGCGTCGCCCGCCGCTTCGGCGTCTTCGACCGGGTTCGCACCGGTACCGAGGTGACGAGCGCTCGCTGGCAGGAGGAGCGGCGCTGCTGGCTGCTCGAGACCAGCGCCGGCCCGCACGAAGCCGATGTCCTGCTCACCGCCTGCGGCCAGCTCTCGGTGCCGAAGGTGCCGCCGATCGCCGGTCTCGAGGACTTCGAGGGTCCCGCCTTCCACACCGCCGAGTGGCGCCACGACGTCGACCTCGCCGGCAAGCGGGTCGCTCTGGTCGGCACCGGCTGCAGCGCGATCCAGGTCGGGCCGGCGATCCAGCCTGAAGTCGCCCAGCTCGATGTCTACCAGCGCTCTCCCGGCTGGACCTTGCAGAAGGGTGACCACGAGTACTCATCGCTGGCCCGCGCCGTCTTTCGCCGCCTGCCCGTCCTGCGCCGGCTCGACCGCGCCGCGGTCTACGCCTTCCAGGAGGTCGCCGCCGCGGCCTTCACCCGCCACCGCTGGCTGCTGCCGCTGTTCCGGCTCCTCGGCATGCGGCAGATCAAGTCGGCGATCGCCGATCCGGAGCTGCGCCGCAAGGTGACGCCGACCTACGAGTTCGGCTGCAAGCGGATCATGCTCACCGACGACTGGTACCCAACCCTGGCCCGGGACAACGTCGAGCTCGTCGCCGACGGGATCGATCGGGTCACCCCCGGCGGCGTCCGCGACGCGAACGGGGTCGAGCGTCCGGCCGACGCGATCGTCCTCGCCACCGGCTTCGCCAGCCACGATTTCATCGCCCCGATGGAGATCGTCGGCAGCGAGGGACGCACCCTGGCCGAGGCCTGGTCTGAGGTGGCGCGCGCCTACCTCGGCCTCAGCGTGCCCGGCTTCCCCAACATGTTCCTGCTCTACGGGCCCAACACCAACGGGGGCAGCGGCTCGGTCGTCAACACGCTCGAGTGCGGCATCGGCCACGTGCTCGCGGCCCTGCGCGCGATGGAGCGCGCCGAGGCGAGCCGGATCGAGGTGAGCGACGCAGCCGCAGAGGCCTTCGACCGCGAGTTGCGCGAGGCCCTCGCCAAGACGGTCTGGCAGAGCGGCTGCAGCAACTGGTACGTCGACGAGAACGGCAACGACCCGAGCAACTGGCCCTGGGTTTGGAGCGCCTACAGCCGCCGCACGCGCGAGCTCGCAGCCGGCGCCTACGAGTTGGCGGCCCCATGAGCTTCCGCTGTGCCTTTTCGCTGCCATCCACCGCAAAGGAACAGCGGGGGGTGTGCCCGTGAGCGATTCCAGTGCGACGGGCGATCACTCTCCGTTCACGCCCGAGAACGTGCGCGCCTTCATCGGCGGCAGCTTTCCCGGTGACCTGGGAATCGAGCCGATCGAGATCGAGGACTCCTTCGCCAGCGGCCGCATCGTCGTCGACAGGCGACACCTGCACCCCGGCGGCTACGTGCACGGCGGCGTCTGGACCGCCCTCGGCGACACCGTCGCCGCCTGGGCGACCTTCCGCAACATCCCGCCGGAGCACAACTTCACCACGATCGAGCTGAAGCTCAACGTCTTCTCCGCCGGCCTCCTCGGCGACGAGATCGTCGCCGTCGCCACCCCCCTGCACGCCGGCAAGAGCACGGTCGTGATCGAGGTCAAGATCGACCGGATTCGCCAAGGCCAGGAGCCGCGCCTGGCGGCCAACCTGATCGTCAGTCAGTTCGTGCTTCCGCCTCGGGACTGACCGGCCCTCCCCAGGCTTCGATCTGGGGCAAGCGCCAGAGCAGGCTGGCGATCGCCAGGCCAGCTGCCGCCGAGAGCAGCGCCAGGAACCACTGCGCCGAACTGAGCACCTCCATCTCGAAGAAATCACGCAGCGGCGGCAGCGCGAGGATCCCGGCGAAGAGCCCGCCCAGGCTGAGCACGAGCACGAGCATGTTGCTCTGGATCGCGATGTGCTCACGGCCCGGGCCGCGCTCGAGCAGCAGCACGAAGCTGAGGCCGAGCACGACCAGCGTCGTCGTCGCCGCGGTGCGCCCGGCCTCGAGGCTGCCGCCGAAGACCGCATCGACGAGGAAGAAGGAGAGGATCGAACCCAGTGCCGTGGCGAGGCCCGCCGGCACCGCGAAGGCAGCGAGGGCGCGCAGCAGGCGTCCGCGGTAGAGAGGGCCGTCCGAGGGCATCAGCGCCAGCACGAAGGAGGGAACGCCGATCGTCAGGAAGGCCGCGAGGGTGAGGTGGCGGGGGAGGAAGGGGAAGGCGAAGCCGGGGATCGCGACGAGCAGGATCAGGGCCGCCGCGTAGACCGTCTTGGTCAGGTAGAGGCGGCCGAGCCGGTGGATGTTGCGGGCGATCCGCCGTCCCTCGGCGACCGCCTGCGGCAGCCGTGCGAACTCGTCCTTGAGCAAGACGACGTCGGCGACCCCCTTGGTCACCTGGGCGCCCGAACCCATCGCCACCGCCATCCGCGCCCGCTTCAGCGCCGGCACGTCGTTGACTCCGTCGCCGATCATCGCCGCGTAGCGGCCGGAGGCGGCCAAAGCCGCGACCAGGTCGCGCTTCTGCTCTGGCTTGATCCGGCAGAAGACGGTGTTGCCCTGGGCGGCGACGGCGAGCTTCTCGGGGTCCTCGGGCAGCTCGTTGCCCTCGATCACGCCGGCGTCGGAGGGCACGCCGACAGAGGCGGCAACCGCCGTGACGGTCGCCCGCGCGTCGCCCGAGATCAGCTTCAGATCGACGTCTTCCTCGCGCATCATCGCGACGGTCTCCGCCGCGTCGGGCCGCAGCGTCTCCTCCAGCACGATCAGGGCGATCGGAGCGAGCCGCGGCGCGTTCTGCTCGGCGGGGTTGGCAGGCAGGGGCTCGCCGGCTTCGCCGAAGGCGACGACGCGGCGGCCGGCGGCCGTCTCGCGCTCGAGCACGCGCGCCAGACCGGGCGGCAGGGCAAGGGCGCCGGCGTCGCTCAGCACGTCGGGCGCGCCGAGCACATAGGTGGTCGAGCCGATCCGCAGGCCGCTCCACTTCCACTCCGAGGAGAAGGCGACTTCGCCCGCGACCCGGCCGGCCTCGCCGGAGAAGCGCTCCGCGATCGTTTCCAGGGTGCGGTTGCGATCGCCGGCGCTGGCGGCAAAGCGCCCCAGCGCGGCGTGAGCAGCTTTCGGGTCGACGCCCTCGGCCACCTCGACCCCGTGCAGGCGCAGCTCGCCGTCGGTCAGCGTGCCGGTCTTGTCGACGCAGATCGTGTCGACCGCCGCCAGGCTCTCGGTGGCGCTCATCTGCTGCACCAGGGTGTCGTTGCGCGCCAGCCGCACCGCGGCGACCGCGAAGGTGACGCTCATCAGCAGCACGAGACCCTCGGGAATGAGCGTCACCAGCCCGGCCGTGGCCGTCTGCGCCGCCTCCTCGAGACCGGTGTCGCGCAGCTTCAGGGTGAGGATCAGCAGCACGGCGAGCGGCGCCATCGCGTAGACGCAGGCGACGATCACCCGGTTGACCTCACCCTGCAGCGGCGAGGGGGGATGGCGGAAGGTGCGCGCCTCACCGGCCAGCTTGCCGGCGTAGCTGTCCTCGCGAACGGCGTCGACCGAGTAGTAGCCCGATCCGTTGATGCAGAAAGAGCCGGAGAGGACCCGGTCGCCGACGTTCTTGCGCACGCCGTCGGCCTCGCCGGTCAGCATCGACTCGTCGAGCGTCATCCCCCGCGTGCTCAGCGCCTCGCCGTCGGCGACGAGCTGGTCGCCGGGCTCGACCCGGATCACGTCGCCGGGGACTACCTCATCAGCGAGCAGCTCCGCGACGGCGCCGGCGCGGATGGCCTTGGCATGGGGGGCGACCAGCACCGCCAGCTCGTCGAGGGTGCGCTTGGCCTTCAGCTCCTGCCGGATGCCGATGTAGGAGTTGATGACCGCGATCAGCCCGAAGACCGAGTCGGCGTAGAGGCCGAGGCCGAGGTCGAGCACGAAGAAGGCGCCGATGATCGCGTTGAAGAGCGTGAAGACATTGCCGGCGACGATGCTCGAGACCGAGCGTGAGGAATTCTCCGGTACCGGACCAAGCTCGCGCAGGCGCTTCGCCGCCGTGGCATTGGAGAGGCCCTGGTCTATCGCCGCGTCCGTCATCGCGGTCTATTCAATAGGGTGAGCGCCGGATGGCTTTGAAGCTCGGACTCAACCTCGGCTACTGGGGCATCGGCCTGGCCGGCGAGGACGCCCTCGAGGTGGTCCAGGCCGCCGAGGGCGCCGGCTTCGAGTCGGTCTGGGTGGCAGAGTCCTACGGCTCCGACGTGGTCAGCGTGCTGGCCTGGCTGGCGCCGCAGACCAAGACGCTGAAGCTCGGCGCGGCGATCATGCAGGTCCCCGCCCGCCCGCCCGCGGCCGCGGCGATGGCGGGGGCGACGATCGACAAGCTCTCCGGTGGGCGCTTCCTGTTCGGCTTCGGCCCCTCGGGGCCGCAGGTCTCCGAGGGCTGGTACGGCGTGCCTTACGCCAAGCCATGGGGACGGACCCGCGAGTACATCGAAGTCGTGCGCGAGATCATCGCCCGCGAGGGTCCGGTCGATCACCAGGGTCAGCATTACCAGCTGCCTCTACCCGATGGCGAGGGAAAGCCGCTGAAGCTCAACTTCCACCCCGAGCGCAACGAGATCCCGGTCTTCGTCGGCGCGATCGGCCGTAAATCGGTTGAGATGGCGGCCGAGATCGCCGACGGCTGGATCCCGATCTTCTTCAGCGTCGATGCCTTCGAGCAGACCTGGGGGGAGCACCTCGAGGCCGGCTTCGCCAAGGGCGGGCGCCGGCGCTCTGATCTCGAGGTCTCGCCTTCGCTGCAGGTGGCGATCGACGGTGATCTCGAGGCCGCCAAGGCGGTCGTCAAGGCCGGCCTCGTCCTCTACTTCGGCGGCATGGGCAGCCGCAAGACGAACTTCTACGTCGACCTCGCCCATCGCTTCGGCTTCGGCGAGGTCGCCGACGAGGTCCAGCAGCGCTTTCAGGACGGCGACCGCGGCGGCGCCTTCGAGGCCGTGCCCGACGAGATCGTCGAGGCGACCTCGCTGGTCGGCACCGAGGCCGAAGTTGCGGAGCGGATCGAGCGCTTCCGCGGCGCCGGCATCGACCGCCTGATCGTCTCCCCGGTCCACGCCGAACGCAGCGAGCAACTGCACACCTTGCAGCGCCTCGCGGCGCTCATCGCATAATCTCCCCCGCCGCTGCATGAAGATCGGAGTGCCGAAAGAGACCGCCGATGGGGAGCGCCGGGTCGCGCTGGTCCCCGACGTTGCCAAGTCCCTCGCCGCCGGCGAGAAGGTCGCGGTGCTGGTCGAGAGCGGTGCCGGCGAGGCCGCCGGCCACCCCGACTCCCAGTACAGCGAAGCCGGTGCCGAGGTAGTCGAGGGCGAGGTTACGTGGGGCGCCGACGTCGTCCTTCGCGTCGCCGCCCCTTCCGCCGCCGAGATCGGTCGCCTCAGCTCCAGCCAGGTCTTGGTCGGCCACCTCGCGCCCTGGACTGCCGCCGAGACCAACAAGGCGCTGGCCCAGGCCGGTGTGACCAGCTTCGCGATGGAGGCGATCCCGCGCACGACGCG
>JBIOVV010000055.1:0-42687 GCA_044867925.1 Solirubrobacterales bacterium | reverse complement strand
CACCTCGACATCGAGAGCCGCGAGGCGCTCGAGGACGCGCTCTCCGCCTTCGAAGGCGCCGTCATCCTCGTCTCCCACGACCGCGCCCTGCTCGAGGCGGTGGGTAGCCGCACGATCGTCTGCGAAGGCGGTGAGCTGCGCAGCTACCCGAGCGGCTGGGCCGCCTACCAGCGCCGCCGCGAGGAAGACGAGGAAGCGGCCTCGGCAGCCGCTGCCGCGGCGAAGCGCTCGGCCAAGGGCGGCAAGCGCCAGAGCCCCCGCACGATCGCCCAACGGGCGGCGCGAAAGGCCGGTCGCCTGGCGGAGAAGATCGAGGCAGCCGAAGCGGAGCTGCGCGCGGTCGAGGAGGAGTTGGCCGACCCCGCTGCCTGGTCGACGCCGGCCAAATCCGAGCGCGCGAACGAGCGCCACGACGCGGCCAAGGGCAAGGTCAGCGAGCTCTACGAGCAGTGGGAGGAGGCCGAACGGACGGTCAGCGCAGCGGGCGATCCAGCTTGACCAGCGTGCCCTTGCCGGGGGCGAGGGTGATGTTGCGGATCTTGACCGCCTCGGGCTCGGGGTCGGGAGCGCTGAGGTCGGCGCGCGCGACGAACTCGCGCAGGACGATCCGCATCTCGTATTCCGCGAAGGCGGCGCCGATGCAGCGCCGCACGCCGCCGCCGAAGGGGATCCAGGCGTAGTTGTCGGCCTTTTCGGTGAGGAAGCGCTCGGGCCGGAACTCCTCGGGCTGCGGGAAGAGGTCCTCGCGGTAATGGAGGGCGGCGATCGCCGCCATCACGAAGCTGCCCTCGGCCAGCTCGTAGCCGCCGATCCGGGCCGGCGCGGTGAGCCGCCGGGCGACGTCGACGATCACCGGCCGCGCCCGCAGCGTCTCCTTGACCGTCGCTTCGAGGTAGTCGTCCTCGCCGGCGGCGATCGAGTCGCGCAGCTCGGCGAGGACGCGCGGCGAGCGCAGCAGCCGCTCCATCGCCCAGGCGAGCCCGGTCGCGGTCGTCTCGTGACCGGCGCCGAGCACGGTGACGAGCTCGTCGCGCAGCTCTTCGTCGCTCATCGGGCTGTCGTCGTCATGGCGGGCTTGGAGCAGCAGCGAGAGCACGTCGTCGTGGCCCTCTTCGCCGGCCTCGACCTCCCTGCGGCGCAGGCCGATCTCCTCGTAGATGAACTCGTCGAGCGCCGCCCGCGAGCGCTGGAAGCGCGTCCATGGGCTCCAGGGCCCGAGGTTGCGGCGCAGAGCGGGAATCGTGGTAACCAGGCTGACCCGCTTGCTGAAGTCGTCGATCAGGGCCTCGAAGCGCGCCAGGCGATCCTCGTCGTGGACGCCGAAGACGGCGCGCATGATCACCGCCAGGGTGATCCGCTGGGTGTGGGGGCGCAGCGCGAAGGGCTCGCCGACCGGCCAGCTCTCCATCTCCTTCCGCGTCGTCTCGCGGATCAGCTCGCCGTAGCCGCGAATGCGCTCGCCGTGGAAGGGCGGCAGCAGCAGCTTGCGCTGCTGCATGTGCGGCGCGTCGTCGAGGGTGAGAACCGAGTTGGGCCCGAGCGCCGGCTCGAGCACCGTCGCGTTGGCCTCGCCGGCGTGGAACTGGGCGGGCGAGCCGGTGAAGAGCTCCTTGACCAGGGCCGGATCGGCGACGTAGGCGAGCCGGCCGAAGAAGGGGAAGGAGAGGCTGAAGATGTCGCCGTAGCGGCGCTGCAGCTTGATCAGGAAGCCAAGCGGGTCGCGCGCGTAGCGCAGGGCCTGCAGCGCCGACGGAGCCGCCGAGCCGGGCGGCGAGCCCGTGCGCGGCGTCGCCTCGGCGGCGAGGTGCGGAATCGTTGCCTGCTCCATCCACGTGCACCATAGAACATCGACTGGCTGACCAGCCAGTTCCGGGTCAGAAGACGATCGTGCGGGCGCCGTCGAGGAGGACACGGTCGTCGCTGTGGGCCTTGACGGCGCGGGCGAGGACGAGACGCTCGATGTCGCGGCCGATCCGCTCCAGGTCGATCACCTCGTCGCGGTGGCTGACCCTGGTCACGTCCTGGTCGATGATCGGGCCGGCGTCGAGCTCCTCGGTGACGTAGTGCGCGGTGGCGCCGATCAGCTTGACGCCGCGCTCATGGGCGCGGCGGTAGGGGTCGGCGCCGACGAAGGCAGGGAGGAAGCTGTGGTGGATGTTGATCGCCGGCGCCCCGAGGCGGGCGAGGAAGTCGGCGGAGAGGATCTGCATGTAGCGGGCGAGGACGAGCAGGTCGATGCCGGCGAGCAGCCCGAGGATCCGCGCCTCGGCCTCCTCCTTGGCGTCGGGCTCGACCGGGACGTGGTGGAAGGGGAGCCCCAGCGAGGCGACCTGCTCGCCGTGCTCGGGGTGATTGGAGATGACGGCGACGACCTCCGTGCCCAGCTCGCCGCGGCGCCAGCGCCAGAGCAGGTCGGAGAGGCAGTGGTCTTCGCGCGAGACCATGATCGCCAGCCGCTTGCGCTCGCTCGACTCGGCAAAGCGGTAATCCATCTCGAAGCGGCCGGCGATCTCCTCCTCGAAGCGGGCATGGACCTCCTCGCGCTCGCCTCGGGGCAGGGCGTCGAAGACCATGCGCATGAAGAAGCGCCCCTCGTCGCTCGAGTGCTGGTCGGCATCGATGATGTTGAGTCCTGCGTTCGCGAGGAAGCCGCTGACGGCGGCGATCAGCCCGGGCCGGTCCGGACAGGCAAGCAGCAGGCGCGTTGTCGGCGTCTCGGCGATCCGCACATCATCGCCGTCCCACCCCGACTGCATCAAATCCTCGGTCCGCTGGGCGGAAATTTGACGCGGTTCCAATGGGTAGGGTGATCGCGATGCGAATCACCGCTGCACCCGACGGGATCACCGAGCGGCTCGGGCTGATGCTCAACCGGCTGCCGACGCCGATCGGCGAGGCGATGTTCGCGATGCCGGTGGCACGGGCGCTGCAGGTGGCTCAGCGCACCGGGATGCTGGCGGCGCTGGCGGAGGGCCCGCGCCGACCCGAGGAGCTGGCCGAGCATCTCGGTCTGCGCCCAGCCGGCACCGAGCTGGTCCTCGACGTGATCGCCTCGCTCGGCCACGTCGAGCTGAAGCCCGACGGCAGCTACGAGATGACCGCCCGCGCCCGGCGCTGGCTCGACCCACGCTCGGACCACTATCTGGGCGACTTCCTCGCCGACACCGCCGAGTACTGGCAGTGGTGGGGAGGCCTCGAGAACCTCGTTCGCGACGGTCGCCACGCCGAGCTGCATGACAAGCCCGCGGACGATCCCTACTGGCGCTCCTACATCCGCGGTCAGTATCAGCTCGCCAAGCTGAGCTCCGGCGAAGTCGCCAAGGCGGTGCCGCTGCAGCAGGGCGCGCACTCGCTGCTCGACGTCGCCGGCGCCCATGGCGAGTACTCGATGGCGCTCTGCCGACACCATCCGAGGCTCAAGGCCACGATCGTCGACCTGCCCGGCAGCGCCCGGGTGGGCCGCGAGATCGTCTCCGGCGCCGGCATGGAAGACCGCGTCCACCACGTCGAGGGGGACATGTTCGAGGCAGACTTCGGCGGCCCCCACGACGGCGCCCTCTGCTTCAACATCGTCCACCACCTGACCCCGGAGCAGGCGAAAGCGCTCTTCGCCCGCATCCGCGCCGTCTTGCGTCCGGGCGCGCCGCTCTGCGTGCTCGAGCTCTACGACCGACCGGAGGGTCAGAAACCCGACTCGGGCTCGATCCTCGGCCTCTTCTTCCACCTCACCTCGGGTGCCGACACCTACACCGTCGAGCAGGTCTCCAGCTGGCTCGCCGACTCCGGCTTCGGCCCCGCCAAGCGGAAGACTTTCCGTACCCTGCCGAGCCTGGCGATGGTCAGCGCGGAGGCTGTCTAGGCCGGGTGAGCTTCCCCTTTCTCTGCAGGATCTCTTCCAGTCACTGAAGTGGCGGATCGCAGATCGTGCCTGACCTCGTTTCAAGTGGCACGAACTGTGTGAGCAGTGTGAGCGCGATCACGTTCCGTTGCCGCAAATACCGGCACGGTCCCGCGCTTGCTCACAAAACGCACATACATCGTCTCTGTCCTGATCTTCCTCATCGCCTTCCCCGCCGCCGCCCTGGCCGCCACCGGCGAGGGCGGATCGCAATCACGGACCGGTGTCGCCGACGCCGTGGCGGCGAAGCTCTCGGTCCTGCACCGATCCACGGCGAGCTTCCATCGCACGATCAGGGCCACGGTCGCCCATCTGGAAGCGGTCCACCGCGCCGAAGCCCGGCGCAAGCGCCGCGCGCTCTTCGCCTCGCTTCCCGCCGGCGTCTCGCAGGAGACGCTCGATGCGATCGGCGCCTGCGAGTCCGGTGGCGACCCGACCGCCGTTTCGTCGGACGGCACCTACAGGGGCAAGTACCAGTTCGACCTCGGCACCTGGGAATCCGTCGGTGGCAGCGGCGACCCCGCGGCGGCTTCCGAACAGGAGCAGGACTACCGCGCCGCGCTTCTCTACGCGCAATCCGGTTCGAGCCCCTGGCCCGTCTGCGGCTGAGCCTACGATCGGGGGCATGAGCGAGGCGGTCCCGACCCCGGATCCCAAGGGACCGCAGCGCAAGCCTCCGAAGGAGGCGGTCGCCGAGGCCCAGGTCCGCGCCCCCAGCCGCGGCAATCGCAAGCTCGAGTCATTCCTCGAGGCCGTCAACGGCGACGAGCAGGTGCGGGCCTGGTGGTACATGACGCAGGTCCATGCGGAGCGGCTGGGGATGTCGGACCACTCCTGGGTCCACATGCAGATCGTGCTCAACATCGCCCTGCGCCTGCTGCGCCTGCTGGTCAAGGCGGGGGTGGAGCCGGCGGCGGTGGCCGATCACGGGATGTCGCCGCGGGACGCGGAGGTCGTCGTCGCCGGCGGCGCTCTCCTCCACGACGTCGGCATGTCGATCCATCGCCAGGATCACGAGGCCTACAGCCTGTTTCTCGCCAATGGCGCCTTGGAGCGACTGCTTGCCGACTGCTACCGGCAGCCCCAGCGCACGATCGTCGCCGCGGAGATCCTGCACGCGATCATCGGGCATCGCCGGCGCGGAGAGCCGTACACGCTCGAGGCCGGAGTGGTGCGGGTGGCGGACGCCCTGGACATGGCGCAGGGCCGCACCCGGATCCCGATCGAAGCCGGCCAGGAAGGGATCCACTCGATCTCCGCCGCGGCCATCGACGAGGTGCGGATCGAGGCGGGGGAGACGCGGCCGGTGCGGATCGAGATCGAGCTCAACAACTCAGCCGGGATCTTCCAGGTCGACGACCTGCTGGCGACGAAGATCCGCGGCACGCCCCTGGAGGGCAAGGTCGAAGTGGTGGCCGAGATCGAGGGCGAGACCGAGAAGCGCCTGCTCAGCGGCTTTCGGCTGGACTAGCCGTAGCGCTCTAGGTCGTAGCGGCGACGCTCTTTGCGCTTCTCGAGCTTGCCCTGAACGATCGAGAGCACGATCACGAGAACCGCAAAGAAAGCGATCACACCGAAACAGAAGAAGGTGATCGTCTTGTCGGTTGTAGGCCCAGCGAGCCCGACCCCATTGTCAGCCAGCGCAACCGGAGCGGCAAGCAGCAGCGAGAGCAACGCGGCGCCAAATGCTGCGACAACCGTGGCTGGGCGAGTGGGAGTCCTCACGCCCGGCAATCTAGCGCAAGGGACGGCCCCGCTTGCGCGCCGTAGGATGCCCCGGCCATGAGCACCCTTGAAGCCATCGTCCTCGGCCTGGTCCAAGGCCTGACCGAGTTCCTGCCGATCTCCTCCAGCGGGCACCTGCGGATCGTGCCGGCGCTGCTCGGCTGGTCGGATCCCGGCGCCGGCTTCACCGCCGTGATCCAGCTCGGGACGATGGCCGCGGTGCTGATCTATTTCCGCGCCGACCTCTGGCGCATCGCCGCCGCCTGGCTGGGCGAGCTGCGGGTGCCGATCCGCCAGGCCAGCCAGGAGGCGAAGCTCGGCTGGTTCATCGTCCTCGGTACGATCCCGATCTCGATCTTCGGCTTCGTCTTCTCCGACCAGATCGAGTCGGGCGCGCGCAGCCTCTACCTGATCGGCTCGGCCCTGATCCTCTTCTCCTTCGTCATGGTCGCGGCCGAGCGGGTCGGCACGCGGCAGCGGGACCTCGACGGGATGAACGGCCGCGACGGGCTCTTCATCGGCATGGCCCAGGCGCTGGCGCTGATCCCGGGCGTCTCGCGCTCGGGGGCGACGATCTCGGCCGGCCTCTTTCGCGGCTTCGACCGGGTTGCGGCTGCCCGCTACTCGTTCCTGCTCTCGGTGCCGGCGGTGGTCTTGAGCGGCCTCTTCGAGCTGCGCAAGGTCGGCGAAGACGGCGGCCCCTCGGCGGCGGCGACGGGGATCGCCACGATTGTGGCCTTCGTCACCGGCTACCTGGCGATCGCCTGGCTGTTGCGCTACCTCAGCACTCACACCCTGGAGATCTTCGTCGTCTACCGGATCGCGCTCGGCGCCTTGGTCCTGGTGCTGGCGGCCAGCGGCGCGATCAGCTAGTCCAGAGAGCGAGCGGCCGGCTTTCCCGCAAATTAGGCCAATTCAGCTGTGAAAATCCTGTGAAAGCAGGGGTTTCATTCCAGCGCCCCGTCTTCGCCGCCGCATACAATCCCGTCCGCCTTGATCTCGCAGCAGACCACTCGGCTCGCGGTCATCGACGACGACAGCGGTTTCGTCACCGTGCTCTCCAAGCGCACCGAGGCCGCCGGCTGGCAGCAGCGGGTGCTGAGCAGCGCGATCCCGCCGGAGGAGCTGGTGGCGATGAAGCTCAACGCCCTGCTGGTCGACCTCGCCGTCCTCGGCGACGAAGCCTGGGACTACCTGGGGCGGGTCTGCGAGATGCTGCCCGACCTCGGCGTCGTCGTCTGCACCGGGCGCTCCACGGTTGCGCAGCGGGTGCGCGGGTTGCGGCTGGGGGTCGATGACTGGATCGGCAAGCCCTGTCACCCGGAGGAGGCGATGGCGCGGATCGAAGCTGTCTCCCGCCGCCGCCGCAGCAGCCGCGCAGACGTGGATTCCGGCCCGCTCGTCGTCGGCGAGCTCGAGGTCCGGGCCGACCAGTTCCAGGCCTTCGTCGGCGAGGGCAGCCTCGACCTCACCCGCCGCGAGTTCGAGCTGCTGCTGCTGCTCGCCGGCACCGCCGGCCAGGTGCTCGAGCGCGAGGCGATTTACCAGCGAGTCTGGGGCTACGCGATGGCCCACGGCGATCGCTCGGTCGACGTCTTCATCCGCAAGCTGCGCCAGAAGCTGCAGAAGCGCTCGCCGGGCTGGCGTTACATCCACACCCACTTCGGGGTCGGCTACCGCTTCGATCCGGAGGCGGTCGGCGGGGTCGCGCTCGAGCGGGCCGATGAGGCAGCTGTCGGCGTCGACCTCGAGCCGCTGATTCACAAGTAGCTCACGGCAGCTTTACGGTCGCCTAACCACCCGCCCGCCCCCGGCGGCAATTCTCGGGGGCAATGTTGGAGATCGGGCCAGAGGAGCACGCGGCCTCTTGTCGATGCCCCGTCGAGGGCACCTGATCCACGCCCACAGCGGCATCGGCACCGCTTCTCGCCCGAAGGCTAGGGCGAATGCGGACCATTTACATCCTTTTCACAACCTCGATACACGCGGGTAACAAGCTCTCTCGCGGCCGCTGAGAGTGTGGCGAGCGTCGGTCCACCCGGGGCCGCTAAACCATGAGAAACGAGAAGGAGAAAGAGTGAAAAGCTCCAGATGGCCAGCGGTCCTCGCCGCCGCTGCCGCCCTGACGGTCGTAGCCGCAGCCTGCGGCAGCAGCGACGACGATGCGACCGGCAGTGGAGGCAGCGACCTCTCCGGCACGATCCGCATCGACGGTTCGAGCACCGTCGCCCCTCTGACCGAAGCGATCGCCGAGCAGTTCCAGGCCGAAAACTCCGGGGTCAAGGTCACGGTCGGCACCTCCGGCACCGGGGGCGGCTTCGAAAAGTTCTGCGCCGGCGAGACCGAAATCAGCGACGCCTCGCGCCCGATCGAGCCCGAAGAGGCAGCCGCCTGCAAGCAGGCTGGGATCGCCTACGAGGACGTCCACGTCGCCACCGACGCACTGACTGTGATGATCAACAACGAGAACCCGGTCAGCTGCCTCACCGTCGACCAGCTCAACGCGGTCTGGGGACCGGACTCGAAGATCTCCAACTGGGACGAAGTCCCGGGCCTGAAAGAGGGCTTCGACGAGGAGCTCGCCCTCTTCGGGCCGGGCACCGACTCCGGCACCTTCGACTACTTCACCGACGAGATCAACGGCGAAGAGGGTGCGACGCGCAAGGACTACAACAACGTCGGCGAGAACGACAACGCCACGGTCACCGGCGTCGAGGGCTCGCCGGGCGGCATGGGCTACGCCGGCTTCTCCTTCTACACCGAGAACGAAGGCAAGCTCAAGGCGCTGGAAGTCGACGGCGGGAAGGGCTGCGTCAGCCCGTCGGTCGAAAGCGCCCAGGACGGCACCTACGCCCCGCTCAGCCGGCCGCTGTTCATCTATCCGAGCGACGAGGCCCTGAAGAAGCCAGAGGTCAAGGCGTTTGTCGACTACTACCTCGAAAACGCCCCCGGCGTCGCCGAATCGGTCGGCTTCATCCCGCTGACCGAAGAGCAGCTCGAAGAGTCGGAAACCGCCGCGAAGCAGGCCGGCGCCTAGCCCGAAGCTCGTTGGCTGGGACCGGAACAAGCGAAGCGCCGAAGCCGGCGGGGGGACCCCCCCGCCGGCTTCAGGCGTCCAGCAAGCGCTACGGGGAGAAGGCGATCCAAGGCGCGCTCGCGCTCTGCGGGGTGCTCTCGGTTCTGACCACGACCGCGATCGTGATCTCCCTGATCGGCCCGACGATCGGCTTCTTCAAGATTGTCCCGGCCGGCGAATTCTTCTTCACCTTCGACTGGACGCCCCAGTTCGAGCCGCCCAGCTTCGGCGTTCTCGCGATCGTCATGGGCACCCTCAACGTCACGCTCTGGGCGATGCTGTTTGCGATCCCGATCGGGCTTGGCGCGGCGGTCTACCTGAGCGAGTACGCGCACCCGCGGGTGCGCAAGGCGGTGAAGCCCGTGCTCGAGATCCTCGCCGGGATCCCGACAGTGGCGATCGGCCTCTTCGCGGTCACCTTCATCCTGCCCGAGGTCATCCAGCCGCTCTGGCCGGACGGATTCTTGGGTGGGGCGGAGGGCAAGCCCTTCATGGCGCTCGCGGCCAGCCTCGGCATCGGCCTGATGGTCGTGCCGATCGTCGCCTCGCTCTCCGACGACGCGATGACGGCGGTGCCGCGCGGGCTGCGGGAAGGCGCCTATGCGCTCGGTGCGACCAAGTCGAAGGTTGCGACGGGGGTCGTCTTTCCGGCGGCGCTCTCCGGCATCGTCGCCTCGATCGTGCTCGCTATCTCACGCGCCGTCGGCGAGACGATGATCGTCGTCCTCGCCGCCGGCTCCAACCCCCACGCCACCTTCAACCCGGTCGAATCGATCCAGGCGATGACCTCCTACATCGCGGTCACCGCCACCGGCGACATTCCCACCGGCTCGATCGACTACAAGTCGGTCTTCGCAGTCGGCACGGTGCTCTTCGCGATGACCCTGGTGATGAACATGGTCAGCATCAGGCTCGTCCGTCGCTTCCGCGAGGTCTACGACTGATGGCTGCCTCGGGGGCGGCCGCACCACGCAACCGTCTCGCCGCGGCGGGCGCGCGGTCGACGACGCTGGCGATGCTGCACGATCAGCCGCGCGGCGACGTGGTCCGCAACACCGTTTTCGCGGTGCTGCTTCTACTTGCGGTCCTGATTGCCCTCGCGGGGCTCATCGCCCTGCTCGTCCAAGCCTTCGTCAAGGGCGCCCCGGCCCTCAGCCCCGATCTCTTCACCAACCCGCCCTCGACCGCGTTCCCCGACAAAGCCGGCTTCCGCCCGGCGGTCATCGGCTCGCTCGAGCTGATTGCGGGGGTGATCCTGATCGTCGTCCCGATCGGCGTCGGCGCCGCGCTTTACTTGGAGGAGTACGCCGACAGCTCGCGTTGGTGGAACCGGCTGGTCGAGCTCAACATCCAGAACCTCGCTGCCGTTCCCTCGATCATCTACGGCATCCTCGGGCTCGCCTTCATCGTCCGCGGCCCGCTCGATCTCGGCTTCATCCTCGCCGCCGGCGCGATGACCCTGGCGCTGCTGGTGCTGCCGATGGTGATCATCGCCGCCCGCGAGGCGATCCGGGCGGTCCCGGACTCGATTCGCCAGGGCTCGCTCGCGCTCGGCGCGACCAAGTGGCAGACGATTCGCCGTCAGGTGCTGCCCGCCTCGATCCCGGGAATCGCGACGGGCGTGATCCTCGCCGTGTCGAGGGCGCTTGGCGAGACCGCGCCGCTGCTGCTGGTCGGGGCGACCGTCTTCATCACCTTCGACCCGACGCCGTTCTCGGCCGACGGCTACTCGGCGATGCCGGTGCAGATCTTCAACTACGCGCTGCGCCCGCAGGAAGAGTTCCAGACGCTGGCCTTCGCCGGGATCATCGTGATGCTTGTGGTTCTGCTGGCGATGAACTCCTTCGCGATCTGGCTACGAAATCGTTACGAGCAGAGATGGTAGGTGGACTAGGGTGAGCGAGCAGATGGCAGCGGACGAAAGCAGGGCCGAGACCGGGCGCGGGGCGCGCGAGGCGGCGGCCGAACGTGCCGCGATCGCGGTGCGTCCCGAGGAGTTCCACCGCGGTCACGGCGGCCAGCGGGAAAAGGTGTTCGAGATGAAGGGCGTGGAGGTCCTCTACAGCGGCGTCTCCGCCGTCAAGGGGATCTCGATGGACATCCACCGCAACGACGTGACGGCGCTGATCGGCCCGTCGGGGTGTGGCAAGAGCACCCTGCTGCGCTGTCTCAACCGGATGAACGACCTGATCCCGGGAGCGGAAGTGCGCGGCGGCCTGCTCTACCACGGCGAGGATCTCTACGGGGGCACGATCGACCCGGTCCAGGTCCGCAAGCTGATCGGAATGGTCTTCCAGAAGCCGAATCCCTTCCCGAAGTCGATCTACGACAACGTCGCCTTCGGGCCGCGCGTGCTCGGCCAGAAGGACGATCTCGACGCGACGGTGGAGAAAGCGCTGCGCGGAGCGGCGCTCTGGGACGAGGTCAAGGACCGGCTCAAAGGCAACGCCTTCGGCCTCTCCGGCGGCCAGCAGCAGCGCCTCTGCATCGCCCGCTGCATCGCCGTGCAGCCGGACACGATCCTGATGGACGAGCCCTGCTCGGCACTGGACCCGATCTCGACCGGCAAGATCGAGGATCTGATGATCGAGCTGAAGAAGGAATTCTCGATCGTCATCGTCACCCACAACATGCAGCAGGCCGCCCGCGTCTCTGACCGCACCGCCTTCCTGATGGTCGAGCTCGACGCCGACGAGGACAACCGCTGGGGCCGCCTGGTCGAGTACGACGACACCGAGAAGATCTTCACCAACCCAGCCGACCGTCGCACTGAGGACTACGTCTCCGGCAAGGTCGGGTGAGGGTGCCCGTGGTCGAGCAGACCAGGGTTCACTACCAGGCGGAGCTGGAGAAGCTCGAGGCGAGCGCGCTTGGTGGGTTGGACCTGGCCAGCGACGCGCTCAAGCGCACGATGGAAGCGGTCGAGCATCAGGACGTCGAGCTGGCCCAGATCGTGGTCGCGGACGACGACCGCATCGACGGCCGTTACCTGGAGGTCCATCAGGCGCTGATCACGCTGCTCGCCACCCAGTCGCCGGTGGCGACGGACCTGCGGCTGATCTCGGCCCTTCTCCACGTGCTGAAGAACGTCGAGCGGATGGGCGACCAGTGCGTGAACGTCTGCAAGATGATCCCGCTGACCGGCAACCAGCCGCCGTCGGACCGGGAGATGGTGAAGTTGATCCTCGCCATGGGTGCCCAGACGAAGACCCTGATCGCCCAGGCCAAGCGCGCTTTTGCCGATCGCGACATCGAACTCGCCCAGGACCTGGTTCGCCAGGACGACCTCGTCGACAACCTCAACCGCGAATGCTTCCGGCTCGCCCTCCAGATCGGCGACGACGCCGACAAGCGCGAGTGGGCGATGACGATGCTGCTGGGAGCAAGGGCGATCGAGCGGATCGGCGACAACGCGGTCGACATCGGCGAGCAGGTCGCCTTTGTCGTCACGGGGTTGTTTCGGGAGTTCGAGGACGCCTCGCATCCAGAGGGATAGTGGGCCGCGGTCGGGTACCACCCCCGGCTCAACTTTTTCGGTGGAGCGTCTGAAGCCGTCCGAGATTGGATTGCCGAAAAAGTACAAGCCGCCGGGGGCAGCACCCGACCGCGGCTCGCAGCCGCTGCCGGTTGAGATCCGGGGTCTCTGGGAACATGCAGGGGAACCCGTGACGCTCTGTGCCGCCATAGATATTGGGTCCAACACGACGCGAGTGCTCGTGGCGGAGCCGGTGGGTGGGCAGTTGAAGAAGACGATGGAGCAGCGGGCTTATACGCGGATCAACAAGGCGGTCGATGGAGATGGGGCGATCGCGGGGGAGAAGGTCGAGGAGGTGTGCGAGGTCGTCGGGACCCAGGTCCGATTGGCGAGAGAGCTCGGGGCGGAGGAGATCCGCGCCGTTGCCACCGCCGCCATTCGCGAGGCTTCGAACGGGGCCGAGGTTGCGGCGGCGATCGGCGAGGCGGCGGGTGTTCCGGTCGAGGTGCTGAGCGACGAGGAGGAGGGGAGGCTCTCCTTCATCGGCGCGACCAAGACGCTCGGCCATCCGGTTGAGGGGAAGGTGGGCGTCGTCGACGTCGGCGGCGGTTCGACCGAGGTGATTCTCGGGACCGTGCCCGGTGGCGTCGACGAGGTGCGCTCCTGGCGGGTGGGCTCCGGTGTGCTCGCCGACGAGCTGATCTCCTCCGATCCTCCTTCGGCGGCCGAGATCCGCAAGGTCCGCGACCGCATCGACGACATCTTCAGCGGGGTCGAGATCGAGCACCCAGCCCAGGCGGTGGCGGTGGGTGGCAGCGCCACCTCGCTGCGTCGTCTGGTCGGCGCCGTGCTCGAATACGAGACCCTGGAGCGGGGCATCCGCGTGCTCTGCGGCGACCCCGCCGCCGACGTCGCCCGCCGCTTCGAGCTCGACCCCGAACGGGTTCGAATCCTCACCACCGGGGTGCTGCTGCTGGAGAAGGTCTCCGAGCTGCTCGGCCGGCCGCTGCAGATCGGCAAGGGCGGCTTGCGCGAGGGTGTCGTCCTCGACCTGCTCAACGGCAGCAGCGACGGCGCCTCGCTTCGGCTCGTCGCTTAAGAGGGCGACCTAACCCGTCCTCTAGCCTCCAGGCGTGGCTGGAGCGCGCAAGGTCGAGCTCGACTGCGAGGCCTCGTTTTCGGAAGCAGCGGCGAGGGCGGTGAAGATCCGCTCCGGGGAGGTCTTCGCGCACTCGAATGGGGTTCTCGACCTCGGCGAAGTCGAGAACGTTCACGACATGCGGGTGGCGACACGGCGCCTGCGCGCGGCGCTGGAGGTCTTCGAGGCCTGCTTCCCAAAGAAGCCCCACCGCAAGGCGCTGAGGAAGGTGAAGGCGCTTGCCGACGCGCTTGGGGAGCGGCGTGATGCCGACGTCGAGATCGCCCTGCTGGAAGGCCTGCTCGACCGGGCGGCAGAGGCGGATCGGGTTGGCATGCTCGCCCTGATTGAGGAGTCGCGGGCGCGTCAGGACGAGGCCAACGAGGCGCTCGCGCCCTACGTCGCCTCGAAGCGCCTGAAGAAGCTGCGGCGGCGCCTGAAGAAGCTGGTCGAGAAGGTGGGTTCGTGATCACGCACGAAGGCGAGATGGGCGCAGCGTGAAGGCGCGAGCGATCGAGGGGCTGGACTCGGGCGGGCCGCTGTCGCCAAACGTCACCCGTATCGTCTCCGTTCGGCTCGACGAGCTGCGCTGCTTTGCCGACTCGGCGCTCGCGCCCGACGCGAGCGAAGATCAACACGACATGCGCATCGCCGCAAAGCGGCTGCGTTACGTGCTCGAGATCTTCGCCCCCTGCCTGGGGGAGGAGGCGGAGGCGGCCCGCCGTGCGGCCATGCGACTGCAGTCGGTGCTCGGCGATCTGCACGACTGCGATCTGATGCTGATCCGAGTGGCGGGCATCGGCTCGGTGGGGGTGCTCCTGCGCGAGCGCCGTGTGAGCCTCTTCCGCGAATTCGTCGAGCTCTGGCAGGCCGAGGCGAGCAAGGGCACCTGGGCCGCGCTCTCGGCATCGATTCGCGCAACCGACTTTCGCCCACCTCTGGTGTGGTGAAAGTCGGAAGCGCCGGCGCCTCCGTGCACGCCGCCTGAGGCGGCTTGGATCGCTGTGCCGCCGGGGTACGATGGGCGGATCGACGATCCCGCCCTCTACTTCAACCGAGAGCTCTCCTGGCTCGACTTCAATCAGCGGGTCTTGGAGCTCGCCGAGGACCCCGAGGTGCCGCTGCTGGAGCAGATCCGCTTCTGCGCGATCTACGCCTCCAACCTCGACGAGTTCTACATGGTCAGGGTGGCGGGGCTGTTCGAGCAGCTCGACGCCGGGATCGACGCGCGTGGACCCGACGGGCTCAGGCCCGGTGAGCAGATCGACGCGATCCAGGCGCGGGTGCTGGAGCTCGACAAGCAACTGCACGCCTGCTTCGAGGGCAGGTTGCGACCGGCGCTGGAGGAGCACGGAATCCGCATCGTCTCGCTCGATTCGGCCGGCGAGGAGGAGCGAGACGAGATCGACGCTCGTTTCCACGAGCAGGTCTTCCCGGCGCTGACGCCGCTGGTGATCGGCCTGGGGCGGCCCTTCCCCTACATCTCCAACCTCTCGCTCAGCCTCGGCGTGCTGCTGCGCGATCCGGAGAGCGGCAGCGAGATCATCGCCCGCGTCAAGGTGCCGAAGGAGCTGCTCGGTCGCTTCCTGCCGGTCGGCAGCGAGGGCAGGGCCTTCGTGCCGCTGGAGGAGGTGATCGCCGCCAACCTCGATTCCCTCTTCCCGGGGACCGAGGTGGTCGACTACGGCTACTTCCGGGTCACTCGCGATGCCGACTTCACCGTCTCCGACGAGGCCGACGACCTGCTGCAGGCGGTTCAGGACGAGATCCGCCGCCGCCGCTTCGGCGAGGTCGTGCGCCTCGAGATCGCCGCCGGGATGAACCCGAAGCTGCGCCGGCAACTGATCGACGCGCTGCGGCTCGAGGACCGCGAGGTCTACGACGTCGACGGCCTGATCGACCTAGCCGATCTGACCGCGATCGCCGATCTGTCCGGTCACGCCGAGCTCCGCTACGCGCCCTGGGTCCCGGTGACGCAGCCGCGCCTGCTCGGCGAAGACGACGAGCCCTGCGACATGTTCGCGGCGATCCGCCAGGAAGACCTGCTCGTCCACCATCCCTATGACTCCTTCGCCAGCTCGGTGGAGCGCTTCGTCGAGCAGGCGGTCGCCGATCCCGACGTGCTGGCGATCAAGCAGACGGTGTACCGGACCAGCGACGACTCGCCGCTCGTGCCCTCGCTGATCCGCGCCTCCGAACGCGGCAAGCAGGCGGTCTGCATGGTCGAGCTGAAGGCCCGCTTCGACGAGGAGGCCAACATCCACTGGGCCAAGTCGCTGGAGGAGTCCGGCGTCCACGTCGTCTACGGCATTCCCGGCCTGAAGACCCACGTGAAGGCGATCGTGGTCGCCCGCCGCGAGGGCGACAGGGTGCGCGAGTACGTCCACATCGGCACCGGCAACTACCACCCCAAGACCGCCCGCCTCTACACCGACTTCGGCCTCTTCACCGCCGACGAGGAGATCGGCGCCGACGTCGCCGAGATGTTCAACTTCCTCACCGGCTACGGACGCCCGGCCGAGTACCGCAAGGTGCTGGTCTCGCCGACGACGATGCGCGACCAGATCCTGGCGGAGATCGCGGCGACGGTCGAGTCGCATGAGGCGGGGGAGGAGGCGCGGATCGCGCTGAAGATGAACTCACTGGTCGACGCTGCCTGCATCCGGGCGCTGTACGAGGCCTCGCGGGCGGGGGTACGCGTCGACCTCAACGTGCGGGGGATCTGCTGCCTGCGCCCGGGCGTGCCCGGCGTCTCGGAGAACATCCGCGTCGTCTCGATCGTCGGCCGCTTCCTCGAGCACTCGCGCGTCTACGCCTTCGAGCGCGGCGAGGAGACCCGCGTGCTGATGGGCTCGGCCGACCTGATGCCGCGCAACCTCGAGAGCCGGGTAGAGCTCGTGACCCCGGTCGAAGACCCGGCCCTGCGGGCCGATCTGCTCGACGTGCTGGAGCGCTGCTTCGCCGACAACGTCAACGCCTGGCAGCTCGATGCCGAGGGCAACTGGACCCGGCTGTTGCCGGAAAACGGTCAGCGGCGCAGCGTCCAGGAGGAGATGCGCGAGCGCCATGCCGGTCGCGCCGCCGAGCATCTCGCCGCGATCGCCGGCTGAACCGCGACCGCCCGCCGCTGTCAATAGGATTGCCAGGTAGTGCGCCTCTCGCTCCTGCCCCGCGATCGGACCTTCTTCGATCTCTTCATCGAAGCCGGTGAGAACACCCTGGAGGCGGCCCGGCTGCTCGACCAGATGATGGGCTCCTGGCCCGATTCCGGCGACCTCTCCAAGCAGATCGTCGATGCCGAGCAGGAGGGCGACCGGATCACCCACGCGATCGTCAAACGGCTCAACTCGACCTTCGTCACGCCGATCGATCGCGAGGACATCTATGGGCTGGCGACCCAGATGGACGACATCGTCGACTACACCGAGGAGGCGGCGGACTTTCTCGGCCTCTACAAGATCGAGGCGCCGATGTCTCAGGCACAGGATCTGACCAAGGTGCTGGTCGCCGCCTGCGAGCAGCTCGCCGCCGGGCTCGAGCACCTGCGCGACTTCAAGGATCTCGACAAGTACTGGATCGAGATCCACCGCTTGGAGAACGACGGCGACAGGATCTCCCGCAACGCCGTCGCCTCGCTCTTCTCCAACGGGATCGACCCGATGGTGGTGATCCGCTGGAAGGACATGTTCGCGGTGCTCGAGAACGCGATCGACGCGACCGAGACCGCCGCCCAGATACTCGAGGGCATCGTGATTAAGAATTCCTAGCCTCGATGAGCTCGGACGTCATCCTCGTCATCGTCGTCGCCACGGCGCTTGCCTTCGATTTCACCAACGGCTTCCACGACACGGCCAACGTCGTCGCCACCTCGATCTCGACCGGGGCGGCGCGGCCGCAGGTGGCGATCGGGCTCGCCTCGCTGCTCAACTTCGCCGGTGCCTTCATCTCGATCTCGGTCGCCGCGACGGTCGCCAACGACGTCGTCGATTCCTCTGTGGTCACGCCCACTGTGGTCTTCGCCGGGCTGATCGGGGCGATCGCCTGGAACCTGATCACCTGGTCGTTCGGGTTGCCCTCCAGCTCCTCGCACGCGCTGATCGGCGGCGTCGTCGGCTCCGCCGTGGCGGCGGCCGGCTTCGACGCCGTGATCGCCGACGGCCTGGTCGGCAAGGTGCTGGTCCCGGCGGTGATCGCGCCGATCCTCGCCTTCGTCGTCGCCGGGGTCGCGATCGGGCTCGTCTACCGGATCGTCGGCAAGCAGCGCCCCGGAACCGTGACCCGCGGCTTCCGCTACGGGCAGATCATCTCCAGCAGCCTGCTGGCGCTCGCCCACGGCACCAACGATGCGCAGAAGACGATGGGCATCATCACCCTGGCCCTGGTCGCCAACGGCACGCTCGCCGCCGACGCCGACCCACCGCTCTGGGTGATCGTCGGGGCGGCGACCGCGATCGCCCTCGGCACCTACAGCGGCGGCTGGCGGATCATTCGCACGACGGGGACGCGGATCATCAAGATGGACGCGGCGCAGGGCTTCGCCTCGCAGGGCGCCGGCTCGGCGGTGATCCTCGCCTCGACGCACTTCGGCTTCCCGCTCTCGACCACGCACGTGATCAACGGCGGCATCATGGGGGCGGGGGCCGGCAAGCGCGTCTCGGCGGTGCGCTGGGGGGTCGCGGGCAACATCGTCACCGCCTGGCTGCTGACCCTGCCGGCCGCAGCCGCGATCGGGGCGCTCGCCTACGGAATCACCGCGATCTTCGGCGACGGCGCGCTGGGCCCGGTCCTGGTGACGGCGATATCGCTCTCGCTGATCGTCCTCGTCTTCACCCGGCGCTCGCGCCAGGGCGCTCCCATCCCGGCCGGCTGAGCGATGGCCGTCGTCGTCGAGACCAAGGAGCTGATTGAGACGGTTATCGCCTCGGTCATCGCCGGGGTCGGCATCACCGTGGTCTTCTCGGTGGCGATCTGGGGCGTCGCCCGCTTCGCCGACCTCAGCCGCGAGGAGCGCCCATTCGCCGCCGCCGGCGCCGTGGCGCTGGCCGGCCTCGCACTCCTGATCACTCTTGCCGCGGTCTTCTTCGGCATCGTGATCATGTCGAGCAAGTAGACCGCCTGCCGGTGCGTAGAATTTTTCCCATGCGCACCCTGCGCAACGTCGGGATCGTCATGGCGCTGGCGCTGGTGGTCGCCTTCGCGCCGGCGGGCGGCAACGTCGCCGAAGCGATCCTGACCGCGATCACGATGGGCTTCCTCGCCGCCCTGGCCTGGATGCTGTTCGTGCTCAGCCGCCAGAACCAGCTGACCCTCGTGGCGCTTACCGACGCCCGCCGGGCGATCCTCTACGCGGCGGTCGGGATGATCGCGCTGCTGATCGCCGGCAGCGATGAGCTCTTCTCCAGCGGCGGCGGCACCCTGGCCTGGATCGTCCTGCTCGGCGCCTCGGTTGCGGCGATCTGGCGGGTCTGGATCGACGCCAACAGCTACTGAGAACTGCATCGATCCATTGCTGTGACTGATCTGCGCGCCTGAGCGCGCCATGGGCGCGTTCGCGCCTGCGACGGTCGCGGCGTGCCGCCCCGGATCGTCAGCAGCGCAGGCCACAGGGAGGAAGGGACCGCCTCGGTCGAGTTGATCGCGGCGGTCCCCTTCCTGCTGCTGGCGGTCCTGGTGGCGGCCCAGCTGGCGGCCGTCGGCGGGGCGCTCTGGTCGGCCGGTGTTGCCGCGCGGGCGGGAGCACGTGCGGCACTGGTCGGGGACGACGGCGGGGAGGCGGCGCGGCGGGCCTTGCCGAGCGCATTTCGCTCGGGCGCGCGGGTGAGCGAGGGGGACGGCGTCGCGGTCGAGGTGCCGATTCCTCGCCTACTGCCGGCGCTGCCGCGGATCGTGGTGGGAGCGAAGAGTGATCTGGGCGACGAATAGGGAGCGTGGTCAGGCGACCGTGGAGCTGCTCGCCGCGATTCCCCTGCTGCTGCTGGCCGGATCGGTTGCGCTGCAGCTGCTGCTCGCCGGCTACGCGCTGACCCTTGCCGACGGCGCGGCGGAGGCTGGAGCGCTGGCGCTCGCAGCGGGCGCGCCGGCGAGGGCCGCGGCCGAAGAGTCGCTGCCGGCCTGGGCCGACGGCCAGAGCGAGGTCTCGGTAAGCGGGGGAGAGGTGAGGGTGCGGTTGACGCCGCCTTCGCTGCTTTCGGCGATCGGGGATCGACTGACGGTGACGAGCACCAGCTTCGCGAGGCCGGGGCGGAGATGAGCGGACGAGTGATCCTCGTCAGCGCGGTGGCCGGGGCGGAGGGATCTCGGGCCGCGGCTGCGGCCCTGGTCTGTGCGGGCTCCGAGCCGGACCGCCCCGGCCTGCTGATCGATATCGGCGGTCGTTCTCCGCGTCCCACCCTCGTCGCCTCGAGTGGAGCGCGGGAGCTGGAGGAGCGACTGGCGGTTCATTTGCCGAAATCGCGAGCCGCTTCGCGAGGGCAGACCTGTCATCTCGCGGTCGGCGACGACTCCGACGGCTTCGCGCACATCCGGGCCGCGCTGCCGCTCGTCCGCGACTCGGTTGCAGTCGCGCACGGGTCCCCGGCCGCGTTTCAGAGACTCATGACCGAGCATGACATCGAGCCCACCGGCGCCTTGCTCCGCGCGGACCTTGCCTCGGACCGCCCCCTGGCGGCCCTCGCGGTACGTGATCTGCTCGATCGTGGCCTCGCCGTCCGGGTGCTGAAGCGCCCGCTCGCCTGGGTTCCAGCGCGTCGCGCCCTGTTTGGCGTTCTGCCTTCGGATGCCACCGGAGGCTTGGCACGGGGAGTTCGCGCATCCCTTTTGGAAAGCGAGATTTCAGCGGCGCACGCGTGCTACGCTGAGGCGGATGACCCGAAAGCTGACCCAGAGGGAATTGCGCAACAACAGCGGCGAGATCATGCGGGCGCTGGACGCGGGGGAGGACTTCATCGTCACCCGGAACGGCAAGCCGGTCGGTGAGCTGCGGCCTTACAAACCCCGGCAATTCGTTCCCCGGGACGTCTTCCTTGCGGCATTCGAGGACGCGCCCCACATCGACTACGAGAAATTCATCGAAGACATCGACGCTTACGCAGATCAGGACCCTACGCCCCGTGGCTGAGTCCCCCGACGAGCGGGGACTCCTCGATACATCCGTGGTAATCGGGATCGACGAAGTTCCCGCCGATCGGCTTCCGGCGAAGATCGCGATCTCCTCACTTACTCTCGCTGAGCTGACCTCCGGCCCTCATGCCATTTCGGACGAGATGGAAAGAGCCAGGCGCCAGCGTCGGCTGCAGCGCTTCGAGGCGGACATCGACGCCATAGCGTTCGATGCTGACTGCGCGCGTGCCTACGGTCCTGTCTACGTCGGCGTCGTCGCCATGGGACGCAAGCCCCGTGGCGCCCGCGCCGTCGACCTGATGATCGCGGCAACGGCGCTCGCCCGCAATCTTCCCCTCTACACCCGCAACGCCAAGGACTTGCAAGGACTCGAGCCGTTGATCGAGATCGTCGACGTGAGCGCCTGACTGCAGCGGCTCGCGCCTGTCGTCGCCGGCCCCGGCATTTCGCCAGAATCGCCGCATGCTGACCGTCGCAGTCACCGGCCCGACCGGGGAGATCGGCAGGGCCTTCATCTCGGCGCTGGAGCGCACGCCCGAGGTCGACCGCGTCATCGGCATGGCGAGGCGGCCGTTCGACCTTGCAGGCCACGGTTGGGAGAAGACCGAATACCGCCGTGGCGACGTGCTCGACCGCGAGGCGATCGAGTCGCTGGTCGAGGACGCCGACGTCGTCGTCCACCTCGCCTTCGCCATCGTCGCCGGCGACAGCGACAGCCGCAAGGTGAATCTGACCGGCTCACGCAATGTCTTCGAGGCGACTGCCGCGGCCGGCGCCAGGCGCCTTGTCTATACCTCCTCGGTCGCGGCCTATGGCTTCGGTCGCGGCATGCCGCCCCTACTCGACGAGGAAGAGCCGGTGCGCGGCACTTCGCGCCACCCCTATTCGGCCCACAAGGCAGCGGTTGAGACAGAGCTCACCGACGCCCTCGCCGATTCGGATACCGAGGCCTATGTCTTTCGCCCCTGCATCGTCGCCGGGCCGGAAGCGACGCTGCTGCTAGACCTGATCCCGCTGCTGGCAATCGGCCAGCGGATACCGGGACCGATGCGCTGGGCGCTGGGCAAGGTGCCGGAGCTGCGGCCGGTGCTGCCCGATCCCGGCGTCCCCTTCCAGCTCGTCCACCACGACGACGTCGCGGCTGCGCTCGCCGCCGCAGTGCTCGGTCACGGCGAGCCGGGTGTCTACAACCTCGCCGGTCCCGGCCAGTTGACGATCACCGACCTGGCCCATGCGCTCGGCTGGCACGCCGTGCCGGCGCCCCACCTGGCGGTAGGAGTCGCCGCCGAGGCGGTTGCGCTGATGCCCTTCCTGCCCGATGAGGCAGCCTGGATCGAGGCCGTCCGTCGTCCCGTCCTGATGGACACGACCCGTGCCCGCCGCAAGCTGCACTGGATGCCGCACTACGACGCCCGCTCGACGCTGAAGCAGACGGTCGCCGCCGTCCGCAGGCGCTAGGCGCGCCTTCCCGCACAGAACCGCTCGTTTGTGCGCGCCACGGGCGCGTCGCCTCCGGTCAGCGTGCGGGAATGGCGCTGAAGAGGGAGGATGGGCAGGCATTGCCACTGGCGCTCGGTGGCGCGATCGTCCTGGTCGCCACGGCACTGGCACTGGTCGCGATCGCCGGGGCGCTGGTCGGGAAGGGACGCGCCCAGCGCGCCGCCGACCTCGCTGCGATCTCGGCGGCGAGGTCGATGCGCGACGACCTGTCGCGCCTGGTCTCACCGGCTCGCCTGCCGCACGGGTCTCCCAACCCCGATCACCTCGAGAAGCGTGTCTACCTGAGCCGAGCGCGGCTCGCGGCTGCCGATGCCTCGAAGGCCAACGGCGTCTCCGCGTCCCACCTACTGATCTCATTCCCCGATCGAAACTCGTTTGCGCCGGTGCGGGTCAAGGCCGTGGTCCTCGCCGAGGTTCGGGTCGGCAAGGGGCGGCCTGGCCATGCGGAAGCATCGGCAGTGGCGGAAGCGGGCGTTCCCGCCCGGCCGTCCCCTGAATCGTCTTCGATGGCGACCGGCGGCGGCTATGGCGGGCCCCTGGTCGATCGGCAGGGGCATGGGATGAGACCCGATGTGGCGGCGGCGTTCGATCGCATGGCCGCGGCTGCCGCTCGGGCTGGTATCTCCCTGATCGTCAACTCGGCCTTCCGCTCCGACGCCGAACAGGCCGCACTCTTCGCCGCCCATCCCGATCCCACCTGGGTAGCGCCGCCCGGGCAATCGCTTCATCGCTGCGCGACCGAGCTCGACCTCGGCCCGGAAACGGCCTACGGATGGCTGGCCATGCACGCGAGCAGCTTTGGCTTCGTCCAACGCTATTCCTGGGAGGCCTGGCACTACGGCTTCACGGCTGGGCCCGCGCCCTGCTCGCGGGCCGGTAATGCCATCGGCGTGGGTGGCGCCAGCGTCAGGAGTAGGGGAGACGGCACATTCTCCGGCGACCAAGGATTGCCCGACTTCGTCCCGGCTCGCTTTCGCACGCCACTGCTCCGCTCGGCCGTCCGCTGGAACGTCTCCGCCGCACTGCTCGCCGCTCAGCTGATGGCGGAGTCGAACTTCAACCCCTACGCGAGCTCGCCGGCAGGGGCGCAGGGAATAGCGCAGTTCATCCCGTCGACGGCCGCTGCCTACGGTCTCACCGATCCCTTCGATCCAGTCGCGGCGATCGACGCCGAGGCCCATCTGATGTCGGACCTGACCCGCCGGTTCGGCTCGCCCCGGCTGGCCCTCGCCGCCTACAACGCGGGTCCAGCACCGGTCGAAGCCTGCGGCTGCGTTCCGGCGATCCCGGAGACCACCGCCTACGTCAGTCGCATCCTCGCCCTGCTGGGCGGGGCGGGGGCCCTGGCTGCGCCGACATTCGAGGTGAGGCTGGTCGCATGACGGTAGGCGAGCGAGAGAGGCGCATAGAGCACGTCGCCGCACCTGTTGGAGCATCCATACACCCAAAGGTGTATAGTGTGGATATGACGCGTACGAACATCGAGATCGACGATCTGCTGATCGATCGGGCGATGCGCCTCTACCGCCTGCGCAGCAAGCGCGAGGCGGTCGATCTGGCCCTTCGCAAGCTCGTCGGCGAGCCGATGAGCCGCGAGGAGGCCCTGGCTACGGAGGGCACGGGGTGGGCCGGCGACCTCGCCGAGATTCGTTCGCGAGAAGAGATCCCGGACCAGTGATCCTCGTCGACAGCTCCGCCTGGGTGGAGTTCCTGCGTGCCACCGGGAGCTCAGCCCATCTACGTCTACGCTCCCGGTTGCAGGAAGGGGCCGACCTTGCCTGCACTGACGTGATCGTGATGGAGATCCTTGCGGGAGCTCGCGACGACGGCGACCGAGACCGGTTGCGGCGCCTGCTCTATGGACTTGAGTTCGTCGCGGTCGACGGGCCCGCCGACTACGAGTACGCCGCCGAGCTGTACCGCCTCTGCCGCAGCGGCGGGGAGACCCCGCGAAAGCTCACCGACTGCCTGATCGCCGCCGTGACGATCCGCGCCGGCGCTCAACTGCTTTGCGAGGACGCCGACTTCCTCGCGATTGCGCGCCACGCGCCGCTGCGCCTCGCGAGCTGATCGCCGTCGGCTTGGCGACTTGGGACGCTGAGCAGCATCGGAATCGCAGCTAGACTGCGCGCCGATGGCGAGCGTCGAGGTCCAAGGTGTCGAGGGCATGCAATCCCTGCTCGGGCAGGAGATCGGCCCGAGCGGGTGGCGCACCGTCACCCAAGAGGACATCGACATCTTTGCCGACCTCTCCGGCGACGACCAATGGATCCACGTCGACGTCGATCGCGCCAAGAAGGAGAGCCCTTTCGGCACCACGATCGCCCACGGCAACCTCACCCTTTCCCTGGTCGACGGTTTCCGCAAAGAACTGATCTCGTCAACCGGCTTCGCCCTCGGCGTCAACTACGGCTGGAACAAGATCCGCTTCCCCGCTCCGGTCCCGGTCGACTCCAAGGTCCGCGCCAAGGCCGAGGTCGTCTCGATCGACGAGAAGGGCGGCGGCTGGTACGAGGTGGTCACGCGTTTCACCCTTGAGGTAGAGGGCAACGAGAAGCCCTGCTTCGTCGGTGACTCGGTCACCCGTGTGATGGCACCCGTCTGAGCGCGAGCGGTCGCGTATCGCAGCTCCGGGGCTTGACACTGGAACGTGTGCAGTTGATACGTTGACTCGCTCAGTGAGGAGGGGCGGTTCGCTGTAAGACTCGTCTGGGAGCCCCGTCGTTGCACGTTAAGGAGGTTTCCTATGCGTAGGAAGCTATTGGCCTTGGTGCTCACCGCAGGCGCTTTGACGATTCCAGCGTCATCGGCCTTGGGGGATCCGGACTTCGGTCCCGGCAACAGCAGCAAGGGTCCAAATGACGGTGGGGCCAAGTGTCACGCGCCCGGCCACGGCACGGGTCCCGGGTCGAACGATCCGGTCCCTGGCTGCAAGGGTTGAGCATGAGAAAAGGGCCCGCCTCACGGTGGGTCCTTTTCACCGATACGCAGTCACCCAACCGCCACGAAATTACTTCTCATGGCTGCGCCAGTCCCACGATCGCGTGCTGCGCATCGGGCAGCGTACGCACCGCGGCAGGGCCGAGGACGCGTTGCCACAGACGGGCAAGTGGGCCCTCGATGTAGATGGTGTTGGTGAGGCGGCTGCGGCCCTCCCCGATTGGCTCGATCAGGTGGCGATGGCCCATGCGGGCTCCCGGCAGGCGGGACTCGTCGGTGAAGAGGCGGCCGTCCTCGAACTCGATTACCTGGAAGCGGAGGCGCAGGCCGGTGCGGAAGACGATCTTCGCGGTTGCGCCGAGGGCCAGGGGGCCGTCGAGCTGGGCGTGCTTGATCTCGGCGTTCCACTCCGGCCAGGCAGAGGCGTCTGCGTAAGCCTTGGCCCAGATGGAGGCCGGGGTCACCCCGGCCTCCAGCGTGCTCGTCGTCTCCCAGCGACCCATGCCGCTTACTTGACGGTGAGCGTTCCTTCCATGCCGGCTTCGCGGTGGCCGGGAACTGAGCAGTAGAAGGTGTAGGTGCCGGGCTCGAGGTTGACGGTGGTGGAGTCGGAGCCGTCGGCGATCAGTTCGGTGGCGCCCACCTCGCCGCCGCTCGAGTCTTCGATCGCGACGTCGTGGGTGAGGGACTGCGGGTTGTTGAAGTCGATCGTCACCTTGCCGGCCTTGGCCGTGGCGCTGGTGGTCGTGTAGGCGAGTTCGCCGTTCGGGTCGGCTTCGAACTCGAGGGCTGCCGCACCGCCGGACCCACCGGATTCTTTTTGAGCCGTGCCGCCCGTCTCCGCGCTGCTTTCGTTGCCGCCGCCGCTCGTCGCGGTGGTGCTGGAGCTGTCGTCGCCGCTGTCGCCGCAGGCGACGAGGGCGAGCGATGCGAGGGCCAGGGCTAGAAACGCGACGAGCTTCTTCATTGCGGTGGGTCCTTTCCTGGTGGCTTTCCTGGGGGACGAATGCTCAGGAGACTGTAACTGCATACGCGGGGGGTTCGTGCCTGGTTCAGCGGCCGTGGAACTCGGGCGTGCCGCCGCCGAAGAAGGCCTCGACGCCGTTGCGCAGGTCCTCGGTCGCCATGCTGTCGGCGATGCCGTGACGCTCCAGCTGCAGGTGCTCGGTGAGGGTGTGCTCGATGCTGGTGTTGGCCAGCACCTTCGCCATGCGCACGTAGTGGGGGGCCTTGGCGGCAAGCTTCTCGGCCTTGGCCCGGGCTGTATCCATCAGTGCGTCCGGCGCCACGACCTCGGCGACGATCCGCTCGGCGAGCGCATCCGAAGCCTTCATGTTGGGGTCCTCGAGCAGCAGTTCCAGGGCCCGGCTCGGTCCCACCACGCGGGGCAGGAAGTAGGTCATGCCCCCGTCGGGCGAGGCGCCGATGCGGCCATAGGCGGGGGCGAAGAAGGCGGCTTCGGAGGCGATGCGGATGTCGCAGGCAAGCGCCAGCGAGAAGCCGGCGCCGGCGGCCGGGCCGTTGACCGCGCAGATCACCGGGCAGGGGATCCGGCGCAGGTCGACGATCGCCGCGTGCAGTGCCTCGGCGCCGCGACGCACTTCCGAAGGCAGGTCGATCTCCTCGGACTCGACCCCCCGCTGGAACCAGGTGACGTCGCCGCCGGCGCAGAAGGCCTTGCCGGAGCCGGTGACGATCAGCGCCCGGATCGGGGCCCGGTCGGCGAGCCAGGCGAAGGCGACGGTCATCTCGCCGATCATCTCCGGGCTCATCGCGTTGAAGGCGTCGGGGCGGTCGAGGGTGAGGGTGGCGATCTTGCCGTCGATCTCGATTCGAAGCGTGTTCAGCTCGGGCGGGGCGCTGGTCAGGGTCTCGGGGGTCATCTCGCTCTCCGTGTCTCTGGGAAGTTCTTCGCCGGCGGTGACTTTGGCCGGGTGGCCAGGAGCCTACTCTTTGACCGGTGAGCGAAGGCAACGCCGACAGCCAGCTCTCGCGCGCGGAACGGATCGCGCAGCAGCGCCGTGAGCTGCCCGATTCGCCTGGCGTCTACCTCTTCCACGGCGCCGACGGCGAGACCCTCTACGTCGGCAAGGCCCGCTCGATCCGCAAGCGGGTCGCCTCGCATTTCTCGGCCGGGGGCGAGAGCCGGCTCACCTCACGGGTCGACAGCATCGAGTGCCTGGTGACCTCGACCGAGGCCGAGGCGCTGCTGACCGAGCAGACCTTCATCAAGCGCCACCGGCCCCGCTTCAACATCCGCCTGCGCGACGACAAGTCCTACCCATACGTCTGCGTCAGCCTCGACGAGGATTACCCCCGCGTCTACTTCACCCGCGAGAAGCACCGCAGCGGCCGCGCCTACTTCGGCCCCTTCTCCAGCGCCAAGCGGGTGCGGGAGACGCTCGACCTGCTCGGCAAGCTCTTCCAGTTCCGCACCTGCGAGGGCAGGGAGCCCGGCCGCCGCTCCGGCAGTCCCTGCCTCGACTACTACATCAAGCGCTGCGGGGCGCCCTGTGTCGGCTACGTCAGCCGCGAGGACTACCGCCGCAACGTCGACGCGATCGTCGACTTCCTCTCCGGCCGCTACCGCCAGGTCGAGGCCGACGAGCAGGAGAAGATGGAGGAGGCCGCCGCGGCGCGCGAGTTCGAGCGCGCCGCCCTGCACCGCGATCGCCTCAAGGCGATCCAGTCGCTGTTCGAGCGCCAGCGCGTCGCCGGCGGCACGGTCGGCACCGCCGATCTGATCGGGGTCGCCGCCGAAGGGCAGGACGCCAACGCCCAGGTCTTCCAGGTGCGCGACGGCATCCTCGCCGAGCGGCAGAGCTTCTACCTGGACAACCAGGCCGAACGAGAGCTCGGCGAGGTCGCCGAGGAGTTCGTCGGCCAGTACTACTCCGCCTCGCCGGCAATGCCGCGCACGATCATCGTCGGCCCCTACCTGGCCGATCGCGCCGGCCTGCTCGAAGCGGCGCTGAGCGAGCGGCGGGGCAGCGCCGTCGAGGTGCGGGTCGCCGAGCGCGGCGACAAGCGGCGCCTGCGCGAGCTCGCCGAGCGCAACGCCCGCCTCGCCCTCGACCAGGACCGGCTGCGCCGCGAGCACCGGCGCCAGCGCCGGGTCGAGTCGCTCGCCAGCCTGCGTGAGGCGCTGGCGATGCAGGAGCTGCCGGTGCGGATCGAGGGTTTCGACATCTCCAACCTCGGCGGCGAGCACACCGTCGCCTCGATGGTCGTGTTCGAGGGAGGTGCGACGAAGAAGTCCGACTACCGGCGCTTCCGGGTGCGGGGAGAGAACGGCGACGGCCGCGGCGGCGGTCCCGACGACTTCGCCTCGATGGAGGAGGTCCTGGGACGCCGGATGAACCGCTACCTCGAACAGGTAGACCTCTCGCCGCACGACGGCAAGCGCGATGCGAGCTTCGCCTCGCTGCCCTCGCTGATCGTGATCGACGGCGGCAAGGGGCAGCTCTCCGCCGGGCTGCGGGCGCTGAAGCCGTTCATCGATCGCGGCGTCGCCGTGATCGGCCTCGCCAAGCGGCTTGAGGAGGTCTACGTGCCCGGCCGCGCCGCGCCGATCGACCTCGCCGCCGACTCGGAGGCCTCGAAGCTGCTGCAGCGAGTCCGCGACGAGGCGCACCGCTTCGCGATCGACCACCACCGCGGCCGCCGCGACCGCGCGATGACCGGTTCGGTGCTCGACGAGCTGAAGGGGATCGGCCCGGTTCGCAAGCGCGCCTTGCTCCAGCACTTCGGCTCTCCAGAGCGCTTCATCGCCGCCACGCGGGAGGAACTCGAAATGGTGCCCGGCGTGCCTGGCAAGGTAGCCCGTGAGATCCACGAGCAACTGAACAGGACCGGCTGAATGGCGAGCACGGGGGAAGCCCAGAAACTGGAGGCCGAACGCGACGGCGGCGCGCCCGCCCGCGAGGTCGAGCTGGTCGTCATCACCGGCCACTCGGGCGCCGGCAAGTCGGAGGCCATCGCCGCCTTCGAGGATGGCGGCTACTTCTGCGTCGACAACCTGCCGCCGCGGATGATCGGCAGTCTCGGCGAGCTCTTCCGTCACGAGGGCAGCGGCGTCGAGTGCGCGGCGGTGGTCTCCGACGTGCGCGGCGGCGACTACTTCGACGACCTGCTGCAGGTGCTCGATGACCTCGAGGCGGATGGCCTCAAGCCGACCGTGCTCTTCCTCGAGGCCGACGAGGAGACCCTGGTCGACCGCTACAAGGAGACCCGCCGCCGCCATCCGCTGGCGCCGGAAGGACGGATCGTCGACGGCATCCGCGCCGAGCGCGAGCTGCTGGCGCCGCTGCGCGAGCGCGCCGACGTTGTGATGGACACCAGCAACCTCACCGGCGGGACCCTGCGGCGGCGCATTGCCGAGGACATGCTCGGCCACCACGAGACCGGCAAGATGGCGCTGACCCTGCTCACCTTCGGCTTCAAGAACGGCCCCCCGCACGACTCCGACCTCACCCTCGACGTCCGTTTCCTGCCCAATCCGCACTACGTCGACGACCTGCGCCCGCTGACCGGCCTCGACAAACGGGTGCGCGACTACGTCGAGTCGGGGACGCAGGCGGGTGAGTTCTACGGGCGCCTGCTGCCGCTGCTCGACTTCCTCGTCCCCGCGTACGTGGCGGAGGGCAAGAGCCACCTGACGATCGCGGTCGGCTGCACGGGCGGCCGCCACCGCTCGATCACCGTCGCCGACCGCATCCGTCGCGAGCTGGAAGGGCGCGAAGACGTCGTCGTGCACCTCAAGCACCGCGACACCGAGGTGGAGTAGCGCCCGTCCATAGAATCGCCGGGCTTTGCCCGACCCCGTCATCTCCATCCGCGGCCTGCGCAAGAGCTATGGCGATCTCGAGGCGGTGCGGGGGATCGATCTCGAGGTCCAGGCCGGCGAGGTCTTCGCCTTTCTCGGGCCCAACGGCGCCGGCAAGACGACCACGGTCGAGATCCTCGAGGGGTACCGCAAGCGCAGCGGCGGCGAGGTCTCGGTCCTGGGTGAGGATCCGCAGCGCGGCGGCCGGGCCTGGCGCGAGCGGATCGGCATCGTCCTGCAGAGCTGCCGGCTCGACCCCTACCTGACCGTGCGCGAGTCGCTCGGCCTCTACGCCGGCTATTACCGGGCGCCGCGGCCGGTCGACGAGGTGGTCGAGCTCGTCGGCCTCGTCGGCAAGGCCGACGAGCGGGCCGGCGCCCTCTCCGGCGGCCAGCAGCGCCGCCTCGACGTCGGCATGGCCCTGATCGGGGATCCCGAGCTGCTCTTTCTCGACGAGCCGACGACCGGCTTCGACCCGGCGGCGCGGCGCCAGGCCTGGGAGACGATCGCCGGCCTGCGCGACCTCGGCAAGACCGTCTTCCTCACCACCCACTACATGGACGAGGCGCAGCGGCTCGCCGACCGGGTGACGATCATCGCCGGCGGCGAGATCGTCGCCGCCGGGACTCCCGAGGACCTCGGCGACCGCGAGAGCCAGCCGGCGACGATCAGCTTCCGGTTGCCGGTCGGTGTCGCCGCCGCAGACGTACCGGGTGGCGGGATCGTCGGCGAGGGGGGCAAGATCACGCTCAGCACGACGGCTCCGGTAGGCCTGCTCAACGAGCTGACCGGCTGGGCGCTGGCGCGCGGCATCGACCTCGACGGCCTCGAAGTGACCCGGCCGACCCTGGAGGACATCTACCTGGAGCTGACCGAGTGAGCGGCCTGCGGCTCGTCGCCCACCAGTTCCGCTACGACCAGAAGGCCTTCTGGCGCAACCCGGCCGCGGTCTTCTTCACGGTCGGCTTCCCGGTCATCCTGCTGCTGATCTTCGCCACCGTGTTCGGCGACCAGACGATCGACGTCCGCGGCGGCATCGACACCACCGCCTACTACGTGCCGGCGATCGTCACCGTCGCCGTGATCTCGGCGACGATGCAGTCGCTGGCGATGTCGCTGGTGATCGCCCGCGAGGACGGCCGGCTGAAGCGCGGCCGGGGGACGCCGATGCCCGCTTGGGTCTTCATCGCCGGCCGCACCGGCAACTCGATCGTCGTCGCCCTGATGATGCTGGCGCTGATCGCCGGCCTCGGCCGGATCCTCTACGGCGTCGCGATCCCCTGGGGCCAGCTTCCCGAGCTGATCGTCGTGCTCGCCGTCGGCAGCGCCGCCTTTTGCTGCCTCGGGATCGCTCTGACCGCGGCCATCCCCTCGCAGGACGCCGCCGCCCCGATCGTCAACGCGCTGTTGCTGCCTCTCTATTTCCTCTCCGGCGTCTTCATCCCCGAAGACGAGCTTCCCGACGGCGTGGTCGATTTCGCCAACCACTTCCCGGTGCGTGATTTCTTCGAGGCCTTCTTCGCCGCCTACATGCCGACCGGCGGCGGGTCCGGCGTCGACTGGGGGAATCTCGCGGTGGTCGCGATCTGGGGCGTTGCCGGCCTGCTGCTGGCGATCCGCTTTTTTCGCTGGACACCGCGCGGCGGCTGATCCGCCCGCCCGTATAGCCTCCCCGTCCTAATGCTGCACCACGTTCTACTGGAGGTATCCGACCTCGAGCGGAGCGCGTCGTTCTACGACTCGCTGCTCGCGCCCCTCGGCTGGCGGCGCCATTTCGAGGAGGACGAAACCATCGGCTGGGGCATCGCCAAACCGGTCTTCTTCATCTCCTCTCACCATGAGCCGCAGGCGGGCTTCGGCCTGCTCAGCTTCTCCGGCCTCGGCATCGTCGCCGTCAAGGCGGCCTGGGAAGGTGGCATGAACGCCGGTGGCGTCAGCGTCTCGGAGCCGGGCGAGCGCCGCTCCTACGGCTCCGGCTCCTACTCGGCGTTCCTCAAGGACCCCGACGGGTACGAGATAGAGATCACGATCGGGTCCGACTGAGACTTGTCAGCGACTGGCGAACGCCGGTCCATAACATCGAGAAATCTCCCCACAACGACTCCAGGAGGGTTTGAGGCAATGGCTGTGAAGGTCGGAATCAACGGCTTTGGGCGGATCGGGCGCAACGTCTTCCGGGCGGCGCACGCGGCCGGGGCCGACCTCGAGTTCGTCGCGGTCAACGACCTCGTCGATACCGCGACGATGGCCAACCTGCTCAAGTACGACTCGATCCTCGGCCGCTTCCCGGGCGAGGTCGAGGCCGGCGATGGCGGGCTCAGCATCGACGGCAGCGAGCTGAAGGTGCTATCGGAGCGCGATCCCGCCGCTCTGCCCTGGGGAGATCTCGGTGTCGACGTCGTGATCGAGTCGACCGGCTTCTTCACCAAGCGCGAGGACGCCGCCAAGCACCTCGAGGCCGGCGCCAAGAAGGTGATCATCTCGGCCCCGGCGACCGAACCGGACGTCACCGTCGCCCTCGGCGTCAATTTCGACTCCGCCTACGACCCGGCGAGCCACCACGTCATCTCCAACGCCTCCTGCACGACCAACTGCCTCGCCCCGCTGGCCAAGGTGCTGCACGAGGCGTTCGGGATCGAGCAGGGGCTGATGACGACGATCCACGCCTACACCGCCGACCAGCGCCTCCAAGACATGCCGCACAAGGACCCCCGCCGTTCGCGGGCCGCGGCGCTCAACCTGATCCCGACGACGACCGGTGCGGCCAAGGCGGTCGGACTGGTCCTGCCGGAGCTGAACGGCAAGCTGAACGGGTTCTCGATGCGGGCTCCCGTGCCGACCGGCTCGGCCGTCGACCTCGTCTTCACGACCCCCGACCCGCTCGACAAGGACAAGATCAACGCCGCCCTGCAGGCGGCCGCGGACGGTCCGATGAAGGGCATCCTCGCCTACACCGAAGACCCGATCGTCTCCACCGACATCGTCGGCGACCCGCACTCCTCGATCGTCGACGCGCAGTCGACGATGGTGATCGGCGATGGCCGCATGGCAAAGGTGATCAGCTGGTACGACAACGAGTGGGGCTACTCCAACCGCTGCGTCGAGCTGGCCGGCAAGGTCCTCTGACCGGCAACGACGCGGACGGGATCGTGAGCTTCGCCAAGGCCAGCGTGCGCGACGCCGAGGTGGCGGGCAGGCGGGTCCTGGTCCGGGTCGATTTCAACGTTCCGCTCGACGGCGGCCAAGTCGCCGACGACACCCGCATCCGCGCGGCGCTGCCGACGATCGAGTCGCTGCGCGAGCGCGGCGCCTCTGTGGTTCTCGTCTCCCACCTGGGGCGGCCGAAGGGGAAGGTCGTCCGGGATCTCTCGATGAAACCGGTCGGCGAGCACCTCGCCGGGCTGCTCGACGCGCCCGTGCAGCAGGCGCCCGCCGTGGTCGGCGACAAGGTCAAGGCGATGGCGGAGGGGCTCGGCTCCCGCGATGTGATGCTGCTCGAGAACGTCCGCTTCGAGCCGGGCGAGACCGAGGAGGACCCCGAGCTTGCCGAGGCCCTCGCGAGCCTCGCCGACCTCTACGTCAATGACGCCTTCGGCGCCGCCCACCGCGCTCACGCCAGCACCGCCGGGGTCGCCGCGCTGCTGCCCGGCTACGCCGGCCTGCTGCTGGAGCGGGAGGTGACCGAACTGACCCGCGTGGTCGAGTCGCCGGCGCGACCGCTGGTCGTCGTCCTCGGCGGCGCCAAGGTGACCGACAAGGTCGGCGTGATCGACCGCTTCCTCGAGATCGCCGACGAGATCCTGATCGGCGGCGCGATGTGCTTCAGCTTCTTCCGCGCCCAGGGCATCGCCACCGGCAACTCGCTGGTCGAGGAGGAGGGGGTAGAACTCGCCGCCGAGGCGCTGGAGCGGGCCGAGTCCTCCGAGTGCAAGCTGCGCCTGCCCGTCGACCTCACCTTGGGTGAGAGCTTCGACGCCGGCACCGACCGCCGTGAGAGCGACGGCGTCGAGGTGCCCGACGGCTGGATGGGGCTCGATGTCGGCCCACGCAGCGCCGCCGCCTACGCCGAGGCGATCGCGAGCGCCGGCACGGTGCTCTGGAACGGGCCGATGGGCGCCTTCGAGCTGGAGCCCTTCGCCGCCGGGACCCGTACCGTCGCCGAGGCGGTCGCGGCGGCGCCTGGCACGACGGTGGTCGGAGGCGGCGACTCGGTCGCCGCCCTGCAGCGGTTCGGACTTGCCGACAAAGTGGACTGGCTCTCGACCGGAGGAGGAGCATCCTTGGAGCTCTTGGAGGGAAAGAAGCTGCCCGGCGTGGAGGCCCTGCGCGATGCCTGAGCGAACGCCCTACATCGCCGCCAACTGGAAGATGCACAAGACGGTTGCCGAAGCGGGCGAGTTCGTCGACGCGCTGCTGCCCCAGATCGCGGCGACGCAGTCGGATGTGGTGATCTGCTCGCCGTTCACGGCTCTGACCGCCGTGGTCGAGCGCCGCTACGGCACCGCGGTCAAGGTCGCCGCCCAGAACATGCACGAGGAGGGCTCGGGCGCCTTCACCGGCGAGGTCTCGGCCCCGATGCTGGTCGAGCTCGACGTCGAGGCGGTCGTCCTCGGCCACTCCGAGCGTCGCCAGCTCTTCGGCGAGAGCGACGAGGCGCTGGCCCGCAAGGTGCCGGCCGCGCTCGCCGCCGGCCTCGAGCCGATCCTCTGCGTCGGCGAGAGCGAGGAGGCGCGCGACGGCGGCCAGACCGAGGCGGTGCTGGAGCGCCAGCTGCAGGCCGACCTCGCCGATGTCGAAGACGGCAAGCTGGCCGACGTGGTGATCGCCTATGAGCCGATCTGGGCGATCGGCACGGGGCGCACGGCAACCCCGGAGCAGGCGCAGGAGACCTGTGCCTTCATCCGTGCCGTGTTGCGCGAGCGCGGCGCCCCCGCCGACGCGGTACGGATCCTCTACGGCGGCTCGGTCAAGCCGGCCAACGCCGCCGAGCTGATGATCCAGCCCGACATCGACGGTGCCCTGGTAGGCGGCGCGTCGCTCGATGCCGGCGATTTCGCTGCGATCGTCAACGCAGCATGAGCTTCCGGTGTGCCTTGTCAGGCCTATACCTACATAAAGCACACCGGAAGAGGTTGTCGTGACGGTTCCTTCGCTGGCGCTGGTCATCCTCGACGGCTGGGGGTTGGCTGAGCCTGGGCCCGGCAACGCGATCTCGCTCGCCGAGACGCCGGTCTTCGATCGTCTCTGGGAGAGCTTTCCTCGCACACAGCTCTCCGCTCAGGGACGCGACGTCGGCCTCCCCGACGGTCAGATGGGCAACTCCGAGGTGGGCCACCTCAACCTCGGCGCCGGCGCGATCGTCAAGCAGGATCTGGCCCGGATCGACGACGCGATTGCCGACGGCAGCTTCTTCGACAACGAGGCCCTGCGCGGCGCCTGCGCGCGGGCGCGCAACAGCCCGCGCGGGCGCCTGCACCTGCTCGGCCTGGTCTCCGACGGGGGCGTGCACTCCGGCTGGGAGCACATCGAGGCGGCGATCGAGCTGGCCTCCCAGGAGGGCGTTCCCGACGTCGTCTTCCACGCCTTCACCGACGGCCGCGACACCCTGCCCCACGGCGGCAGGGGCTACCTGCACGAGCTCGAGCGCTGGCTGCGCCGGGCGGGCCGCGTCGCCACGGTCAGCGGCCGCTACTACGCGATGGACCGCGACACGCGCTGGGAGCGGATCAAGCTCGCCTACGACGCGATCGTCCACGCCGAGGGCGTGCGCGCAGCCGGCGCCGAGGAGGCGATCGCCGCTTCGTACGAGCGCGAGGAGACCGATGAGTTCGTCAAGCCGACCGTGATCGGGGACTACGACGGGGTCGCCGCGGGCGATGTCGGGATCTTCGTCAACTTCCGCCCCGACCGGGCCCGGGAGATGACCCGGGCACTGGCCGAGCCCAGCTTCGACGAGTTCCCCCGCGCCGGCGCTCCCACGCTCGACCTGACCACGATGACCGAGTACCGCAAGGGCTGGCCCTACCCCGTCGCCTTTCCCGAGGCACGGCCGCAAACAACGCTTGCCGAGGTCATTTCGGCGGCGGGCGGTCGGCAGCTGCACGTCGCCGAGACCGAGAAGTACGCTCACGTCACCTACTTCTTCAACGGCGGTCGCGAGCAGGAGTGGGAGGGGGAGGCGCGCCACCTGGTCGAATCGCCGCGCGACGTGCCTACCTACGACCACAAGCCCGAGATGAGCGCTCGCGCCGCCGCCGACACCTTCGTCTCGCACTGGAGCGAGGAGGACTTTCGCTTCGGGATCATCAACTTCGCCAACCCCGACATGGTCGGCCACACCGGGGTGATCCCGGCGGCGGTGGCCGCGGTGGAGGCGGTCGACGCCTGCCTCGGCGACGTGGTCGAGGCGGTTGCGGCCGGGGGCGGCGCCTGCATCGTTACCGCCGACCACGGCAACTGCGACCACATGCTCGAGCCCGACGGCTCGCCGAACACCGCGCACTCGCTCAACCCGGTGCCGCTGATCGTGACGACGGGGGGGCTAACCCTGAGGGAGCACGGCATTCTCGCTGACGTGGCGCCTACCGCTCTCGAGCTCCTCGGTATTCCTCAGCCCGACGCAATGACTGGTCAGTCGCTTGTGGTGGGGGGCGATGGTGGCCGCTCTGACAGTGCCTAACACCCGCCGGAGGCGGGTGTGATGGAGAGCGCCTGCGGCGCCCAGGGTCACCCTGCGGGGCTGGCGGAGGCACTGTCAGAGCGACCCCCATCGCCCTTCGACAGGGTCGATTGACGTGCGGCATGAGCCGGACAGGTTGAGGTTCGAGATCGCGGCCCGGGATGGGGCCGCACGAACCGGAGTGCTGCACACGCCGCATGGAGAAGTTCGCACGCCGGCGTTCATCCCACTGGCCACGAAGGGGACCGTGCGCGGCCTGGAGGCTCGCGAGGTAGCTGGGCTTGGCTACGAGATGGTGCTGGGGAACACTTATCACCTGTTCGTCTCGCCGGGGCCGGAGCGGATCGCCAACGCAGGCGGGCTGCACGGGTTCATGGGGTGGGAGCGGGCTCTGATCACCGACTCCGGCGGCTTTCAGGTCTTCTCGCTGGCGCATGGCGGGGTTGCCAACGAGGTGAAGGGGAGCGGTCGGCAGGGTGGGGCGCAGGGGTCGGTGGTCTCGATCGAGGAGGAAGGGGTGCACTTCCGCTCGTATCGGGATGGGGCCGAGCTGTTCATCTCGCCGGAGGTCTCGATGCAGGTGCAGGCGGCGCTCGGCTCCGACATCGCGCTCGTCTTCGACGAGTGCACGCCCTTTCACGCCGAGCGCGACTACACCGCTCGCTCGACCGAGCGCACGCATCGCTGGCTCGATCGCTGCCTCGAGTGGCACGAGCGCGAGGGGCCGGCGCGGCAGGCTGTCTTCGGCATCGTCCAGGGGGGCGTCTACGAGGATCTGCGTCGCGAATCGGCGGCGGCGGTCTCCGCCGCCGGCGTCGACGGTCTCGCGATCGGGGGCACCCTCGGCCGCGACAAGGCGGAGATGCGCGAGGTGCTGGCGATGACCGCGCCGCTTCTGCCCGAGGACGCTCCCAAGCACCTGCTCGGCATCGGCGAGGTCGACGATCTACTTGCCGGCATTGCCCTCGGCCTCGACGTCTTCGACTGCGCCGTCCCCACCCGTCTCGCCCGCCATGGCGTCGCCCTCGTCCCAGATCCGGACAACCGCTTCCGCCTCGACCTGCGCAAGTCGGTCCACGAGGGCGACCGTGCTCCGATCGCCGAGGGCTGCCCCTGCCCCGCCTGCCGGAACCACGACCGCGACTACCTCAGCTACCTCTCGCGGGCCGAGGAGCTGACCGCCGTCCGTCTCCTCTGCCTTCACAACCTCACCTACCTGCAGGAGCTGATGACTCACGCCCGCGCCTCGATCGAGACCGCCGCCTTCGCCGGCTACTCGGCCGCCGTGATCGCCGGCGCGGCGCCCTGGGCTATTCCTGGTTCTTCTTGACCAGTTCCTTGAATTCGTCGACGACCTTGTCGATCGTGTTGCCCACCACTTCCGAGGCCTCGATCCCGGTCGCCTTGTCGGTCGTGTAGATCACCGCGGCGGCGACCGCGGCGGCGATCAGGACCAAGGCGACGAGGGCCATGACGAAGCGGGCGAAGCGGGAGAAGGCGCCGCGCTTTTGGGTCGTCTGCGCAGGGATCGGCATCGGCGGGGGCGGCGCCTGTTGGCGCTGCGGCGCCCGCGGGACCGGACGGCGGGTCGGCGACGGTTGCGCCGGGCGGTACTCGGTCTGGGCGGTGCGGTCGAGACGGCGCGTGCTCGCCTCGCCATCGAGGACGTTCGTCGGCGCCGTCCCCTCTTCCATCGGCAGGGTCACGTCCTCCCCCTGCAGACCCAGGTGGAGCCCGCCGGCGAGCTCGTCGGCGCTGGCGTAGCGGCGCGACGGATCGCCCTCCAGCGCGCGCAGCACGGCGGCCCCGAGCGTCTCCGGCACCTCGTCGTTGTAGGTGCTGGGCGGCAGCGGCCTCTCATTCTGCTGGCGCACCGCCAACTCGGCGAGGGTCGAGCCCTCGTACGGCAGCCGTCCGGTGAGGAACTGGTAGAGGACGACGCCGAGCGCGTAGACGTCGGTGGCCGGGGTCGCCTCCTCGCCGCGCACCTGCTCGGGCGAGAGATAGGCGGCGGTGCCGACGACCGAGCCGACCTGGGTGATCCGGGTCTGTTCGACCGCGCGGGCGATGCCGAAGTCGGTCAGCTTTATCGTCATCTCGCCGCCGCCGACGGGCCCGCCGGTGACCATCAGGTTGCCCGGCTTGACGTCGCGGTGGATGATCCCGCGCCGGTGGGCGTAGTCGAGCCCGGCGCAGGCCTGGGCGCCGATCTCGGCAGTCGTCTCTCCGTCGAGCGGCCCCTGCTTCTGCAGGATCTGCGCTCCCGAGCGCCCCTGCACGTACTCCATGACGATGTAGTGGCGCCCCTCGTCGATGCCGGTGTCGTAGACCTGGACGATGTTGGGGTGGATCAGCTTGGCGACGGCGAGCGCCTCGCGGCGGAAGCGGGCGACGAAGCGCTCGTCGTCGGAGAGGTGCTCGGCGAGGATCTTGACCGCGACCGTGCGCTCGAGGATCAGGTCGGTCGCCTGGTGGACGGTCGACATGCCGCCCGAGCCCAGGCGCTCGCCGATCTCGTAGCGGCCCGAGAGAATTCCCGAGGCCATCAGCCGCTTTCCCCTTCGGGCTCCACGGGGGTGCCGGGGCTGACGCCGCCCGGCGCACCGGTGCCGCCATCTTCGGACGGAGTCGTGGGCGTCGTCGGGGCTTCTTCGGGCGTCGTTTCAGTCGCCGGCGGTTCTTTTTTCGCCTTCTCTTCTTCCTTTTCGAGCTCTTTTTCTTCCTTCTCGCGTTCCTTTTCTTCCTTCTTTTCCTGCCCGGGAGGGATCGCTTCGGTCTCTTCGGTCGAGGGCGCTTCGCCGGTGGGCTCCACCGCTTCGGTTGTCTCTTCGTCGCAGGTGGCGACCACTTCGTCGAGCCGGGTGGCGCCGCGCCGCAGCGCTTCCACCAGCTTCGGATCGACGCCTTCGAGCGCCTCGATCTGCGTCGTCACTTCGGCCGCGGCGTCTTCGGCGCCGACGCATTCGCCTTCCTCGGAGTACTGCTTGACGCGGTCGAGGTTTTCGGTGATTTCCGCCGCCGTGTTGCCCGGCAGCAGCTCGGCGTCCTCGCCGCCGCAGGAGACGAGGGCCAGCGCCGCGGCGACGCCGAGCGCGAGGGCAAGCACGGATACGACCAGTTGGCGCACCGTTGCGAGTCTAGACAACGGCTTCTGATGCGGATTTTCCCTGCATTTGAGCGTCACTGGCCGCTGTAGAGGCGATCGGCGAGACGGCTCGGCAGGCCAGCCTCGGCGATCGGCGCCGCGGCGCGCTCGATGTCGTAGGGCACACGGTGAAAGCAGGCGGTTTCCGTCTCGCTGTCGAGCTCGAGCCAGGCCGCACGCGGATCCCCGTCGCGCGGCTGCCCGACGCTGCCGGGGTTGAGCAGCCAATCGCCCTGGCTGAGGTCGAGCAGGGCGCCGTCGCTTGCCTGGGCTCCGCGGGTCCCATCCTCCTCGCTGGCGTCGGGCCGGCTGAAGAAGAGGGCGACGTGAGAGTGGCCGATCAGGCCGATGCGCTGCGCGCTCGCGTCCATGCCGGCGCTGGCCTGCTCGCCGGAGAGCACGTACTCCCAGACCGGGTCGCGGGGCGAAGCGTGGAAGAGGCCGATGCCGCCGCGCGCGCCCTGTGGATTCAGCTCCCGCAGGAACTCCAGGGCGCCGTCCCCGATGTTGGCCCGGGTCCACTCGACGGCCAGCGCCGCAGCCTCCGAGAAGGAGGCGATGTCCAGGGACCCGAGCACGGCTAGGTCATGGTTGCCGACCAGGCAGATCTCGCACCGTTCGCGCACCAGCGACGCACAGGCGTCCGGCTCGACCCCGTAGCCGACGACGTCGCCCAGACACCAGACCTCCTCGACCCCGGCCGCCTCCGTCGCCGTGAGCACGGCTTCGAGCGCGGGCAGGTTGGCGTGGATGTCGGTGATCGCCGCGATCCGCATGCCGGCCAGCGTACTCAGTGCTCACCGCCCAACACCGGCGCTCGCCCCTACATACGATGGGCGCGACGATGGCGACCGCCGACCCGATCGCCGAGCTGCGCTCGGCAGTAGACCAAGCTTCGCGTGCCCTGCGCGACGGCGAGCCGACCGGTCCCGAACCGACGCTGGAGCGTCCTCCCAAGGCCGAGCTGGGCGACTACAGCTCCAACGCGGCGATGTTGCTGGCGGCTCCACTGGGCGAAAACCCCCGCGACGTGGCCGCGCGCCTCGCCGATCGTCTCGGCGGCGAGCTGGGGGAGGGGACGGTCGAGCGGGTCGAGGTCGCCGGTCCCGGGTTCGTCAACTTCTTCCTCGCCGACGATTGGTACCGGCGGGCGATGGTCGGCCTTGCCGAGGCGGACGGCCCCGTGCCCACCGAGGCCCCTGAGCGCACGCTCGTCGAGTTCGTCTCCGCCAACCCGACCGGGCCTCTGCACGTCGGCGGAGGCCGTCACGCCGCCTATGGCGACGCCCTCGTCCGCCTGCTCGAGGCGGCGGGTCACGAGGTCGAGCGCGAGTTCTACGTCAACGACGCCGGCGGTCAGATCGAGCGCTTCGCCGCCTCGATCGCGGCGCGAATGCGCGGCGAGGACCCACCCGAGGACGGCTACGGCGGCGACTACGTGATCGGGCTGGGCGAGCGCATCGCCGCCGAGGGAATCGAGCCCGGCGACCTCGGGGCGATCGGCAGCCGCGGCGTCGAGCTGATCCTCGAGTACGTGCGGGAGACCCTCGATCGCTTCGGCGTGCGCTTCGACAACTGGTTCTCCGAGCGCGACCTCTACAGCCGCGGCGAGGTCGACGCCGCCCTCGCTCAGCTCGACGAGCTGGGGCACACCTACCGCAGCGACGAGGCGCTCTGGCTGCGCACGACCAGCTTCGGCGACGACAAGGATCGCGTGCTGATCCGCGCCAACGGGGAACCCACCTATCTCGCCGCCGACGTCGCCTACCACTGGGACAAGCTGGAGCGCGGCTTCGAGCGGACGATCGACGTCTTCGGCGCCGATCACCACGGTTACGTCCCTCGCCTGCGCGCCGCGATCACCGCGCTCGGCGCCGACCCCGAGAGCTTCGAGGTGCTGATCATGCGGCTGGTCCACATCGTCGAGAGCGGCGAGCGGGCGCAGATGTCGAAGCGCAGCGGCGATTTCGTCGCCCTCGACGAGCTGCTCGACGACATCGGCGTCGATGCGACCCGCTGGTTCATGCTCTGGCGCAGCCACGACACCACGGTCGACCTCGACCTCGAGCTCGCCCGCCGCCAGTCCAACGACAATCCCGTCTATTACGTCCAGTACGCCCACGCCCGCATCGCCAGCATCCTGCGCAAAGCAGGGGGGGAACCCGAGTCCGTCGCGGGCCACGCCGGCACGGCGACGCCCGGCACGCCCCTCGAGCCGACCGAGCGTGAGCTGATCAAGCGACTGCTCGAATTCCCCGAGGAGGTGCGCGAGGCCGCGGCGCGGCGAGCGCCGCACCGGATCTGCACCTACTCGACCGCGGTCGCCGCCGACTTCCACGGCTTCTACCGCGACTGTCAGGTCGTCGGCGCCGAGGGAGATGGGGTGGAGCGCTCGCGCCTGGCCCTGGCCCTGCTGACCAAGCGGACGATTGCCGGCGCTCTCGGCCTGCTCGGCATCTCCGCCCCGGAGCGGATGTGATGCTGCGGCGACGGAGCAGGCAGCCGGTGCTGGCGGAGATCCCCGCCCCCGCGGGGAGCTCGACCCGGCCGGGGGCGCTCGGTCGCGCCCAGCTGCAGGCCTACGCGGGCCTGGCGGCGCGGCTCGCCGGATCGGGGTCGGTCTTCCTCACCGGCCCGGCCAAGTCCGCTGTGGCCCTGGGGGTGGCGGCGGCGGCGACTGCCGAGGGTCGCCGGGTCGCGCTGCTCGAGTGCGATCTCGCCGCGCCGGCGCTGGCCGGCACGCTCGGGCTCTCCGCCGTGCCGGGCCTGCACGAGTACCTGCGGGGCGACGCCGACGCTGCCGAGATCCTGCAGCCCCTCGTCCTCGCCGGCCCCGCCTCGGGCCGGGCGGCCGAGCCCCTCACCTGCATAGTCGCGGGCGAGCCCGAGGCCGAGCCGGTGGCCCTGCTCGACTCCGAACGCTGCGACCACGCGATCGAGCGCCTGCGCCGCGCCTACGACCTGCTCGTGATCGACGGCCCGCCGCTGGGCGAAGATCCGGACTCGCTGCGCGCCCTCGCCGAACACGCCGCGGTGACCCTCGCCTGCGGAGAGCGCGGCACGATCCCGAGGAAGGCGCCGGTGGAGGTGGCCGGTGTCGTCCTCGTCGCCTGAGCCTCCATCAAAGGTCGTAGCGGGAGAGGTCGGCGTCGAGCCGCTCGGCGTCC
>JBIOVV010000054.1:0-10914 GCA_044867925.1 Solirubrobacterales bacterium | reverse complement strand
GACGTCGGCCTGCTGCTCTCGATGCCCCGCCAGGGCCTCGGCAACTCGGCGATCGCCTCGGTGGCGAGCGACGAGCAGCTGAAGCAGTACGGCGGCAAGTGGGCGGCGATGGCGATCACCGAGCCCGAGGCGGGCTCCGACTCGGCGGCGATCCGCACCACGGCCGACCTCAGCGGCGACGAGTACGTGCTCAACGGCGAGAAGATCTTCGTCACCTCGGGCGACCGCGCCGACCTGATCGTGGTTTGGGCGACACTCGACCGCAAAGTCGGACGGGCGGCGATCAAGTCGTTCATCGTCGAGCGCGACAATCCCGGCCTGAAGCTGGACCGGCTCGAGCACAAGCTCGGCATCCGCGCTTCCGACACCGCCAACTTCACCCTGCAGAACTGCCGGGTGCCGAAGGAGGCGCTGCTCGGCGACCCGGAGATCAACACCAAGCAGGGCTTCGGCGGCGCGATGCAGACCTTCGACAACACGCGGCCGCTGGTCGCGGCGATGGCGGTCGGCGTCGCCCGCGCCTCGCTCGAGGAGACGCGCAAGCGGCTCGAGGAGGCCGGCGTCGAGATCGACTACGACGCCCCGGCACTCTCCCAGTCGGCAGCCGCGGCGCGCTACCTCGAAATGGAGGCCGACTACGAGGCTTCGCACCTGCTCACCCTGCAGGCGGCCTGGATGGCCGACAACGGCAAGCCCAACTCGCTGCAGGCCTCGATGGCCAAGGCGAAGGCGGGGCGCACCTGCGTCGACGTCGCGCTCGGCTGCGTCGAGCTGTGCGGCAGCGTCGGCTACGGCGAGAACGAGTTGCTCGAGAAGTGGGCGAGGGACGCGAAGATCCTCGACATCTTCGAGGGGACTCAGCAGATTCAGCTGTTGATCGTGGCTCGGCAGTTGCTGGGGAAGAGCTCTAGCGAACTGCGGTAGGCGAGGCGGGGTGCCCCCTCCCAAAACGCGCGGCAGGAGCCGCGCTTGAGTGTTTTGGGAGGGGGCTCCCCGCCTCGTTCGACAGTTCGATGATCCAGGGCGCAGGCTGACGACCAGGAGCTGGTCTCTTCTTTCGAGCTTTCAGGGAGACTGGCGGCGTGAATTTCATCGAGGACGTGATGGAGCGGGCCCCTGCTTCGCGGCTTGGGATCGTCGCGGTGGATGCCGAGGGACGGCGGCGGGATTGGTACTTCGGCGAACTGGTTGCTTGCTCGGCGGGGCTTTCTGGGGCGTTTGCTGCTCGGGGGGTGAAGCGCGGGGATGTGGTGATGACGCTGGTGGGGAATCGGATCGAGTGGGTTCTCTCTCTGCTTGCTTGCTGGCGGATGGGGGCGGTGGCGTTGCCGTGCAATACGCAGCTGCGGAGGCACGACCTCGCGGTGCGGGTGGCGGCAGCTGATCCGACGCTTTGCGTTGGCGAAGACACTTTGCTGGCGGAGTTGCCCGATGGGGCGGCGGCGATGACCATGGATGAGATCGCCAAGGTCCTCGATGAGGATCTGCCGCAGGAGACGCCGGCGCCGGTGGAAGCGATGGAGGCCGAGGATCCGGCGCTGATCGTCTTCACCTCTGGCACCACCGGCGAGCCGCGGGGGGTCGTTCACGCCTACCGCTATCTGCAGGGCCAGCAGGCCCAGGCCGAGAATTGGCTCGGCTCTCGCAAGGGAGAGCTGGTCTGGTGCACGACGGCGACCGGGTGGTCTAAGTCGGCCCGCAACGTCTTCCTCGCCCCCTGGCTGACCGGGGCTGCCGCGGTCATCCACGACGGTCGCTTCGACCCAACAGAGCGGCTCGACTTCGCCGAGGCGCTCGGCATCGACGTGCTCTGCCAGGCGCCGACCGAGTACCGGATGCTCGCCAAGCGCACGACCTTGCGCCCGCTTCCCAAGCTGCGCCGCATGGTCTCCGCCGGCGAGCCGCTGGAGGCAGAGACGATCGCCGCCTTCCGCGAGGCGACGGGGCTCGAGCCCGCCGACGGCTACGGCCAGACCGAGACCGGTCACATCAGCGGCAACCTCGCCGGCGAGAGCGTCCGCCAGGGCTCGATGGGCAAACCCCTGCCCGGTCTGGAGGTCCGCATCGTGCCGGTCGAGGAGGCGAGCCGCGACTCCGAGGCTGGAGAACTGCAGCTGCGCGCCGCCTCCTCCCCCACCTTCTTCTCGCGCTACATCGACGGCGAGCGCTTCCAGGGCGAGTGGTGGCCGACCGGCGACCTGGTCCGCGAAGACGGCGACGGCTACCTCTACTTCGAGGGCCGCGACGACGACATCATCCTCTCCTCCGGCTACCGGATCGGCCCCTTCGAGGTCGAGTCCGCCCTGCTCTCCCACCCCGCCGTCGCCGAAGCAGCCGCGGTCGCCGCCCCCGACCCCGAGCGCGGCGCCGTCGTGCGGGCGATCGTCGTGCCTCGCGAGCGCGAGCCGAGCGAGCACCTGGCCCGCGAGCTGCAGGAGCACTGCAAGCGCGAGACCGCCCCCTACAAGTTCCCCCGCATCGTCGAGTTCGCCACCGAGCTGCCGAAGACCAGCAGCGGCAAGATCAAGCGCGCCCAGCTTCGTTCCGCTGCGCCTTAGCAGCGCTATTCGCGGCGAAGGAACAGCGGAGCGGTCAGAGCGCCTCGGCGATGTCGACCGGGCGGCCCAGGTGGTAGCCCTGGGCCATGTCGACGCCGTATTCGCGCAGCATCCGCGCGGTGATGTCGTCCTGCACGTACTCGGCGATCGTCGCCTTGCCGAGGCCGCGGGCGATCTGGACGATCGCCTGAACCGTCAGCTGGTCGGCGTCGCTGTTCGGCATGTCGCGGATGAAGGAGCCATCGATCTTGATCAGGTCGAAGGGGATCGTCTTCAGGTAATGGAAGGGGCCGAAACCGGCGCCGTAGTCGTCGACCGCGACCTGGCAGCCGAACTCGGTGAGGCGGTCGGCGAAGCCCCCCGCCGCCTCGAAGTCGTGCACGCGAGCGGTCTCGGTGAACTCGAAGGTGCAGCGCGCCGGGTCCGCCTGGCCCTCGTCGAGCCGGCGTTCGATGAACTCCAGCACCGAGAGGTCGACGACCGAGGCGCCGGAGAGGTTGACGTGCAGGGAGACGGGGTTGCCGTTGCGCTCGCGCTCGGCGAGCAGCTCGAGGGCGCGGGCGACGACCCAGCGATCGAGCTCCTGGATCATCCCGGCCCGCTCCGCCGCGTCGATGAACGAGGCGGCGGGCAGCAGCTCGCCGTTGTCGTCGGTCATCCGCAGCAGCAGCTCGTAACGCTCGATCCCGCCTGAGGCGAGGCTGCGAATCGGCTGCGTGTGCAGGCTGAGCCTGTCGTGCGTGAGGGCATCGCGGATCCGGGCGCTGGTCGTCTGGCGGCGGCGCAGGCGCTGCGGCTCCTCGGGGTCCTGAAAGAGGGCGATCTGGTTGCGCCCCTCGTCCTTCGCCCGGTACATCGCCTGGTCGGCGGCGACGAGCACCGCCTCGGCGCCGATCCCGCGCTCGCCGCCGAACATCGTGATGCCGACGCTGATCGTCGCGCCGTCGGCCTCGGGGAGCGCCGCCGAGCTCTCGGCGACCTGGGCGCGCAGGTCCTCGCCGAGCTGCAAGGCGCCGGCGGTGTCGGTCTGCGGCATCAGCACCGCGAACTCGTCGCCGGAGAGGCGGGCGACGATGTCTGTGGTGCGCACCCGTTCGCGCATGATCCCGGCGATGCGGCGGATCAGGATGTCGCCGGCATGGTGGCCGTGCGAGTCGTTGATCGCCTTGAGATCGTCGATGTCGATGATCATCACCGCGCCCTGGCCGCCGTAGCGAGCGGTGAAGGAGACGTACTGGTCCAGCTCGGCGCGGAAGCGGCGGCGGTCGAGCAGGCCGGTGAGCGAGTCGTGATCGGCGATGTAACGCAGCTGCGCCTCGGTCTTCTCCGCCTTGGCGAGCGCCTGCTCGACGATCCTGCGGTCCCCGGAGTCGAGCTTGGCGAGCACCGCGTCGATCGCCGAATCGCCTTGCACGGAGGTTTCTTCTGGCGCCACCTACTGAAACTAGAACTTTCGGCGGCGGTCCGGATCGCCCAAAGTGCGTAGACGCCTCGAATGCATACGAATTTCATCTACCTGACAAGCCCAAAAGTTGGCCTACGGCGTTCGAGAGTCGTTTTATGACCCGGAGGCTGCTTTCCAACTCCGCGGGTAGTGTGGCCTCATGGCCAACCGCCTGGCGCAGGAGACCAGCCCCTACCTGCTCCAGCACCGCGATAACCCGGTGGACTGGTATCCGTGGGGCGAGGAGGCGCTTGCCCGCGCGCGCGCGGAGGACCGGCCGATCCTGCTCTCGGTGGGCTACTCCGCCTGTCACTGGTGCCACGTGATGGAGCGTGAGTCCTTCGAGGATCCCGATACTGCCGCCTACATGAACGAGCACTTCGTCAACGTCAAGGTCGACCGCGAGGAGCGCCCGGACGTCGACGCCCTCTACATGGAGGCGGTGCAGGCGATCAGCGGCCAGGGCGGCTGGCCGATGACCGTCTTCCTCGACCCCGGGGGCGTGCCCTTCTACGGCGGCACCTACTTCCCGCCCGACGAGGGACGCGGCATGCCGAGCTTCCGCATGGTGATGGAAGCGGTCATCGACGCCTTTGAGCGCAAACGGGACGAGATCGAGCAGCGGGCGCCGCAGATGCGCACCCACCTCGCCGCGGTCGGCAAGATCGAACCGGCCGACGAGTCGCCCGCGGCGTCCGAGCTGGAGGAGGCTGTGACGCGACTGCGAGAGGTCGCCGACATGACGCGCGGTGGCTTCGGCGGCGCGCCGAAGTTCCCGCCGGCGTCGGCGATCGAGCTGCTGCTCGCCCGCGGCGAAGAGCAGATCCCCGAGCTGACCCTCGACGCGATGCTCGCCGGCGGCATCTACGACCAGCTCGGCGGCGGCTTCGCCCGCTACTCGGTCGACGCCGACTGGCTCGTCCCCCACTTCGAGAAGATGCTCTACGACAACGCCCTGCTCGCCCGCGCCTACCTGCATGGTTGGCAGGCGCTCGGCCATGAGCGCTACCGGCGCGCCTGCGAGGAGACGCTCGACTGGGCGCTGCGCGAGATGCGCGGCCCGGAGGGCGGCTTCTACTCGGCCCTCGACGCCGACTCCGAGGGCGAGGAGGGCCGTTTCTACGTCTGGACGCCGGAGCAGGTCCGGGCGGTCCTCGAGGACGGCGCCGACGCGGTGCTCGACTACTACGGAATCGGCGAGCGCGGCAATTTCGAGGGGCGCAGCATTCTGCATCTCGCCCACGGGGCCGGCGCAACCGCGCCCGAGGGCCTGGATGAGATGCGGCGAGCCCTCTACGAGGCGCGGAGCAAACGGGTCTGGCCCGGACTCGACGACAAGCGCCTCACCGCCTGGAACGCGCTGACGATCGCCGCCCTCGCCGAGGCGGGCGCGGTGCTGCGGCGCGAGGACTACCTCGACGCCGCCCGGGCCTGCGCGGACTTCGTCTGGGGCGAGCTGCGCGATCCCGACGGCAACCTGCTGCGCACCTACAAGGACGGCCGCGCCCACCTCAACGCCTACCTGGAGGACCATGCCTTCCTGCTCGAAGCGCTGCTCGCCCTCTACGAAGCGAGCTTCGAGGCCGAGTGGTTCGAGCGCGCCCGCGACCTCGCCGAGACCATGCTCGGGCGCTTCGGCGACGGCGAGCGGGGCGGCTTCTTCTCCACCTCCGAAGATCACGAATCGCTGATCGCCCGTCGCAAGGAGATCGGCGACCACCCGATCCCGTCGGGCAACTCGGCCGCCGCGATGGGCCTGCTCCGCCTCGCCGCCCTGACCGGGGAGCGCCGCTACGAGGAGGCGGCAGAGGGCGTATTCCGCCTCTTCGCCCGGCCCGCGGGCCGGCACCCGGAGGCGTTTGCCCACCTGCTCAGGGCGATCGACTTCCACCTCTCCCCGACCAAGGAGGTGGCCCTCGTCGGCGAGAGCCTCGACGAGCTCGCCGCGACGGTTCGCGCCCGGTTTCACCCGCACCTCGTCCTCGCCGGAGGCCTCGAAGGTACCGAGACACCACCGCTGTTGGCGCAGCGAACCGCCTTGGAGGGCAAGCCCACCGCCTACGTCTGTGAGAGCTTCACCTGCAAGCAGCCGGTCACCGACGCGAGGGTGCTGGCCGACCTGCTAAGGATTGCGGTCCAGTGAGAGGGTCCTTCTTCACCTTTGCCGCCGGTCGTCGCTCGAAGTGGGTTGTCTTCGCGATCTGGTTCGGGGCGATTTTCATCGCCGCCGGCCCCGCCAACCTGCCCGGCAAGTTCGAAGACGCGGAAAGCAACGAGGCGACCTCCTACCTGCCCGGAGACGCTGAATCCACTGCTGCCCTGAAGGCGACGGAGGCCCTGCAGAAGGGCGAACTCGCCCCCGCCGTGATCGTCTTCCGGCGCGACTCGGGCCTCACCGCCGCCGACCGCCAGACGATCGTCGAAGACGTCGGCAAGATGACCGCAAAGCGCTTCCCCGGCGTGGTCCCGGATGGTGTGACCGCTGCCGCCGGGGGCAACCCCGAAGGGACAACGCGGGTCCCGCCCTCCTCGGAAGCAGAAGGCTGTGCCAGCCCGACGACCGCGGTCCCGGACCAGCCAGACGACTACGCCCCCTTCGTCGGCCCGACCTGCTCCAAAGACGGCAAGTCGGCGATCGTCACCGCCTACATCAAGGGCGACGGCGAGGGCGAACGAATCGTCGACCCGGTCAAGTACTGGCGCGACGTCCTGCCTGCGGACGACGGCGGCCTGGAAGCGAGGATCACCGGCGGCGCGGGCTTCTCGGCCGACGCGATCGAAGTCTTCGAAGGGATCAACGGGACGCTGCTGCTGGCGGCGCTCAGCCTGGTGATCTTCCTGCTGATCGTCATCTACCGCTCGCCGATGTTCTTCCTGATCCCCCTGATCGCGGTGATCTTCGCCGAGACCCTCTCGCGCTCGCTCGGCTACGGGCTGACCGAGCTCGGCGTCACGGTCAACGGCCAGTCGAGCTCGATCATGTCGGTCCTCGTCCTCGGCGCCGGCACCGACTACGCGCTGCTGCTCGTCTCCCGCTACCGCGAGGAGCTCCACCACACCGTCGACAAGCACGAGGCGATGAAGACCGCGCTCGCCTCCGCCGGCCCGGCGATCTTCGCCTCGGCGGCCACGGTGATCGCCGCGCTCTTCTGCCTGCTGCTGGCCAAGGTCAACGGGACCGCCGGGCTCGGCCCGATCGCCGCGATGGGAATCGCCTGCGCGGCGCTCTCGATGCTGACCCTGCTGCCGGCGCTGCTGACGATCTTCGGCCGCCGCGCCTTCTGGCCCTTCGTCCCCCACACGCCGGAGACGGCCCCCGGCTCCGACTCGGTATCCGCGCGGGCGCGGGAGGGGATCGTCGAGGGCGGCGCGCTTGGCGCGATCGTCAAGGTCGTCCTCGCCTGCATCGTCGTCCTGGTCCTACTGCCGCTGGTCCTGATCAACTGGCTGCTGCGCCGCCTCAGCGGCCGCCGCATCCCCTCGCTGATCGTCGGTCCCCTCGATCGCGCCGTCTTCACCCCCTACGAGATACGACGAACCCGGCTCGAGCACGCCGCCGACGCCACCCATGGCTTCTGGGCGAAACTGGGCAAGCGAATCGCCCTCGCTCCCGGCCGGGTGATCGTCCGCTCGACCGCCATCCTGCTGGTCCTCTGCGCCGGCTTCGCCTTCTTCTCGACCGAACTGACCAGCGAAGACACCTATCGCTCCGAAGTCGAATCGGTGGAAGGCCAGAACCTGCTCAACAAGAGCTTCCCCGCGGGCACCACCGCGCTGACCGACGTCGTCGCCCCGGTGGAGTCGGAAGGGATCGCGCGGATCGCGCTGGAAGAAGTCAAAGGCGTCGAGGCGGTCACCGCCACGGTTGCCGAAAGCCCAGAGAAAGTCCTGGTCCAGGCGACCCTCGAACCCAATCCCTACTCGACCGAGGCCTTCGATCTGATCGAACCGATCCGCGACAGGGTCCACAAATACGAGCCGAGGGCCCTGGTCGGCGGCCCGACCGCGATTGAATTCGACGTCCGCGACGCCGCCGGCTGGGACTCGATCGTGATCCCACCGCTGATCCTGCTCGTCGTCTTCCTGATCCTGATCGGGCTGCTGCGCTCGGTGGCAGCGCCCTTGGTTCTGATCGGGACCGTGATCCTCAGCTTCCTCGCCGCTCTCGGCTTCGGCTACTTCGCCATCGACCTGATCTTCGGCTTCCCCGGATCGGATCCCTCGCTGCCGCTCTTCGCCTTCGTCTTCCTCGTTGCCCTGGGGGTCGACTACAACATCTTCCTGATCGCGCGCGCCCGCGAGGAGACGATCAGACACGGCTTCAAAGAGGGCATCCTGCGTGCCCTCGCCGTCACCGGCAGCGTCATCACCAGCGCCGGCATCGTTCTCGCCGGCACCTTCTCCGTGCTTGCCGTCCTCCCCCTCACCTTCCTCACCGAGCTCGGCTTCGTCGTCGCCTTCGGCGTCCTGCTCGACACCTTCCTCGTCCGCAGCGTCCTCGTCCCCGCGATCGCCCTGAAGATGGGCGACAACTTCTGGTGGCCCTCATCTCTCTCGAGACCCGAGGACGACACCGCAGGGTCTCCGCCGGCCGAGCTCAAGCAAGAACCGACCCGCTCCTAGCGGCCCCTCACGACAGGACCCGCGCGCCCCGGCGTTAGCGTTAGAGAACTGGAAGGAACTGCTCGATCTCGTACGGAGTGACCTGCACCCGGTAGTCGTCCCACTCCTGCCGCTTGATCTCGACGAAGCGCCGGAAGGTGTGCTCGCCGAGGGTGCGCAGGACCAGCTCCGAGTCGGCCGCCACCTCGATCGCCTCCCCCAGCGTCGCCGGCAGCTGCTCGATCCCCTGATGAGACAGCTCCTCGGGCGAGAGGTGGTAGAGGTTCTGCTCCATCGGCTCGGGCAGCTCGTAGCCCTTCTCGACCCCTTCCAGGCCGGCCTGCAGCATCGCGGCGAAGCAGAGGTAGGGATTGCAGGCGGGGTCGGGACAACGCAGCTCGGCGCGGGTCGCGTTCTCCTTGCCGGGGTGGTAGAGCGGCACCCTGATCAGTGCCGAGCGGTTGCGGCGCGACCAAGCCAGGTAGACGGGCGCCTCATAGCCGGGCACCAGGCGCTTGTAGGAATTGACCCACTGGGCGAAGAGCGGTGAGATCTCGCGTGCGTGCTTGAGCTGACCGGCGATGAAGGCCTTCGCCGTCGGCGAGAGGAAGTACTGGTCGTCGGGATCGAAGAAGGCGTTTTTGCCGCCTTTGGTCAGCGACTGGTGGACGTGCATGCCGGAGCCGTTCTCGCCGAAGAGCGGCTTGGGCATGAAGGTCGCGTGCCAGCCGTACTTCATCGCGTACTCCTTGACGACGATCCGGTAGGTCATGCAGTCGTCGGCCATCGCCAGCGCGTCCTTGTAGCGCATGTCGACCTCGTGCTGGGAGGGGCCGACCTCGTGATGGGTGTACTCGACGTGGATCCCCATCTTCTCCAAGGCCAGCACCGTGTCGCGCCGCACGTCGGAGCCGGCGTCGAGCGTGGTCAGGTCGAAGTAGCCGCCCTCGTCGAGCCCCTCGGGGACGCCGTTGGGGGGCTTGGCCGAGCGGAAGTAGAAGAACTCGAGCTCAGGGCCGATGTTGAAGGCGTCGAAGCCCATCTCCTCGGCCCGTTTGAGCGCCCGCTTCATGATCCAGCGCGGGTCGCCCTCGTACGGCTCGCCGCCGGGGACCTGGATGTCGCAGAACATCCGCGCCACGGCATTTTCGTCCTCCGGTCGCCAAGGGATCAGGGCGAAGGTCGAGGGATCCGGCATCGCGATCATGTCGGACTCCTCGATCGGGTTGAAGCCGGTGATCGAGGAGCCGTCGAAGCCCATGCCGCCCTCGAAGGCGTCCTCCAGCTCGGAGGCGTTGATCGAGAAGCTCTTCAGCTGACCCAGCACGTCGGTGAACCAGAGCCGGACGAAGCGGACGTCGGCCTCCTTGACCAGTTGGGCGACGTCAGCGGGGCTCTTCGGTTGGTCTGCCATTTACTGCCTCCTGGGCTCGCGCTTGTCCGCTTCGAGCGCGCAACGATAGGCCAAACCCCCCTCGCGAACCGGCTCGCTGCGGCGGCGAATGAACCGGTGGGGTAGAAGCGACCGTATGCGGGTAGAGAGCGGTTGCCTTGGGGGAGCTTGCAGGGTAGCTGAAAAGCAGGTATAACTTACGAGACGTAAGTAACTGGCTGAAAGTAAAGTAAAGGCCAACTAAAGGCTCTATAAAGCGGAATTCCCCAAGTGAGAGCCGGAGGCGGATGCAACGTGACAGTTAAAACAGACGTGAGCAGGTTCCAGATTCACGACGAGCTGACGGCACCTGACGAGAGTGCCCCCCTGATCAAGACGATCCAGGCGACGGGTGGCGCGGTAACGAAGTTCGTAGGCGTGCTGGCCGGCGCGCCCGCGGTCCTGCGCGCCTACACGCGGATGCGCTCGGAGCTGCGCGGCGGAGTGCTGCCGCGGGCCACGCGCGAGCGGATCGCGCTGGCGGTTGCCGAGTACCGCGACGACAACTACAGCATCGCCCAGCACGCGAAGTCGGCGCGCGGCGCCGGCCTCGGCTTGGACGAGGTCTCGAGAGCCCGCAGCTTCACCTCCAACGACCCCAAGGAGGCAGCGCTGCTCGAGTACCTGCACGGCGCCCTGGAGGCCAACGGCCACCCCCCGCTCCACCTCCACGAGGAGGCAAGGGAGATCGGCTGGAGCGACGAGGAGCTGCTCGAGGCGGTCGCCCATCTGGTGCTGAACGAGTTCCAGAGCCTCATCGCCGGAGCGGCTGAGCTGCCGAAAGACCAAAGCGGACCGCGCGTTCTTCCATCTGTGGCTTGATCTCGCGGGAGGGCTGCGAGCGGGGCCCTCAAAACGCTCGGCAAGAGCCTCGCTTG
>JBIOVV010000053.1:0-3806 GCA_044867925.1 Solirubrobacterales bacterium | reverse complement strand
CGCTCAACAAGATCGCCAACGACCTGGCGCTGATGGGCTCCGGCCCCCGCGCCGGCCTCGCCGAGCTGCGCCTGCCGGAGCTGCAGAAGGGCTCCTCGATCATGCCCGGCAAGGTCAACCCGGTGATCCCCGAGGTCGTGATCCAGGTCGCCGCCCAGGTGATCGGCAACGACGCAGCGATCACCGTCGCCGGCAGCCAGGGCCAGTTCGAGCTCAACGTGCGGGTGCCGCTGATCGCCCGCAACCTGCTCGACTCGATCAAGCTGCTCGCCTCCGCCTCGCGCCTGCTCAACGAGAAGTGCGTCGCCGGCATCGAGGCGAACGAGGAGATGACCGAGCGCCACGCCGAGGCCACCCTGGCCACGGCCACGGCGCTCAACCCCCACATCGGCTACGACCGCGCCGCCGACATCGTCAAGGCCGCCGCCGAGTCCGGCCGCTCCCTCCGAGAGGTAGCTCTCGAGCAGGGGGTCGAGCCCTCCGTGCTAGAGGAAGCTTTGGATCACCGCCGCATGGCGAGACCGCACGAGTAGGCGTTCGTCCCTTTGAGAGCGCTTAACGCGGGTCGTCGACCAGCAGCTCCACGTTTCGGTCGGAAGCTTCACCTTCTCCTTCGGGAGCACCTGACTGCAGGTCGTTGAAGCTCATCGTCCTTCCGGCCGAGGCGAGGTCGTTGAAGTCCATGCTGCTCGCCAGGGTGCCCGGGGCGGGGGCTTTGGCCTGACCGACGTGATCGACGATCGTGCCGAAGATCGAGAGCGTGCCGTCGTGGTTGTCGAAGACCTCGAGCAGGCGGCCCTGCTGCGGCCAGTCGGCCTCGGCGGCGACGCGGATGCTCCAGAAGCCCGAGCCGCCGGGGGCCGGGAACGGGTTGACGATGTTGTCGTGCGAGTGGCCCGAGACCCAGGCGATCGCGTTGGGGAATTCGTGCAGCAATTTGACCATGTCGGCCTCGAGGTGGATCGGCTGCGAGCTGCGCGGGTCGAGGTCGCAGCCGGGGTTGACGTCGTGCCCGTGGGCGTCGTTGAGCAGGCAGAGCGGCGCCAGCTCGTCGGCGGCGTCGGCGGTGAGGCTCTCCGGCGCGTGGTGGCTGAAGAGCACGACCAGTTCGTCGGCCGCGGTCGCCGCTTCCAGCTGGCCGCGCAGCCATTTGAACTGGGGGTCGTCGATGTTGCCGTCGGCGGTGAAGTTGCCGGTCGGGGTGACGATCGTGCCCGCCTCGGCGACGGTGTCGAGGGCGATGAAGCGCATCCCAGGGTCGGGGCTCCAGGCGTAGTAGCCGGCGGCGCCTTTCGAGGCCGACTCCTGCGCCGGGTCGATCAGGCCGAAGCCGTGGCCGTCGGCCTGCGATCCCGCCTTGAAGACGTCCTTGTACTGCTTCTTGGAGACGAACTGCCGTTTCGGGTCGCCGGGGACGAGGATCAGGTTCTGGGGGCTGGTCAGCAGGGTCCCCAGCAGGTTCGTCGGGTTGAGCAGCGAGGTCAGGAGCGCCTGCGCGTTTTCGGGGTTGGGAACCGGCCCGATCGGCTTCAGGCAACCGGTCGCGACCTGCTCGAAGGCCGCGTTGGCGGCCGCGTTGCCCTGGACCAGGGCGTCGTGGTTGCCGAAGGCGACGTAGGAGGGGACGTCCAGGCCCTGCGCGGTGAACGACTGCTGCGCTCTGTCCATCAACCCCGGGTATTTGGGCCAGGCGGCGTGCGGACCGGCCGGGCTGTCGGGGTCGTAGAACTCCGGGAAGATGCCCTCGAAGTAATCGTCGTAGTCCTGGACGCCGGTGTAGCGGGCGGCCTCGGCGGCGCCGGGGACGAGCAGGTTCGGGCAGAGCGGGTGCGAGTAGGTTTTCTTGTTGACGCCGCTGTTGGGGTTGAGCGTGCCGCCCTCGAGCAGGGTCCGCACCCACTGCGTCTCGTTGAGCTGCTGGCTGTCGGCCGAATCGCCGGTGTCGATCGTGAAGTCCATCGCGCGGTGCGCGCCGCTGCCGTCGGCGACCGGGCTGGCCGCCGCGAACTGGTTGAACTGGCGGATCATCGCCTCGTCGATCTGCGGCTCGAGCGCCTCCCAGGGCCGCCAGGCGGCGCCGAAGGGCAGGTTCAGCGGGGTCGAGAGCGGGTCGATGATCTCCAGCCGCGCGGGAGACTCCTCGTCGGCGAGCTGGAAGTCGGAGAGCTGGCCGAAGTAGGTGAGCGAGGTGCGGGCCGCGGCGCGACCGGCGCCTGCTTCCGCCAGTTCCTGGCGCACGGCGTACGGCTCGCCTTCGCCGAGCTGCAGGAAGCGGTAGGCGCCAGGGGCGGCTGGGACGACGCGCTGTTCGAGCGTGCTCTGGCCTTCGGTGTCGGAAACCGCGGCGAGGCCGCTCGTCGCCATTGCAAATGACAGGACCAGGACGGCAAGCGTGATGCCTGCTCGGACTAGAGCTCCGCGCAACCTCATGTCAACTCCCCTTTGCTCGATGGACCGAGAGAGGTTACCCAATTTTTACTATCTAACAAATTAACTACTGGAGAGTGACGAAGCGCTCCTCGGTCAGCTCCTGGACGGCGAAGGCCGGGCCCTCGCGCGTGTTGCCAGAGTCCTTGACCCCGCCGTAGGGCATCTGGTCGGCGCGAAAGGTGGGGACCTCATTGATCAGCACGCCGCCGAACTCGAGCGCGTTGGCCGCTTCCAGCCCACGGCTGAGGTCGCGGGTGAAGACGCCCGCCTGCAGGCCGAACTTGGAGTCGTTGGCCATCTCGAGCGCCGCGCCGAAGTCGGCGAAGCGGTCGATCGTCGCCACCGGGCCGAAGATCTCCTCGCACCAGACCTTGGCCTCGCGCGGCGGCGAGCCGAGCAGGGTCGGCGCCAGGCAGCGGTCCTCGTCGACCAGCTCGCCGCCGCTCAGCAGCTCGGCACCCGCCGCGACCGCCTCGTCGATCCACTGCTTGACCCGGTCGCGGTCCTCGGCGGAGATCAGCGGCCCGACGTCGGTGTCGGGATCGAGCGGATCGCCGACCCGCAGCGCTTCCGTGTTGGCGATGAGCCGCTCGGTGAAGGCGTCGGCGATCTCCTCGTGGACGAGGATCCGCTGGATCGAGATGCAGCTCTGGCCAGCGTGCGAGAAGGCGTGCAGCTTCGCCTTGTCGGCGGCGGTTTCCCAGTCCCCGTCGGCGTTGACGATCAGCGGCGCGTTGGAGCCGAGCTCGAGGTTGACCTTCTTGTGCGGGACTTTGCTGCGGATGCCCCAACCGACCCCGGCCGAGCCGGTGAAGGTGAGGGCGAGGGTCAGCTCGTGCTCGACGATCGCGTTGCCGACCTCCGCGCCGGGGCCGGGGATGACGCTGAGCCAGCCCTCGGGCAGGCCCGCCTCGCCCAGGATCCCGGCCAGCTTCAGCGCCGAGATCGGGGTCTGCCCGGCCGGCTTGAGCACGATCGCGTTGCCGGCGGCGATCGCCGGGCCGAGCTTGTGGGCGACGAGGTTGAGCGGAAAGTTGAAGGGGCTGATCGCGCCGACGACGCCGAAGGGGACGCGCAGCATCACGCCGAGCTTGCCGACCCCCGCCGGGGAAGCCGCCATCGGCACGGTGCCGCCGGTCAGCTTGCGCGCCTCGGTCGCCGAGAAGGTCAGGGTGTCGACGCAGCGTTCGGCCTCGACCGTCGCCGTCTTCAGCGGCTTGCCGGCCTCGGCGGCGATCGTCAGGGCGAGGTCGTCGGTCCGCTCGGCGACCAGGTGCGCCGCGCGGTCGAGCAGGGCTGCGCGCTCGTGCTGGGGGAAGTCGGCGGTCTCGAAGGCTTTCTGCGCCGCCCGGGCGGCGCGATCGACGAGCGCCGCG
>JBIOVV010000052.1:0-4169 GCA_044867925.1 Solirubrobacterales bacterium | reverse complement strand
GAGCGCTTCGGCGAGCGGATCGACTGGGCGATGATCATCCTCAACCCCTTCGAGCCCTGGCCCGGCGAGCTCTGCCTCGGGGCAGCCGAGCGGCAGGGCGTCGAGGTGATCACCCGCGTCGTCGACTACGGCGGGCTCTTCTGGGGCGACCTGCGCCCCGGCATGGAGCTGGCAAAAGGCGACCACCGCGCCTTCCGCCCCGCAGGCTGGATCGAGGCCGGCCTGGAGAAGCTGGAGCAGGTGCTGCCCTACGCCGAGCGCGCCGGCCTGACCCCGATCCAGCTCGCCTGCCAGTGGAACCTCGCCCACCCCGCGATCGAGTGCGTCGTCCCCACCCTGATCCAGGAGACCGGCCCCGAGGCGCGCACGATCGAGCAGCAGCGCGCCGAGCTGGCGGCGCTGCCGGCCGAACAGAAGCTCAGCGACGAGGACGTCGCCGCAATCCGCGCGATCGGCGACAACACCGGCTGCATGGCTCTCAAGGGGGCCAACCCCCAGCACGAGGGCGAAGAGCGCCCCGATCGCTGGCAGCTCAGCGATGAGCTATGCGAGGTCGGCAGTCGCTGGGGAATCGACCCCGCGCGCGATCTCGTCGCGACTCACTAGCTACCTCGGCCGTAGGGGATCGGGTGCCCCTCTCCTGGAGACCGTTGCGCAGCAGATCCGCTGCCGCGCTTCGATTTCGTGGACCGGGAGCCTCCGGGAGAGGGGCACCGATCCCCATCCGCCACCCGTGGCTACTTCGCACTCCGCAGCGTCCTGGGTTGGGACAGTCAGTCGCGGGGGCTGGCCGGTCTACGGTCCTAGCTGCTTCGTAGTCTGCCGCGCGTGCTGCGAATTGATGAGCAGAACAGACCCTGGTGGACGCTGGCGGGAACCTGCGCGGGTCTTTTTCTGCTGATGCTCGATTCGACGGTGGTGGCGCTGGCGCTGCCCAGCATTCGCCATGACGTTGGGGCTACGTCGGCGGGGCTGCAGTGGGTGATGAACGGTTACCTGCTGGCGATCACCGTCTTCGTCGTCACAGCGGGGCGGCTTGGCGACATGTTCGGGCGCAAGCGGCTCTTTCTGGCGGGCATGGTGGTCTTCGCGCTTGGCTCGGTGCTCTCTGGCGCTGCCGGCAGCGAGGAGACGCTGATTGGCGGGCGGATCTTGCAGGGGGTCGGCGCGGCGCCGATGCTGCCGCTCTCGCTGGCGATCGTCTGCAACGCGTTTCCGGCCTCCGAACAGGCGCGGGCGCTTGGGGTGTGGGCCGGGGTCTCGGCGCTGGCGCTGGCGATCGGTCCGCTGGCCGGCGGGGCGCTGGTGGAAATCGACTGGCGGGCGATCTTCTGGATCAACCTGCCGGTGGCCCTGGTCGGGATCTGGATCACGGCGGTGGCGGCACCGGAGTCGACCGATCCCGGGGCCGGGCGGCGTGTCGACTTTGCCGGCCTGCTGGCGCTAGGTGTCGGACTGGCGGCGGTCGTGCTGGCGCTGGTCCAGAGCAGAACATGGAGCGGTGCGACCACCGCCGGGGTCGCGGTTGCGGGCCTCGCCTCGCTCTACGCCTTCTGGCGGGTGGAGCACAGCGTGCGCGAGCCGATCGTCGACTTCGATCTCTTCCGCAACCGGCCCTACTTCGGCGCCAGCGCCGCCGCCTTCGCTCTGGTCGGCGCCTACTGGGCGGTGATGTTCTTCCAGCCCCAGTACCTGCAGGACGTCGCCGGCCACTCGGCCGTGCTCAGCGGGCTGATGATCCTTCCGATCACGGGGCCGATGGTGGTCATTTCACCCCTTTCGGCGCGCCTGATCGGTCGCTTCGGGGCACGGCGGCTGATGACCGCCGGCATGGCCTGCGGCACGCTCGGCCTGGTCGTCCTGACCCAGCTCGAGGCGGACAGCGGCTACGGCCTCCTGCTGGCCGGCTACCTGCTCTTCGGCATCGCCCTCGGGCTCGTCTACGCGCCGATGTCCACAGCGGCGATGGCGGCGATGCCCGCCGAGAAGGTGGGGATCGCCTCCGGCGTGCTGGCGATGGACCGGGTGATGGCGGGGACGATCGCGCTGGCTGCCTGCGGCGCCGTCTTTCACGCGCTCCAGGACGCCGGCAGCTCATTTACCGCGGGGATTGCCGGATCGACCTGGGTCGTGGTCGGGCTATGCGCCCTCGGTACGGCGCTCACCTGGACATTCGTGCGCGACCCCGCGCACCCTGGCCCCGATCCGTCGGTGGCCGGGCGGCCGCAGCCGCGCGCCCTCCAGCACCATATTCACCACCGCCGCTTTCACCTTTGAGAGCCCACCGCGAGTCATACCCAGCTCTCCGTCCACCGGGTTGAGAACTTGATCCGGTTTGCCTCAGGCACGCAAACTCCGGGGGTTATGGCCTTAGGTGACCGGATTCCTTGACAAAGACCATTCCGACCTGTCCACTAGAGATTAGTCACACCGCATTCCAAAGCGGTTTTTGCCATCCTAGAAGGCGATGTCAGCGCTGCCTGGGGATGAGCTTCACGAGTTGTCTGAACGCCAGGATCCCCGTCTACTGAGGGCCCTTGACGTTGTCGCGCCCGGCGGCGCCCTGCGCGAGGGCCTCGACAACATAGTCCACTCGCGCACCGGTGGGCTGATCGTCGTCGGCGACGCCGGCGACATCTCCCACCTGCTCTCCGGTGGGATCAAGCTCGACATCGATTACACGCCGGCGATGCTCTACCAGGTGGCGAAGATGGACGGCGCGATCGTGCTCAACTCCGAGGCGACGAAGATCGCCTGGGCCAACGTGCAGCTGATGCCGGACCCGACGATCCTCTCGGCCGAGACCGGCACCCGCCATCGCACCGCCGAGCGCGTCTCCAAGCAGACCGATGCGTTGGTGATCGCGATCTCCCAGCGCCGTGACGTCGTCTCCCTCTACGTCGAGGGGACCAAGTACATCCTGCAGGACATTCCCGCCGTGCTGGCCAAGGCCAACCAGGGCCTGGCGACGCTCGACAAGTACCGCGCCCGCCTCGACCAGGTCTCCAACCGCCTCACCGTGCTCGAGTTCGAGGGCGGCGGCGTGCTCTACGACGCGCTCGCCGTGCTGCAGCGGGCCGAGCTCGTCACCCGCATGGCGGTCGAGGTCGAGCGCTACATCGTCGAGCTCGGCACCGAGGGTCGCCTGATCGAGATGCAGCTGGAGGAGACGATGGTCGGGGTCGCCACCGACAAGACGGCGCTGGTCCGCGATTACTCGGTCGAGGACTCCGAGCAGAACCTGGCCACCGTGCTGCAGTCGCTTGCCCGCCTCCCGCACGAGGACGTGCTCGACTTCGGCCGCCTCGGCGAGCTGCTCGGCTACGACCGCAAGCTCAACACACTCGACTTCCCGGTTGCCCCGCGCGGCTACCGCGTGCTCGGCCGCGTGCCGCGCATCCCCAAGCTTGTCGTCCAGAAGATCATCCAGGAGCTGGGTGGGCTGGAAGAGGTACTCGCTGCCTCCGACGCCGACCTGGAGGCCGTCGACGGGGTCGGCTCCACGCGAGCCAAGGACATCCGCGAGGGCCTGCGCAGGCTTCAGGAGGTCGACATGGTCGATCGGTACCTACAGAGCTAGATGGCGATTGGCGCCGTCGATAAACGAAAGGAGCACCCGATTTCTGAGCTAGCAGAGGAGGCCATGGAGGCGGGCTTCGAAGCGGACGTTGAGGTCCCTTACGTCTGCGACTTCGAAGAGGGGGACAAGGTCGTCTATCCCCATCACGGCGCTGGCCTCGTGCTGAAGAAGGAGTCCCGGGAGCTGATGGGGGAGGAGCGTGACTACCTCACGATCAAGATCCTCCACAACGAACTCACGGTGATGGTTCCCTGCGAGAACGCCGGTGTCGCCGGCCTGCGCCGGGTGATTGACGAGGAAGAAATCAAGAAGGTCACCGACGTGCTCACCGACGACGTCTCGGACATGCCGAAGAACTGGAACCGGCGCTTCAAGTACAACCGCGAGAAGATCAAGACCGGTGACGTATTCGAGCTGGCCGAGGTCGTTCGCAACCTTGCCATCCGCGAGATGGAAAAGGGTCTCTCAACCGGTGAGAAGCAGATGTACACGCGGGCGAAGAAGATCCTCGCCTCGGAGTTCATGTACGCGCTCGACAAAGACGAGGAGGGCGCGGAGGAATACCTCGACGGGCTGCTGGAGGAGCGCT
>JBIOVV010000051.1:0-13196 GCA_044867925.1 Solirubrobacterales bacterium | reverse complement strand
CCATCTGCGCCCGTGCGGCCTTGGAGTCCCTGGGCAACTCGTGGCCGAGCACGCGCAGCTCGCCCGCGTCGGGGAGCGCCTGCCCGGTGAGCAGCCGCATCGTCGTCGACTTGCCGGCGCCGTTTGGCCCGAGCAGCCCGAGGCAGATTCCCTCGGGCACGTCGAGATCGAGCCCGTCCACCGCCGTGATCGACCCGAAGCGCTTCACGACTCCGCGTAGCTCAATTGCCGCCATGCCCTGATGCTTTCACGCCGGCCACCTCGGCGAGCTTCGCCTGGCACGCCGCGTGAGAGTGAGAGACTGCGCGCCGTGCTGGACGAGCGCTGGATCAGGTCGCTGCACGTGGAGACGCTGCGGGAGGAGGAACTGCACGCGGAGCGGCAGGCGCACGTGCTCTTCCAGGCCTCGACGATCGGGGCGCTGCTCGAGGGGGCCTATGACGGCGATCTCAGCTTTGCCGAGCTGGGCGAGCACGGCGATCTCGGGCTCGGCACCCTGAACGGGCTCGACGGCGAGATGATCGCCCTCGACGGGCGCTTCTACCGGGCCGACGTGGACGGGGCGGTGGGAGAGGTCGCCGGCGATGCGAAGACGCCGTTCGCGGTGGTGACCCGCTTCGAGCCGACGGTCGACACCGAGCTGCCCGGACCGCTGGACCACGAGGCGCTGCTGGCGAAGCTCGACCGGCTGATTCCCGCCGACGCCGCTTCCTGCGCGGTCCGCGTCGACGGCGAGTTCGAGCTGGTCCGCGCCCGCTCGGTGCCGCGCCAGAGCCCGCCATACCGGCCGCTCACCGAGGTCGTCGCCGAGCAGCACGTCTTCGAGCTCACCGACGTCAGCGGGACGATGCTCGGCTTCCGCTTCCCTGCCTACGTCGAGGGGATAGAGGTGAGCGGCTACCACCTCCACTTCATCAGCGCCGACCGCGACCGCGGCGGCCACGTGCTCGGCTCGCGCTGCGCCGGCACGCCGCGGGTCCGGCTCGATCCTTCGAGCGACCTGCACATAGAGCTGCCCACCGGGATCGAGCTGGCCGATCCCGAGCTGGCCGCCAGCACCCACGACGCGGTCGAGCTGGTCGAGCGGGGCGGCTAAGCGCCCTCAGACCGCCGCGGCGGAGCCAGGGGTCGCAGCGCTTTTCTCTCAGCAGCGCCGGAAGAGGACCCAGGACCCGTTGGCGGCAACCCGTTCGAAGCCGGGTGGGACGTCGAGCGAGAAGCGGGTCGGGTCATTGGGGTCGAGGATGAAGTTGTGGATGACGAAGGGGCTGGCCGGCTTGAGGAAGTAGCCGCGCCGTGGCACGCCGTCCTCGCTGGCGCTGACCACCTGCGTCGGCTTGATGTCAAGGTTGAAGGCGAGCCGCGGGATCGCGCGGTGGTTGGGGACGGCGATCGGCCCGCAGAGGGGCCTGGCGAAGGCGCCCGTGTCGGCCAGGTCGCCGAGGTCGCGCTCGATCCCGCCCTGGTCGGCGAGATCCTCGTGCACGGTCGAGTCGAGGTCCCACTGGTTGGGCAGCCAGAGCACGAACATCAGAGCCACGACGCCGGCGAAGACCTGCCAGCGCCTGCGCCACGGGTGGTCGCCATCGAGCAGGCGCCAGCCGAGCAGCGCGACCGCGACGAAGATCGCCAGGATCGTCGCGCCGAGCATCGTGTAGCGGGCGATGATCGCGAGGCCGGCGGCGCCGAGCAGGGCGAAGGCGCCGAGGGCAAGCACGGCAGCGACCAAGCCCAGGGCAGCGCGCCGGCGAAGGAATGCGAATGCGAGCACGGCGCCGCCGGCTGCACCCACCATGCCTGGCCATTGCATGACTTCACCGAGCGCTCGCGGCCCCCAGAGGACGAGGTCGACCGGGCCGGTGTGCCGCTTCAGCGTCTCGACCGTTTCCTGCGTGCCGGTCAGCGAGTAGAGCGGGTCGCCGGCGGTGATCGCGTCGAAGAGGACCCAGAGCAGCGGCCCGGCGAACGCGAGCAGCGCAAGCGCGAAGCCGGCGGGGGAGAGGAGGGATGCCCCCCTCTCCTCTCCGGGACCACCCTCCGGTTGGCCGGGATCCAGAGCCAGATAGGCGAGATAGGCGATCGAGAAGAGCCAGGCCTCGGGGCGGAGCAGGCCGGCCAGGGCGAGCAGGAGAAGCACGGGCCAGCCGGCCCGGGGCCGCTTGGTCTCTATGACGAGAGCGCCGAGGACCAAGGCGAGGTAGGGGACGTCGACGTAGGCGCGCAGGCCGTTGGAGAGAAAGGGGGCGCGAGTGAGGACGATCGCGGCGGCGACGGCGCCGATCGGGCGGTCGAACCAGAGGGCGCCGAGGCGGTAGACGAGGTAGCCGACGAGCCCGAGCGAGAGGTAGGCGACGATCATCGTCACCGTGATCGCGCCGTCGCCGAGCGGCGTGGCCGCCATTCCGAGCAGGTCGGCGAGCGGATGTGGGGTGGGGGGAAGGGCGGCGCCGTAGTCGGGGCTCATCCCGTGCGCCAGTTCGCGCCCCCAGACCAGCGCGTAGATCGTGTCGTAGTTGGGGAAGCCGAGCGGGAAGAGGATCAGCAGCGCGGCGCTGACGCCCGTCACCCAGGCAAGGGGAGTCAGCCAGTTGCGGGCCCGCTGCAGCACCGGCGCACGGTATCGGGGCTCGCTTCATCAAGGTGCAACGCTTTGTTGCCCTCATAGGACTACAGCGCGTTGCACCTGTGGTCGGGCCGCCGATCTCTCGCGGATACACTGGCCGCAGTGCCGCCGTCCAGCGACTCGATCTCCCTCTATCGCCGCCACCGGCCCGGTTCGTTCGACGAGGTCGTGGGCCAGCAGCACGTCGTGCGCACGCTGCGCAACGCGGTCGAGCAGGGCAAGGTCCACCACGCCTACCTCTTCGTCGGCTCGCGCGGGACCGGCAAGACCTCGATGGCGAAGATCCTCGCCCGCTCGCTCAACTGCGAGCGCGGTGGGCCGACGGTGACGCCCTGTGGCGAGTGCGAATCGTGCCTGACGATCGCCTCCGGGCACTCGATCGACGTGATCGAGATGGACGCCGCCTCGAACCGCTCCGTCGACGACGTGCGCGACCTGCGCGAGCGCGTCGCCTACGCGCCCACCGGTGGGCGCTGGAAGGTCTACATCCTCGACGAGGCGCACATGCTGACCAAGGAGGCCTGGAACGCCTTCCTCAAGACGCTCGAGGAGCCGCCGCCGAACACCGTCTTCGTGCTCGCCACCACCGAGTCGCACAAGGTGATGGCGACGATCGCCGACCGCTGCCAGCGCTTCGACTTCCAGCGTCCCTCGCTGGAGCAGATCTGCGCGGTGCTGAACCGGGTCGCCGAGGCCGAGGGGATCGGGACCGAGGACGCTGCCGTGGCGATGATCGCCCGCTCGGCCTCCGGCAGCTTTCGCGACGCGCTCGGCACCCTCGACCAGCTGGTCGCCTTCGGCGGCAACCAGGTCAAGCTCGACGATGTGCTCGAGCTGCTCGGCGCCGCCGATGCGGAGCTGCTCTTCGACGCGGTCGACGCTGTCGTCGCCGCAGATCCGAAGGGCGTCCTGCTCGGAGTCGAGAAGATGGCCGGCTCCGGCCGCGACCCGGCCCAGTTCGCCCGCGACCTGCTGGCGCACCTGCGGCACCTGCTGGTGACCCAGACGATGGGCGAGGTGCCCAACACCTTCGTCGTGACCGCCACCGACTCCGCGCGGTTGACGGCCCAAGCAGGTTCGATCGGCCCGGCGATCCTCGTCCGCACCATCGACGAGCTGGCGAACGCGCTGACCGCGGTGCGCGAGGGAGACGATGCGCGCATGGCTGTCGAGATCGCGCTTTTGAAGGCGGCTCGTCCGGATCTGGACCCGACAACGGAGGGTTTGCTGCGGCGTATCGAGAGACTCGAGCAAGGGACAAGCGTGCCCCGGGCCGCGGGTCCTGTCGGTGCAGGGGACCCACCGCCCCCCGCGGCCGCTAAAGCGTCCTCGGGGGCGGTCCCCCCTACACCGCCACCCGCGGCAGGAGCGCCCCCGGCTGACGATCTCGCCCCCGAGGTGCCTGCTGAAGCTTCGGCGCCCGAGGCTGCGGTGCCTGCCGAGGGTGCGGTTCCCGTGGGCAACCTCGATCTGGAGCAGATCGTCAACACCTGGCCGGCGGTCCTCGACAAGCTGAGGGAGACGAGCCCGGCGCTGGCGGCGACGTTTGATGGAGCACGACCGGTGTCGTTTGACGCGGAGGATCTGCAGGTCGGTTTTCCCGCTGAGCTCACCTTCAACAAGAAGAAGGCGGAGACGCCGGAGAAGCGGGAGCTGATGGCGGACGTGATCGAGAACGTGCTGGGGGAGAGGTTGCGGCCCACGTACGTGCTGCTCGAGGAGGCGCCCGCCGTTCCCGCGGAGGAGGCGAAAGCTTCCGCCGGGGAGATCGATCACGATGCGCTGGTGGAGAAGCTGAAGAGCGAGTTCGATGCTGAGGAGGTCGGCTAGTGACCAGAGGTGGACCGGGTGGTTTCGACGTCAACGCGCTGATGAAACAGGCGCAGAAGATGCAGGACGAGATGATGCAGGCGCAGGAGTCGCTCAAGGACGAGGTGGTCGAGGCCAGCGCCGGCGGCGGCATGGTCAAGGTGAAGATGGGCGGCGACCTGACCCTGCGCGAGATCGCGATCGACCCCGAGGCGATCGACCCCGAGGACGCCGAGATGCTCGCCGAGATGGTGCAGGCCGCGGTCAACGAGGGCCTGCGCGCGGCGCAGGAGCTGGCCAGCTCGAAGATGGGCGGGATCACGGGCGGCCTCGGCGGCCTCCCCGGAATGTGAGCACCGAGGGCCCGGCGCCGCTGGCGCGCCTCGTCGCCGAGCTCTCGCGGCTGCCGGGTATCGGCCAGCGCACCGCGCAGCGGCTCGCCTTCCACATCCTCCGTGCGCCCGACGAAGAGGCGGCGGCGCTCTCGGCGGCGATCGTCGAGGTGAAGGAGAAGGTCGGTCTCTGCGAGGAGTGCTTCAACCTCGCCGAGGGTCCGCGCTGCCGGATCTGCGCCGATGCCAATCGCGACCGCGCGACGATCTGCGTGGTCGAGGAGCCGGCCGACGTGATCCCGATCGAGCGCACGCACGAGTACCGCGGTCTCTACCACGTGCTCGGCGGCGCGCTCTCGCCGATCGACGGCGTCGACGCCGAGGATCTGAAGATCGCCGAGCTGCTGCGCCGGGTCGAGGCGGGAGAGGTGCGCGAGGTCGTCCTCGCCACCAACCCGACGACCACCGGCGAGGCCACCGCGCTGCACATCGCCGAGCGCCTGCGCGGCCAGGTCTCCGTTACTCGGCTCGCCAGTGGCCTGCCCGTAGGCGCCGACCTCGAGCACGCCGACGAGGTGACGCTGGGCAAGGCCTTCGCCGGTCGCCGCAGCCTCGACTGACCTTGGTGCAACGCTTTTCGGCTCCACGGAGACCACAAAGCGTTGCACCGGAGGCCGGCGAAAGCGGACGGTTTTCCTAGACAAGTGTCAGGCCGCAAATTGCGAGCTTTTGCGGTGCTGGCGTCCGTCGCTTTCGAGAAGGTCTTCGAGTGGCGACGAGAACCCCGACAAGAGAGACAGGCAACGGGGAATCGCCGTTCGAGCAGGTCGCTCGCGAAGTCTTCGCCGACGCGGCGCAGAAGCTGGCGGAGGAGTTCGGCTCAGTCACTGCCACCGCCGTGGCGGCGGTCCGTGAGCAGCAGGCCCCGGTGGCACCGCCGGACGCCCAGGCGGAAGTCCACAGCAGTCTCTTCCAGCCCGGCCACATGCGGCGGCGGCTCGACCAGCTGATCGAGACCAACAAACGCCACGGTCACCCCTTCGGCCTCGTCGTCTTCGACGTCGAAGGTCCCGGGGCGCGCGAGGGCGACGAGCGCGAAGCGCGCGAGACGATGCTCGCCGTGGTCGGCGCGGCGCTGCGCGACGCGGTGCGAATCGTCGACGAGACCTTCCTGCTCGAGGAGGACGCGCTCTGCGTGCTGGCCCCCAACCAGTCGACGGTCGAGGGTGTGCAGATGACCGAGCGGCTGCTGCGCATGCTCGACGAGCTGGAGGCTGCCGGGGGCCTGCGGATCACGGTCTCGGCCGGCGTCGTCGCCTGTCCCGAGCACGGCAACGACGCCGGGGAGCTGCTGCGCAAGGCCGACGAGGCGATGTGGCGGGCCCGCGCGGTGGGGCAGCCGGTGGGCGTCGGCGCTCTGCAAGATCGCTGACAGATTTCGCAAATCTGTCCATAACTTGCGTAAACCTGGATTTTCGGTGGAAGAATGGCCTCCGGATGCCAGGCATACGTACAAACGCCGCTGCCGAAGTTCTCGGCGTCAGCCCCAACACGCTGCGCAGCTGGGAGCGCCGTTACGGCTATCCGACGCCGAAGCGCACGGTCGGCAACCACCGCAACTACGAGCTGGTCGAGCTGCAGACCCTGCGCGACGCGCTCGCCCAGACCGGCAACATCTCCTCGGCGATCGAGCTGGCCCGCCAGCGCCAGGCGGCGCCCGCGAGCGACGACGGCCTGCTCGCCGCCCTGCAGAGCTTCGACGAGGACGCCGCCGACCGCGCGGTCGAGGAAAGCCTCGCCCTGCGTCCGCTCGAGCGCACGGTCGAGGAGCTGCTGCTGCCGGCGATCGACCGCCTCGCCGTCGACCCCGACCGCGAGGCCGAGCTCGAGTTCGCCTCGCGGTGGGCAACCGGCTGGCTGCACGGCGCCCGCCGTCTCGCCTCCACCGCTTCCCGTCCCGCCGGCATCCTGCTGCTCGACTCGAGCCGCGGCTCCGATGCCGAGGCGGTGCACACCCAGGCGCTCGACCTGACCCTGCGCCGGGCGGGCTTCCGCGTATTGATGCTCTCCAACGAACTCGGCGACGAGCGCCTCGAGCGCGCCCTGCGCGCCCTCGATCCCACCGCGATCGTCCTCTGCGGCCCCCGGGCCGACACCGCCGGCGCCGTCAAGCTGGTCCGCCAGATCCGCGACCTGGGCGTAGACGCACCGCTCTTCGGCTTCCGAGCCAGCGGCCTGATCGGGGACGCGATCCCCACCGCCGGCAGCGCCCCGAGCGAGGTGACGGGGATGCTCAACGCAGACCTCCGCCGCCGCGCTGCCCAGGCTTTCGCCTGACGATCGCTCAGCCGGTTGCCTCGGCGGGATCCGTCGACTTTACGAGCGCAGCGTCCCTCCGCCCGAAGCAGCAGGCAGCAGCCCAAGCGCGGCACCCCACCCCGGCCACACGCCCGCGGCCGGCGCCCTCGTCCCTCACGCCTTCCCCGGCTCGGGCTCGCGCAGGCCCGACTCGCTGATGCCGAACCGTTCATACAGCTTGCGCAGCGGCTTCGGGGCCCACCAGTTCCACTTGCCCAGCAGCTCCATCAACGAGGGGACGAGCAGGGCGCGGATGATGCTGGCGTCGATCAGCACGGCGAGGGCGGTGCCGACGCCGTTCTCCTTGATGAAGATGATCTGGGAGGTGGCGAAGGCGCCCATCGCGACGGCGAAGAGCAGGGCGGCGGCGGTGACGATGCGGCCGGTGCGCTCGAGGCCGATCGCGACGCTCTCGGAGTCCGAGGCGCCGTTGTCGCGCGCCTCCTTGATCCGCGAGAGCAGGAAGACGGCGTAGTCGGTGGAGAGGCCGAAGGCGACGGCGAAGAGGAGGATCGGCATCGTCTGCTCGATCGCCCCCGGGCTCGAGTAATCGAGGAAGCCCTCGAGCCGGCCGTCCTGGAAGATCAGCACCAGCAGGCCGAAGACGGCGCTGAGGTTGAGGAAGTTCATCAACAGCGACTTGATCGGCAAGATCACCGAGCCGGTCATCAGGAAGAGGATCGTCAGCGTCGCCACGACGATGATCGCCAACACGACCGGCAGGTGGCGTACGAGGCTGCTCTGCAGATCGACGAAGTCCGCGGTTGCCCCGCCGACCAGGGCGGTCGTTCCCGGCGGCGTCTCGATAGCGCGGATCCGCTTCACCGTGGACTGGCTGGCCTCGGAGACGAACGGGTTGGCGGAGACCACCTGCAGTGCCGTGACTCCACGCTCGAGGTGCCGCGATGGGTTGACTTCGGCGACCCCGTCGACCCGCCGCACGCGGTCGGCGACCAGGGCAGCGGCTTTCGGGCCGCCGCCTTCGATCGCGACCCAGATCGGCGTTTCGCGGTAGGGCGGGAACTCCTCGCTGACCGTGTCGTAAGCCTGGCGGGCGCTCGCCGACTCGGGCAGCACTTCCGGATCGACGGTGTTGAACTTGATCGCGAAGAAGGGCAGCCCCATGGCGATCAGGACGGTGGCGCTGATCATCGCCACGGGCAGCGGCCGGCGCATGACGAAGCGCGAGAGCCGGTACCAGAAGCCGCTCTCGTCGGGCCGGGTCTCGGCCTCTGCGCGGCGCTGCAGGAAGCGCGGCGCCAGCGAGTTGACGCGGGTGCCGAGCAGGGTCAGCACAGCGGGCAGCACGGTCAGCGAGATCAGTGCCGCGAAGAGCGCCACCAGGGCGCCGCCGAGGCCCATCGAGTAGAGGAAGCGCTGAGGGAAGACGAGCAGCGAGGCGAGCGCTGCGCTGACCGTCAGCGAGGAGAAGAAGACCGTGCGCCCGGCCGTCGCGAGCACCCGTCGCATCGCCGCCAGGCCCGGCCCGTCCTTGGCGATCTCCTCGCGATAGCGAGAGACGATGAAGAGGCTGTAGTCGATCGCCAGGCCGAGCCCGAGCGCCGTGGTCAGGTTGAGGGCGAAGATCGAGATCGAGCCGAATTCGCTGGCGAGGCGCAGGATCAGGAAGGTGCCGACGATCGCCAGGCCGCCGATCATCAGCGGCAGAACCGAGGCGACGAGGCTGCGGAAGAAGAGCAGCGAGAGCAGGAAGAGCAATGGGAAGGCGAGCATCTCGGCCATCCGCAGGTCGTTCTCGACCTGCTTGTTGACCTGCTCCTGGGCGACGGCAGCGCCGCCGACGACGACGCCGCGCTCTGCGGAGAGCGAGTCGGCGATCTCGGCTCCGTCTTCCTGCCACTGCTTGTCGTCGTTCGTGCGCAGGGTCACCGCGAAGTAGGTGGACTGCCTGTCTTTGGCGACGAAGACGGGGGAGCGTGTGTCGTAGTAGCCGGTCACGGACTCGACCTCGGGGCGCCGGCGCACGCGGCGCTCGAGTGCCTCGACCCGGGCCTTGGTTGCCGCCTTCGAGACCGGCGCATCCTCGACCACGACCATCACCGCCGGCACATGCAGCCCGGCATCTTCGAGCCGTTCCTGCGCTTTCACCGTCTCGGTCGCAGGGTCATTGGCCCCGTAGGGGTCGAGACGACTCGCCACCCCGCCGCCGAGGGCAGCGGCGACGACGAAGAAGAGGATCGCGAAGATGCCGATGCGGCGGGCATTGCCGTCGGCGAGGCGGGCGAGGGCGTCGAACATCAGTTGCTCCTTTCGGGCCGAGCGGGATCGAGGAGGCGCTCCTCCATCCGCTCGCACCAGTCTGCAAACCACTCGTTGAACTCGATCCCCCCCTGCAGCACCATCAGCGAGAAGGGGTCCTTCTCCAAGGTCTTCGGTTCCATGCCGCGCAGCCGCGCGGCCAGGTCCAGCCGCATTCTGCGCATCGCCTGCAGCGTCTTGACCGCCTCCGCCGGCGGCAGGACGTCGGCGAAGAACAGCTTGAGCAGGCCTTCTTCGCGCATCTCAGCCGTCTCCGGGGGCCGGCGCAGCCAGCCCTTCAGCTCTTTCTCGCCGTCGGCGGTGATCGCGTAGACGATCCGTTTGCGATCGCCCCGCGGAGCATCGATGCCCTCGACCAGCCCGGCCTCGGAGAGCCGCTTCAGCTCCGGATAGATCTGCCCGTAGCTGGCTGCCCAGAAGAAGCGGGTCGAGTTGTCGACCGCGGCCTTGATCTCATAGCCGGAGCGCGCCTCGCGGCTGACCATGCCGAGGATCACGTAGGCGGTGGGGCTGAGGTCCATGCGTTGACAGATATATCGAACCGATATATCTCAAAGTGTGAACTGGATCACATGTAGTCTGCAAAGCCATGCCGATCGACCAGAGCAAGATGGGGCAGGTGGTCACCGCCCAGATGGAGGCTCTCGAAGCCGACTACGGCGAGGACTGCCAGATCGGCGACGTCTGCACGATCGTCGAGGTGATCGGGCCGCACGGCTCCCACGTGCGGGTGCGAACCAGCGACATGCGGCCGCACATGGCGCTGGGCCTGATCCGCATGGCCGAGCACGCGATGCTCGGCAATCTCGGCGGTGGCGGCGGCGAGTAGCGCCGCCCAGGTGAAACGTTTTTTCGTCCCATAGGGACCAGAAAGCGTTACGGCCGCTCTGGCGAGCGCTTATCCTCACCGTCCATGCCTGAGCAGGCGTCCAACACTGTGGTGATGAAGTTCGGCGGCACCTCGGTCGCCGGAGCCGAGCAGATCAAGCGCGCGGCGCGGCGCATCGTCGCCGCCCGCGAGGCGGGCAAACGGGCCGTCGCCGTGCTCTCGGCACGCGGCAAGACCACCGACGAGCTGGTCGCCCAGGCGCTGGAGATCTCCGCCCGGCCCGACTCGCGCGAGATGGACATGCTGCTCTCCACCGGCGAGCGGATCTCCTGCGCGCTCTGCGCGATGGCGATCCACGACATGGGCCACAAGGCGATCTCGCTGACCGGCTCGCAGGCCGGCATCGTCACCGACTCCTCGCACACCAAGGCACGGATCATCGACGTGCGGGCCGAACGCATCCGCGAAGCCTTGGAGGAGGACCACATCGTTCTCGTCGCCGGCTTCCAGGGGGTCTCGACCGACAGCCACGACGTCACCACGCTCGGCCGCGGTGGCTCGGACACGACCGCGGTGGCGCTGGCCGCTGCCCTCGACGCCGAGGTCTGCGAGATCTACACCGACGTCGCCGGCGTCTTCAGCGCCGACCCGCGGATCGTCCCCGACGCGCGCAAGATCCCGGTCGCGACCTTCGAGGAGACGCTCGAGATGGCCGCTTCGGGGGCCCGTGTCCTGCAGCTGCGCTCGGTCGAGTACGCCCGCAACCACGGTGTCCGCATCCACTGCCGCAGCAGCTTCGAGGACGGCCCCGGTACCCTCGTCGTCAGCGAGGACGAGAGCGAGCAGGAGACCATGGAGCAGCCCTTCGTTACAGCCATAACCCACTCCGACGACGAGGCGAGGGTGACCCTGGTCGGGATCCGCGACGAGCCCGGCGTCGCCGGCGAAATCTTCAACGCCCTCGCCGAGGCGGGGATCAACGTCGACGTGATCATCCAGAACGAGCCGGTGCGCCCGGACGAGCTGGCCGACCTCTCCTTCACGATCGACCGCGCCGAGCTGACCGCGGCGACCGACGCGATCGCCGCCCTGGGCGACGTCAGTCAGGGCGTTCGCACCGACGATCGCATCGGCAAGGTCTCGATCATCGGCGCCGGCATGCGCTCGCACCCGGGCGTCGCCGCCAAGGTCTTCGAGGTGCTCGGCGGCGAGGAGATCAACATCGAGATGATCTCCACCTCGCCGATCAAGATCTCGTGCGTGATCTCGGCCGAACGGGTCGCCGACGCGGTGCGGGTCCTGCACCGGGCCTTCGAGCTCGGCGCCGACGCGGTGCGGGCCGAAGATCCCGAAGGCGCCGAGCACCGACCGACCGTCGGTACCTGATCCGGCCGGTCATACTCGAGTGAGATGACGGGTGGCGGTTACAGAGTCGGTGTACTGGGCGCCACCGGCGCCGTCGGCTCGACCATCCTCGAGATCCTCGCCGAGCGCGACTTCCCCGCCGCCGAGGTCGTCCCCTTCGCCTCCGAGCGCTCCGCCGGGCGCGAGATCGAGTGGAACGGGTCGACGCTGGAGTGCCGGGTGCTCGGCCCGGAGACGATCCAGGGGCTCAACGTCGTGCTGTCCTCGGCGGGCGGCTCGGTCAGCGCCGAGTGGGCGCCGCAACTGGTCGAGGCCGGCGCGGTCGTCGTCGACAACACCAGCTACTGGCGCATGCACGAGGACGTGCCGCTGGTCGTCGCCGGGGTAAATCCCGACGCGGCGGCCGGCCACAAGGGAATCGTCGCCAACCCCAACTGCACGACGATGGTGGCGATGATGGCGCTGGCGCCGATCCACCGCGCGGTCGGGCTCGAGCGCATCGTCGTCTCCTCCTACCAGGCGGTCTCGGGAACCGGCCAGCGAGCGATCGAGGAGTTGCTGGCGCAGTCGCGGGCGGCGCTGGCGGGCGAGGATGTGCCGCCGCCGAGCATCTACCCCCACCAGATCGCCTTCAACGTGCTGCCCCAGGTCGAGGTCTTCAAGGACGGCGACGACTACACCACCGAGGAGCGCAAGGTGATGGCGGAGACCCGCAAGATCCTCGCGGTCGGCGACGACCTGGCGATCTCCGCCACCTGCGCCCGCGTACCGGTGATCAGCGGCCACTCGGAGTCGGTCAACGTCCGCACGCGAGAGGATCTCTCGCCGGACGACTGCCGCGCCCTGCTCGCCGAGGCACCGGGCGTGATCGTCGTCGACGACCCCGCCGCCGCCGCCTACCCGCTGGCGCTCGACGCCGCCGGCCGCGACGAGGTCCTCGTCGGCAGAGTGCGTCGCGATCCCGACCAGGAGCGCACGCTCAACCTCTGGGTCGCCGGCGACAACCTGCGCAAGGGCGCCGCCACCAACGCGGTGCAAGTCGCAGAGCTCCTGATCGAGCGGAACCTGCTGAACAGCGGCGGATAGTCCTCGATGGAGATCGGCTTCGGTAAGGCGGAGTGCCGATCTTTCGGCATCGCCGCGATCGCGATCACCTGCTCGATCGTCGCCCACGGCCTGACCGATACCGTCGGCGCCCGGTGGCTGGCCCGCCGAGTCGGCCTCGACCGGTCCACCTGAGCGAATCCGCTGCTGCGCTCTGGCTGAGGTGTTTTGTCTGCTAGACTAAGCGCTGCATGGCGACCTGGGAAGAAGCAAGGATCGACCGCCTCGAGGAGCGCATCAACCGAATCGAGCGCAAAGAATGGGAGCGTCGCGAAGCGATCCTCCGCCTCTTGACCAACGGCGTCGTCCTCGCCTCGATCATCTTCACAACCGTGATGATCACCCTCGCCATCACCCGCCACGTCCACTGACCCCCGCGCTCCGAGCCCGCAGAAGCTTCAGCGCGCCACGAGTGGCTGAAGCAGGCCCCGGAGCGCTTCCGGGCCTGATCCCTTTCGAATCGAGGAGAGCGGGTGCGCAGGGGTCTGCGGACACT
>JBIOVV010000050.1:0-22692 GCA_044867925.1 Solirubrobacterales bacterium | reverse complement strand
CACCGGTACCGGTGCCGCCGCCGGCGCCGGCGGCGACGAAGACCATGTCTGAGCCCTTGAGCAGGCGCTTGATCTTGTCCTGTTCCTCGAAGGCCGAGCGGTGGCCGAGCTCGGGATCGGCGCCGGCGCCGAGGCCGCGCGTCGCCTCCTCGCCGATGTGGACGGTGACGTCGGCCATGCAGAGCTGCAAAGACTGAAGATCCGTGTTGACGGCCATGAACTCGACGCCGGGAATCCGCGCCTCGACCATCCGGTTGACCGCGTTCACCCCGCCGCCGCCGACCCCAACGACCCGAATCACCGGCTGGTGCGGCTCCCCACTCCCAGGCGGCTCGTACTCAGGCTCCTCCCGCCCATAACGAGGCGATTCCACGATCGGCTCAATCTCCCGCCGCTCATGCCGCGGCTCCTCGGAGAAAACACGCTTGAGCCTCTCAGGCGGTGTCTCGGAAGACTCACCTTCAGCCGAAGACGCATCTCCGGCGGGGGGCGTGGAGGAGGGGACGTCGCCCGCAGCTTGCGAGGACGACGTGCCCTCCTGCGCGACAGGACCCGCCGGCCTTGCGGCCTCGTCGTCCTGCCCCGGGACAGGACCCGCGGGCCGATCGCTTTGTCCCTCGTCAGCAGTCGACCGGAAAAGGTCAGAGAGAGGCCCCTCACGCATGCTCGCCCGCTTGTCACGCCTGCTCATGTGCCAAGACCTCCTTCGCAAGGTCACGGTAGTAGCCCGCCGCGTTGCTCTGCGGATCGTACTTGAGCACGCTGGCGCCCTTCACCGGGGCCTCGGCGAACTTGATCGCCTTGCGAATGCGCGACTTGAAGACGAGCTCGCCGAAGTTCTCCTCGAGGATTTCCACCGCCTCCTTGGCGTGGACGGTGCGAGAGTCGAGCATGGTCGGCAGGATGCCCTCGATCCGCACGTCCGGGTTGAGGTTCTCCTGGATCATCTTCAGCGTGTTCTGCAGCTGCACCAGTCCCCGCATCGAGAGGTACTCGCACTGGACCGGGACGATCACCTTGTTGGCGGCGGTGAGCGCGTTGATCGTCAGCAGGCCGAGGCTCGGCGGCGTGTCGATGCAGACGAAGTCGTAGTTGCCGGAGACTTCCTTCAGCGCCTTCTCCAGCGAGCGCTCGCGGCCGATCTTGGTGCTCATCGCGATCTCGGCGCCGGCCAAGTCGATCGAGGCGACGGCGATGTCGATCTCGCGGTGCTGGATGATCTCCGCGATCGGCATGTCGTGCACCAGCACGTCGTAAAGGCTCTTTTCGACCTTGTCCGGATCGATCCCCTGGCTCATCGTCAGGTTCCCCTGCGGATCCAGATCCACGCAAAGCACCCGGTGCCCGGACTCGGCAAACGCCACAGCAAGATTCAAAGTAGTGGTCGTCTTCGCGACCCCACCCTTCTGATTCGCAAAAGCAATCACCTCAGCATGCTTGACCGGCGTCTCAACCTCCGGCTCCCGCACAGCCACCTCATGCCTGCTGGGAGCAAGCAGATCCCGAGGCATGAACCTCTCCGGCTCCTCGGCCACAACATCAGCTTCCGGAGCGATAGAAGCTGTTCCGGTATCGACAGGACGCTCCCGAGAAACCTCGATCCGCTCCTCCACGGGTGGCGTGGCGGTGGGCTCCTCGCCCGCAGCTTGCGAGGACAAGGAGTCCTCTGGCGCGACAGGACCCGTGGCCGAGCGGCTGGGACCCTCGTCGTCCCGCCTCTCCGGCACAGCTTCCTCCATCCTCTCGAGCTCCTCGACGATGGGATGCACCTCATCGGCGGCGGGGGCGGGCGCGAACTTGTTCTTGCGGCTAAGGAATCCCATTGCGCGGGTATTCGCATGAGCACCCGCTTTTCCTGCCGACCTCAGAAATTGCTAGGAATCACCCGGTAACCGATCTCCTCGACAAGCGACTGGTCTTCGTCACCGGCAAGGGCGGCGTCGGCAAGACCACGGTCGCCGTGGGGCTTGGCCTGCGCGCCGCGGCCGAAGGCAAGCGGACGATCGTCTGCGAGGTCTCCTCCCAGGAGAACGCCTCGCGGATGTTCGAGCACACCGAGGTCGGCTTCCACGAGGTCGAGATGGAGGAGAACCTCTGGTCGATCTCGATCGACCCCGACGAGTCGATGCGCGAGTACGTGCTGCTGCAGCTCAAGGTGCGGGCGATGCGCGACATGCTCTTCCGCAGCCGCATCTTCAACTACCTCGCCGCCGCCACTCCCGGCCTCAAGGAGCTGGTCACGATCGGCAAGATCTGGGAGCTGGCCCAGCTCGACCGCAAGGTCAAGAGCGGCCGCAAGTACGACCTGGTGATCGTCGACGCCCCCGCCACCGGGCACGGCATCGGCTTCCTGCAGACGCCCCGCACCTTCGCCGCGATCGCCCGGGTCGGGCCGATCCACTCGCAGGCGCAGCAGCTCGACCGCCTGATCACCGATCGCGACCACACCGGCGTCGCAATCGTCGCCCTGCCCGAGGAGATGCCGGTCAACGAGTCGGCCTCGCTCGAGCAGGACCTGCTCGACGACGTCGGCGTCGCCGTCGATCGCGTCTACATGAACGGCCTCTATCCCGAGCGCTTCTCCAGCGAGGAGGCCGAGCGGCTGGCGGAGCTCTCGGCAGGCGAGAACGGCGCCATGCGGGCGGCGGCGCGGGCCGGGCTCTCCGAGCACAACCGTGCCCGCTCGCAGCGCGCCCAGCTGGCTCGCCTGCGCCGCCGGGCGAAGGCCCCGGTCAAGACGCTGCCCTTCCTCTTCGAGCCCGAGATCGGCGTCGAGGGAGCCCGGCAGCTCTCGAGGAGGCTGGGCTGATGCCGGCGGTCGGCGAGATCCTCGACGGCAAGGACATCTGCATCTGCGCCGGCTCGGGCGGCGTCGGCAAGACGACCACCTCGGCCGCGATCGCCGCCGGGATGGCGGCACGCGGGCTGAAGGTCTGCGTGCTGACGATCGACCCGGCAAAGCGCCTCGCCGACTCGCTCGGCCTGAAGGAGCTCGGCAACGAGGCCAAACGCGTCGACCCGGCCCTCTTCGAGCAGCACGGCCTCGCGATCGAGGGCGAGCTCTGGGCGATGATGCTCGACGCCAAGGCGACCTTCGACGAGCTCGTCGCCCGTCAGGCGCCGGACGAGGAGGCGCGCGACCGGGTCCTCGGCAACCGCATCTACCAGCAGATCTCCAGCGCTCTGGCCGGCTCGCAGGAGTACATGGCGATGGAGAAGCTCTTCGAGCTGCACAGCGAAGGACAGTTCGACCTGCTCGTCCTCGACACGCCGCCGACCCGCAACGCGCTCGACTTCCTCGACGCGCCGAAACGGCTCACCCAGTTCATCGAGGGCCGCTCGCTGCGCGTCTTCATGAAGCCGACCGGTCTCGCCGCCAAGGTCGCCGGGCGGGGCGCCTCGGTGGCTCTCTCCGTCTTCAAGCGCATCGTCGGCTTCGACCTGCTCGCCGACCTGGCCGAGTTCTTCAACGCCTTCAGCGGCATGGTCGACGGCTTCCAGGCGCGGGCCAAGCGTGTCAACGGCCTGCTGGCCGACCCGCACACCTGCTTCCTCGTCGTCTGCGGGCCGCAGGGCGAGCCGGTCGACGAGGCGGTCTACTTCCACCGCAAGCTGGTCGAGGCGAAGCTGCCCTTCGGCGGCGTGATCGTCAACAAGGTCCACTACCCGGCCGAGCAGCTGCGCGGGAACGGCGGCGACCTCGAAGCGGAGCTGGCCGGGAAGCTCGGCGACGAGGATCTGGCGAAACGGGTTGCCGACAACTTCGCCGACTACCAGGCGCTGGCCGAGCGCGACGCCCGCAATATCGAGCGACTCGCCGGCGAGCTGAGCGCCCAGGGCGTGATCCGCGTCCCCTACCTCGACGAGGATGTCCATGACCTCGCCGGCCTGGCCGAGATCAACCGCTACCTGTTCGCCTCGAGCGAGGAGCGGATCCAGCTGGCCGCAGGCCACGCGGTCTGACCAAGCAGATCAAGGACGCAGGGAGCGTGGCGTGCTCCGCACGCGAGCGACCGAGGACGCCGATATGCGCGCCGGTTAGCCCGCGTGGCGGTAGTGGTCGTACTTCAACTCCCTTACCTCCCAATCGGCGTCATCGGGCACCGGGAAGAGGTGGCGGACGCGCGGGGTGTCGATCCGCTCGCGGTGCTGGACGTCGCCGTCGATGGCGGGGAAGTCGAGGGTGCTGTGCTCGGGCGGATCGACCTCCTCCAGCCAGGGCGTGGCGGTGATGCGAATCTCTCCCTCGTCCGGGATCGGCTCGAGGATGCGGGTGTCCTGGTTCATGTGGTGCTCCTCCTCGGGCGGCTGCGGGTCGGCAATTGGGGGTTCATCGACGATCGGGATGTCGCGCGAAACGACGATCTCCTCGGCTGCGGGGATCTCCTCGGACACCGCGATCTCGGCATCACCGGCGCCAAGGCCAGTGGCGATCAGGGTCTCGTCGGCGGCGGTGTTGAGGTCGGCGCTGAGCTCGCCGAGGGCGGCGTCGCGCAGGATGCGGCGCACGCCTTCCTCGATCCAACCGGCCGTCGCCAGCCCCGGCAGCGAGGGCGTTCCGTTCATCAGCGAGCGCTCCAGCTCGAGTGCGCTCTCGATCCGCTCGCGCGCCTCGATCCGGTCGACGCTCGCGTCGGCGATCAGCGCCGAGGCGCGCATCGGCAGCGAGGCGCCGACGGGGCCGTGGCCGTCGAGCACAGCGCGCAGTGCCAGCAGGTGGTCGCTGAGGCCCTCGAGCGCGGACTCGCGGCCGCAACCCATCTCGAAGCGGGCGACCGCCCAGGCAAGGGCGCCGTCGGGGTCGGGGCGGGCCTCCAGCGTCGCCGCGAACTCGGCCAGCCGGATCGCCTCCTCCTCGCTCAGCTCGTAAGTCCCGGGCCGGGTCGAGGGCGCGCCGGTGGCGAGCCTGGCCCAGCGCTCCTCGCCGGTGGGGGCGAAGGCGTAGGGGCCGAGGCCGATGCTGCCGGACTTGAAGAGGTGCATGACGCTGACCAGCTCGCCGAGCTGGTGCAGGGCGGAGTCGGCGCTGTCGGGCCCGTCGCCCTGTTCGGCGAGGGCGAGGAACTGCGGCTGCCAGGCAGCGCGGCCCATGCCCTCGCTGCGCATCGCCTCGATCGGCGCCTCGATCGCGTCGGCGCGGACGATCTGGACCCCGTGGGGAAGCTGCAGGCGCGGCAGCGGCATGCGCAGGCCGACCAGGGGCGCGATCAGCACGTCGGCCTCCTCGGCCCGGCGCGTCTCGGCCTCGAGCACGGCGAGCGCGCTCTTCAGCCGCTCATGGTCGAGCGCGAGCTCGGTGCAGCCGTCCCAGAGGGAGGCGAGGAAGACGGTGAGCATCTGCGCGGCGCGCTCGCCGGGCTCTCCGGGGACCTGCTCTCCCCGGGCTTCGAGGTAGGCGGCGGCGATGCCGGTGGCGGCAACGGCGTCGCGGGCGGGGCCGAAAGCGTCCAGCCTGCGCAGCTCGCTCTCGCGCTCGCGCACGTACTGCGAGGTCAGCGGTTTGTAGCTGTAGAAGAGCGAGTCGTCGCCGCTGTCGGCGTCGACGTCGAAGGGGATCTGGTCGCCGCCGGCGACCAGGGCGCTCAGCTCGATCGCCGCCTCGGAGGCGAGGCGGGTCAGCGACTCGTTGAGCAGGCGATCGCGCACGCCCCTCGCTTCCCCTCCGTGCCTGACGCTCCTGCGCATGCACGCTCGCTTGCAAGGAGCCCAACTCACGAGTCTGCTGAGAGCCGCGTTATCGGCGGTTGACGGCGGACTCGGTGCTCAGACGACCGCGGGAGCCGGCTCGGCGGCGTCTTCGAAGAGCCAGCGGGCGCCGTAGCGGCGCATGTCCTCGACCAAAGGCACCAGCGCCTCGCCCTTCTCGGTCAACGCGTACTCGACCCGCGGCGGCACCTCTGGGAAAGTGTGACGCTCGACGATCCCCTCCTCTTCCAGCGCCCGCAGGCGCAGCGAGAGCGTGCGCGGGCTGATCCCCTCCAGCGAGCGCTCGAGCTCGCAGAAGCGGCTGGACCCCTCGGCCAAATCGCGAATGACGAGGAGCGTCCACTTGCCGCAGACGACTTCAGCCGTGCGGCAGACAGGACATTGAGAGTTGGAGGCTGCACTCATGATCGAAACGAGGCGGCTTGTGGCGATTGCCTCGCTTCAGCGAGTGTAGCGACATGGCTTCACTTACTGAAGTTTTGGGCTAACGCTGCGAATCAGTCGCGCCGGTGACCACGGGATAGATTTTCAGCACGTTGATCGTGTAGCGCACTTCGTTGTAGCCGTAGACGAAGGTCGTCGGCTGGCCCGACTCGACTTCAAGCAGCTGGCAGACCTCCTCGCCGGAGACGCACTTCGCGTCGCCGAAGGTCGATTTGACCTCGTTGGAGATCATCAGCAGGGCCTTGCCCTTCTTGGAGGCGCCCATATATGTCACGACCGGCGCCTTCTCTCCCGGCAGCGGCGTCAACGGCAGGACCCGCTCCCGCTCGACCGGCTCCTGCTTGGATTCGCGCCCCTTGCCGCCGTTCTGCGCGATCCGCACCTCGATCGCGAAGGTGTAGAAGGTCAGGCGCTCGTCGCCGTTTCCGCCGCTCGGCGGGAGACCGCCGTCGGAGCTCGATTCGGGCGAGGGCGCCGTCGTTTCCGGGCTCGATTCCGGGAGCTCGACCGAGCTCGTCGACGTGGTGGAGGTGATCGTCGTTTCCGCCGAGCTTTCCGTCTGCGGGTTCAGCTGCGCCCCGCTCAGGTCGACGTGCGTGAAGCGCTGCTTGAACGGGTTGGTCGGCTGCCGGCGGGCGAGCCGCTTGCGATAGTCGCGGAGCCCGGGCGTCGATTGCACCACGGTGAGGCTGGAGGCCTCGGCACCTTCCAGCGCGGCGGAGCCCTGGGCTTGCGCCACCGGCGGCGGAGGCGCTTCCTCCGAGCTCCCGCCCAGGAGGAAGGGGGCGGCGACGATCGCCACCAGGACGAGCCCGACGAGCGGCAGCAGGCGCCGGTCGTGGAGGTCGTAATAGAGATCCTTGACGGCGTCCGGGACCTCGAGGTCCGGCATCTTCAGCTCCGGTCCCAGTCGCTTCATGGCGAGCCTCCGATCGTGGTCGAAACCTGGGTGGCCGAGGCCGGCCCGGCGGGCGTCGCCCCGGCGGTGACCCCTTGGTCGGGCGGCGTCAGGTAGGTGGTCACTCCGAAAGTCGCTTCCAGGTGGGGGAAGCCCCGATTCGAGTCGGCGGTCAGCGCGAAGCCACCGATCGTCAGGAGGCGGCCGCTGACCGCGACCTTTTCGTTTTCGGTCTTGACCAGCGAGTCGAGGCCTTTGATGAAGTCGGCCACCTCGAAGAAGTCGCCACTGAAGCTGAGCGTGTAGGGCATCACGGCAAGACCGGCAGGACCGACCGTCGCACCGAGCGGCAGGGTCGACGCCGCCACCTCGGTCGGCGATACGCGACTCGTCGGCGTGCCGCTCGAGCTTTCCGTGGGAGCCGGCGCCGGTTCGGGCGCCTCGCCGCCTTCGGAAGCCAGGTTGAAGTCGCTGAACCTCACGCCGGACCGATGTGCGATCCGGTTCAGCTGCACGAGCAGGGAAGCGGTGTCGTCATCACCTGGCACGGCCTTGCCGAGCACGACGAGCTCCTGGTAGTTGACCGCGTATTCGTCGCGGGCCTCTTCCGCCTCCGCCACTTCCGCCTGGTGCTGCGCCAGCGAGCCCTTCAGCTCTTCGACCTGCGCACCCAGTTCCTTGGCTTCCTCGCGCTTCGGCGCCAGGGCCAACATCCAAAACGCGATGGCAAGCGCGGCGACGGCGAGCATCGCCACGATCAGCCGGTTCGACGAGATCGCCTTCATCCTCAGCCGCCCTCCGCGCCTTCTGTGGACGTCTCCGTCGTTTCAGCCTGTTCGGCAGCCGATACGGCCGCCGCTTCGCCATCGGCGGTCAGGGGGACCGGGGCCGCGTCGAAGGCCACCACGATCTCGAACCTGGCGATGAACTCGCGGGTGCGGCAGTCGTCGCCGCCCGCCGACCCCCCGGTCGAGCCGGCGCCGCTTTTGAGTTCGGACAGTTCGGAGGACTTGACCCCGACCCGGGTGACGCCGTCGATGTCCTTCAGCGCCGTAACGAATCCCGCCACCGACTCCTGGCCGGCGGCGCAGCCGCTCAGCTCCAGCGCCGGCCCCGGCGCGGAGGCGCGCAGGCCAGAGCTGCTTCCGCCGCCACCCGACTCACCGCCGATGCTCGCTTCGGGGGAAGCCGTCGCGGTCAGGCCGACGAGCCAGACGTCATCGGGGAGGATCAGCGAGAGTTCGCGTATCACGCGCTCCCAGTCGAAGCGGCTGTCGGCGAGGCTGCTGATCGTCACCAGCCGCTGTTCGCGCAGGGCGCGAAACTGGGTGAAGGCGACGAGCCTTTCGGCCTTCGCCTTCGCCGCCGCGTCTTCCGCTTCCAGTGCGGCGACCTCGCTCTTGCGATCGGCGATCTGATTGCTCGTCAAGACGAGCGCCGTCACACCGACGAGCACGGCGACGAGCACGCCGAGCACTATGTAGGCGAGTGGGCCGCTGCGCAGCGGCGCGTGCTCGCCGCGGCGCTCCTCTGCGGGGATCAGGTTGACGGGACGCATCTAGTGCTCCAGAGCGAGGCCGTAGGGAAGCGTGAGCCGCGCCGCCATGCGCTCCTCGTATGCGGCGAGAGCGGGCGGACGGGCCGGGGAGATCGGCAGGGCGAGCCCCTCCTCCATGCGGGTGGCGAGGCCGGGGATGGCGCTGCCGGGCCCGCAGATGACGATCCGCCCCACCCCCATCGCTCCCTCCTGGGCTGCGTAGTAGTCCAGCGAGAGGCGCAGCTCATCGACCAGGCCGATGACCCCCTCCTCGAGCGTCCGACGAGTCGCGGCGACGGTCTCCGGATCGCCCTCGGTCTCCTCGACAGGGCTCTCGAGTCCGACGTGGGTGAGCCATTGCGACGCGTGCTCGGTGCTGAGGCCGGTGGCGCTGGCAAGACGATCGGCGACCCCCTCCAGCCCGATCATCGAAACGCGGGTGAAGAGACAGGCGCGACCGCGCGCCACGGCAAGGTTCATCACGTCGCCCACGTTGCAGTAGAGGACCGCCTCGGTCGGCTGCGGCGGCATCACCTCCGTGTCGGCCTGGTCCCCGCTGCCGACGACGCTCGCCGGAGCACCCACACCGGCCAGGGCGCGGATCATGGCGAACGCCGAGAGGTCGAGTCCCGCCGGGTCGAGTCCGGCCCGGCGCACCGGCTCGATGATGGAGGCGACCATGTCCCGCCGGGCGGCGACGACGATCACGTCGACCTGGGGGGTCGCCCCTTCCTCGGCGGGGACACCGCCGACGACCTGGTGCTCGAGCACGGCCTGGTCGAGCGGCATCGGTATGTGCTCCTGGGCCTGGAAGCGGACCGCCGCCTCGAGCTCCTTGGGATCCTCGATCGCGGGCAGGCGCAGGGTGCGGACCACGACGCGCTGGTTGCCGACCCCGATGCGCACCCTCTTGGAGAGCTTGTGCTCGGCGAAGAGTGCCTTCAGCGCCTCGGCGACGCCGTCGGGATCGGTCACCTCGCCCTCGTGGAAGGCGCCCGCCGGCAGGGTGAGAGCGCCCGCGGCGGCAACTTCGACAGAGCCGTTGCGCCGAATTTCGGCAGCGGCAACGCTGCCGGCCTCGATGTCGAGGCCGACCACGTTGTCGCTCTTCTTCTGCCTGGTCAGTCGCAGCATGCCCACCCTGCATCGACAAAAAGGCCGCAGACCTTTTGCCGTGCAACTACTCAGTAGTAGAAGAAATGTCCAGTCAGGCGAGCGTGTCCAGATACCAGTCGATCAGCTCGTTGCCGGCGAGCAGGCCGACGACGCCACCGAGCGCCAGGAACGGACCGAAGGGGATCGCCTGCTTGCGCGCGCTCGCACCGTCCCGGGCGATCATCGCCAGCCCCACCAGCGAGCCGGCGAGCAGCGCGACGAAGAGCGCCGGCGCGACGTTGCGCCCGAGAAAGACTCCCATCGTCGCCGCCAGCTTCACGTCCCCGAGTCCCATGCCGCGCGGATAGGCGAGGGCGGCGAGGAAGAGCAGGCCACCAGCGGCGACGGCGGCGGCGACCCGCTCGGGCAGGTCGCCGGGCTCGCCCGCGGCGACGATCGCGATGCCCGCCACCGCGCCGACCAGGAGGATCTTGTTGGGAATCAGTCGCTGCTCGAGGTCGGTCAGGGTGACCGCCGCCAACACGGTGACGAAGACGAGGCCCAGAGCGACCTCGGTCGGCTCCTCCCAGAGGACGAGGACCGTGACGGCATAGAGCGTGGCGAGGCCCAGCTCGACCAGTGGATAGCGAGGCGAGATCCGCGCGCCGCAGCACCGCGCCCTGCCGCGCAGCAGCAGCCAGGAAAGCACCGGCACGTTGTCGTAGGCGGCGATCTGTGCGCCGCAACCGGGACAGCGCGACCGCGGCCCGACGATCGATTCGCCGCGCGGCACGCGGTGCGCGACGACGCTGATGAAGCTGCCGGCGACAAGCCCTCCGAGAAAGGCGAGCGCGGCCGCGGCGGCCATCCCCTAGCCCCCGTCGATCGGGGTGCTCGTGTCGACCTCGAGCCGGGTCTGGTATCTCGGGTGGTCGTACATGATCGGGATCGCGTCGGCGGGCGAGGTGATGCTCCGCTCGACGCCTAGCGCCACGCCGAGTCGGTCGCCTGCCGGGATCGTATACGGGGCGCCGTTGAAGGTCATTTCCAGGCGGATTCGCTCCCATGCCCCGGCCGGCCAGAGTTCGCTCCCTTTCGGCGTGAAGGTCCAGTAGGGGACGCTGCCGACCGTGTTGACCAGCAGCGAGTCTTTGGCGACCGTCGGCGATTCGTCGTGGCGGTTGAAGAGGAAGACGCAGAGCTCACCGGTATGGGGTTCGTCGTTGAGGGTCCGCGTGTAGAACTCGAGGGTCACCGTCTCGGTCAGGATGAAGTCGGCGTCGAGAGGGTCGGTGACCCAGCGGTGGATCTGCGCCTCGGGATTCGTTTTCCCGGCCGGCACGTACTTGCATCCGGGAGTGTCGTCGAGGCGGATCTGGAGGCCGCGGTCGGTGTCCGGGGTCGGCTCCAGGTAGGTGTCGTCGGAGTAGTCGTAGAGCGCCGGGACGTTGAGATCGGCCGGGGCGGGGTCGGGCGGGGCGCCGAGCAGCAGCGCATCGGGCGCGCCGGGTTCCTCGTTGCCCGTCTTCGGCCCGTCGCCACAGGTGCCGAGGGTGTTGTGCAGGAGATGGTCGCCGGTGATGTCCTGGCGTTCGGTCGTGCCACTGGCGGCACACGGCGTATCGGAGAGGAAGAACTGCTGGGCGGTGACCACATCGCCATCTGCGTTGGGGATCGGGTCGTTGGCCGAGCTGTCGGTGGGGTCGGCGAAATCGGACTTGAGCTCGACGTATCCCCGCTCACCCGCCTGGTTGCCCGGCGTGTCCAGCTTCACAGCGACGATCACCTGCTTGTAGTCCTGTTCGCCCGGGCAGTCGCTTCCGCAGACTTCGTCGTTCTCCCAGACCACGTAGCTGTAGATGTCGCCGCTGACGTCGCCGCTGACGAAGTGGACCGGTCCGGGATCGACCGCGGCGCCGGTGATCACGCCTTCTTCCCCGGTTTTGCCGTAGATGCTGCCCCCTTCGGCGACCAGCTTGCGATAGTCGGCCGGCGGTTCGCGGGTGAGCGCGAAGGTGGCGGCACCCGCATTCACCCGGTAGTTGGGGTTGAGCGGGCTGGTCGAGTGCGGTGGCGTCGCGGTCAGAGCCACTTCTTCATAGGTCAGGCCCCGCAGCGCCTCCAGTGCCTGTTGACCCTGATCCAGGGCGACCTGGGTCGCCTTGGCCCGCTGGGTGTTTTTCGTCGCCGAGCTGAGCAGTCCGAAGGTCGCCAGCGCACCCATCGTCAGCACCAGCGTCGCTACCAGCACCTCGACGATCGTGAAGCCGCCCTCGCGCTCTCGTGCGCCGCGCACCGTCAACCGCCCAGCGTCGCGTTGCGAAGGCTCGCGCCATCGGAGATCGTCAGATCGGCCGGTCCGCTTGGGTTGGGGATGTGCAGCGTGATCCCGATGAAGGTCGGGTCCTCGCTGTCCGGCGGCGAGTAGGTGAAGACGTTGGAGTCGTCGATGCCGCTGAAGATCGTCGTTTCGGCGCCGCCTCCGGCACCCGGCGGCGCCTCGACGCGCGAGCAGGACGTGGTCGTGCAGGTGTAGGTCACCTGGCATTCGATCGACGGTGCGGTGCTGGAGGGCGTGCCGCCGGCGCCACAGGTGGTGCGGCGCAGCAAGGTGCGGAAGGACGTGCTGCTGGGGGTCGCTTCGTCGACCGCGAAGCCGTTGCGGATCTCCCGCGTCATCCGCTCCAGCACCCAGCGGGCCGTCGAGATGTTCTGGGATCGCTTGCTCACCTCGGGCTGAGATCGCATCGTGCTGACGACCATCGTGCCCAGCGCGCCGAGCACGACGACGCCCATCGCCGAGGCGACCAAGAGCTCGATCAAGGTGAAGCCGGACTCCGATCCATCGTCGAGCCGCCCCCGCAGCCGGCGCATCAACGCACCACCCTGAAGCTGTGCTTCACCGGTTTCGGCTGCCAGACGCCGACCGCGTTGATCGCTTTCACCTTGAAGACATGCCTGGCAGGACGCAGGCGCTTCAACTTCAGCGGCGACGCGCAGCGACGCCACCTGCGCCGGTCGAGCTTGCAGAAGAAGGTCGTCCCAGGTTGACCGGTCGAGTCCACGAAGCGGAACACCGCCGCGCGCTTGCGTGTCTTGAAGCTCGGTCCGAAGGTGATCAGCGTCTCCGGAGACACGTAGGCCATTCCGCCGCTATGTGTCTTCGGCTTCGCCGGCGCAGCCGGCGAAGCGGCACCGCCCGAGTCGCCAGAGGCGCTTTCCGAGCCGGGTGGTGGAGGTGGCGGCGGGGGAGGTGGCGGTGCTGCTGCCTGAGCTTGGGTGTAGGAGAGCGCCGGCGAGCAGTCGGAGACGATGCCTTCCGCTTCGGCGGTCGCGTAGAAGGACGTAGTCGAGCCGGCCGCCACGGCCACCCCGATGCCGGGCGAGGCGAGCTGGGCGGCGGTGCCCCCGGCGGCGTCGCCGCTGGGATCGCTTGCCTGTTCGCCGGAGCAGTTGGAGCTCGTGTAGATCTTGATATCGGTGCCGAAGTCGGCTTGCCCGATGATCGCCGGCGTGGTCGAAGTCCCGGGCGACGGCGGATCGGTCGCTTCCAGGGACGGCGGCGCCGGGCCCAGCTCCAGGCCCGGGTCGTTGCCGATCGAGACGAGAAGGGTGCCGGCCGCCGAGCGGGCGTAGATGTCGTCTTCGCTGGCGAAGTCATCTTCGGCGGTGAGTCGCTCTGCGGTGACGAAGAGGGCGAGCGAGCCGTCCTGTGAGGCTCCATGAAGGCGTGCGTCGAAGGGTCCGTTGCCGTTGAGCGGCCCGGTCGAGATCAAGGTCGTGACACCGCCGAACCGCTGATAGACGTCGGTGCTCGCGTCGGTGTCGCCCTTCAGCAGCGGGTCATCTTCGACCAGCGCCTCGTCGGTGACGAAGAAGACATGCGAGCCGTCGGCGGAGGCGCGGGCGAAGTCCGCATCGACCTCCGTGTTGCCGCATTCGGAGGCAGCGCATGACGGGTCGCCGGCGGAGAGCAGGGTCGTGGTGGTTCCGCTGCGCTCGTAGATGTCCTGGCTTTGGTCCTCGTCGTCGGCGGTCAGCGGCTCCGCCGTCGTGAAGATGACCGCCGGGCTGCTGTCGTTCGGGGAGATCCACTTGAACGAGGCGGCGAAGGGTGCATCGTCGGTCGGACCGGTCGAGATCAGGGTCGTGACGTTGCCGGCGCGTCGGTAGACGTCCTGGGCCGTGTCGCCGTCGGCAGTCGCGTCGAGCGCCTCGTCGGTATGGAAGAAGACCGCGCTGCCATCGGCGGAGTTGCCGGCGTAGGTCACGTTGGAATCGTCATCATTGCCCCCATCCGGCCCCGTCGAAGCGAGGATCGCCGCGGCGCCGGCCGATTCGTATACGTCGGCCGCGGAGTCGGTGTCGAGGGTGGCGATTTGCTCCGTGGTCTCGAAGAAGACCCGGGAGCCATCGCTCGAGGCTCCGCCGTAGACGGCATTGCAGTTGGCCGCGCCGGGGCAGGGGCCGGAGCTGGAGACGAGACTGGTTGCGCCCGTTCCCAGGTTCCGCTCGTAGATGTCGATCGAGCCGTCGTCCTCGCCGGCGACCAGGCCTTCGGCGCTGGTGAAGAAAGCCCTGGTCCCGTTCGCCGAGGCCTGCTTGAAGAAGGCCGGATTGGCGCCATTGCCGCATCCGGAACCGGCGCACGACGCGGCCCCTTGGGAGACGAGCGTCGTGGAGCCCGCGGCGATGTCGCGCATGTATATGTCGGAGGTCGTGTCGTCATCCTCGTCGGCGAGTTTCTCGACGGTCGCGAAGAAGGCCCTTTCGCCTCCGGCGGCGATTCCTCCCGAGACGAAGCTGGCGTCGACGGCGCCGTTGCCGCAGGTGCCGGCGCAGGAAGCGGCAGCCTGCGAGACGCGCTTGGTCGAGTTGGAGCTGAGGTTCCGTACGTAGACGTCAGTCGACTGGTCCGTGTCGGCGGGAACCAGCGACTCTTTGGTCGAGAAGAAGATCCGCGTGCCATCGCCGGAGGCCCCCGCGAAGCTCGCGTCGTACGCCTGGTTGCCGCCGCTGGGACCGAGCGAGATCAGCCGGGTCACGTATTCGCCTCCCGCGGCGGCGTCTTTGGAGCGCTCGAACACGTCGCGCCTGGTGTCGGTGTCGCCGGTGACCAGCTGGTCGGCGGTCGAGAAGATGACGACGCTGCCATCGGCGGCGGCGCCCTCATACCGAACGTCGTCGGCGTTCGCGACCGGAACGAGAAGCGCACATGTCAGCAGCGCCGAGGCTGCGGCCAAGGTCGCGCGGCAACGGCGACTCCACGAAAGCGCGGAGCGTGCGGGTGGTGTCGGCATTGCCGGCATCGTTGAGGTATCGGCAGCCACGGGCGTTTCGCTTAGCCAGGCCTTGGCCAAACGCACGAGGGGCGGGCCAACCGGCCCGCCCCTCGGCAACTTCACGCTTGGCTAGGCCAAAGCGATGAAGCTAGGTCGTTACGGTTCCGCCGGAGGAGTCGCCGCCGGGCTGCCGTCCCAGAATTCGCTCTCGGGACAACCGCCTCGGTTATCGGTGTCCGCGACGGTGCAAGGGAATGACAAGGTCCCGCCATCGTTTTCCACCGAAAAGGTGTTGTCGGTGCTCGAGGTGATCGTGATCGTGTACGTGTCATCCCCCGGAGTGCCGCTGATGATCGTCCCTTCGACGCTGGCGAGCGACGGCTCGATGCCTTCCAGCAGGACGTCCGTAGCACCGGTGTACTCACCTTCGTTGTCGGTCGCGTAGGTCTCGATCGCGACCTGTGCGGAGTGCGCGTACTCCTTGGCCTTGGCATCGCCGGCCTTGTCGCGCTGGTTGAAGAATGCCGGCAGCGCGATCGCAGCCAGGATTCCGAGGATGAGCATGACGACGAGAAGCTCGATCAGCGTGAAGCCGGCCTCGCTATCGCCGTTGAGCCGGGCGCCAACCTTGGCCCGGAGATTCTGGAGAAACATCAGGGACCTCCTAGGTTCCTATCGATTTCGCCAGAGCCCCGTCGCGTTGAAGCCACGTGGTGTCTGTCGACCCCGGTGGTAGCCCGGCCGACTCCCAGAAGGAAGCCCCGACAGCTTTGCGCCCCCGCCTCGCGGCGAGTTTGCCTTTGGCACCGAAGCACTGGCAGATTCATCACCCTCCCCTAATCGTCAGCGCCCCGAGATTCCTTTATCCCCGAAACTAGGACTTCATCTCGCTAAAAGTCAGGTGCCTGGATAACCGGTCAACCGATCCCCCGTACGGCGCACGGCTCAGCGGATCTTGTCGTAGAGGCTGAAGATCGGCAGGTACATCGCGATCACGATGAAGCCGACGACGCCGCCGACGAAGACGATCATCAGCGGCTCGATCATGGCGGTCAGGGCCTTGACCTTGGCGTCGACCTCGGTCTCGTAGAAGTCGGCGATCTTGCTCAGCATGTGCTCGAGCTGACCGGTCTCCTCGCCGACCGCGACCATGTGACCGACCATCGGCGGGAAGATCGGGTTCTGCTCGATCGGTCCCGCCAGCGAGCCACCGCGCTTCACCGAGGCGTAGACGTCTTCCATCGACTGCTCGAGGACGACGTTGCCCGCCGTCTCGCCGGTCAGTTTGATCGCCTGCAGCATCGGCACGCCGGCCGAGACCGCACCGGAGAAGGTGCGCGACCAGCGGGCGAGCGCCACCTTCTGGATCACGTCGCCGATGTTGAACGGGATTCGCAGAAGGAAGCGGTCCCACATCTCCTTCCCCTTCTCGGTCTTCTTCCACTTGAAGAAGGCGAAGAAAGCGAGGCCTACGAGGGGAAAAAGCACGAACCAGTAGCCGGTTATCGCGTCGGAGGCCATCACACACACCCGGGTGGGCAAAGGCAGCGACGATTCTTCCCCGTTTTCTTCACCAAGCTCTTCGAAGATTCCGGCGAAGACGGGGATGATGAAGGTGACGATCGCGAGCAGGACGACGATCGCGAAGCCGAAGACCAGCGCCGGGTACATCATCGCCGATTTGACCTGGCGGCGGAGGGCGTCGGCTTTCTCGACCTGGAAGGCGATCCGGTCCAGAGCGTCCTCCAGCCGGCCCGATTCCTCGCCGGAGCGGACCATGGCGCGGAAGAGCCGGTTGAAGACATCGGGGTGGCGTGCCATCGCCTGCTCGAGGGTGCTGCCGGCCTCGACGTCGGCCCGCAGGCCGGCGACGGCCGCTTCGATCTGCTCGTCCTGAGTCTGCTCCTCCAGCGTGTGCAGGGTGCGGAGCATCGGCATCCCCGATGCGACCAGGGTCGCGAACTGGCGTGAGAAGACGGCCAGCTCGCGCATGTCGACGCCCTTGAAGCGCTTGAAGAAGTCCTCGACCTTGACCGACTTGGCCTTCTCGGAGACGTCGAGGACGATCAGGCCGCGCTGGCGCAGCTGCTCGGTTACCTGGGCCTTGGACTCGGCCTCGACTTCGCCGGCCGTCGCCACGCCCGCCACGTCCATCGCCCTGAAGGCGAAGGTGGTGCCGCCGGCCATCGGCTAGCCCCCCTGCGTGTAGGACGGTGGGCCGGTAGACGCGGCGGACGCGCCAACCGGCGTCGCGGCGCCCATCGGCGCCGCGGCCACCGGTGCTCCACCCAGGAGCCTCTTCAGCTCCTCCGGCACCGAGGCGCGCTGCTCGGCGAGGGAGCGGGTGATCTTGCCGGCCCGCACCAGGCGGACCAGATCGGCGTCCATCGTCTGCATGCCGACGGCGCCCGAGGTCTGCACGGCGGCGTAGATCTGGTGGGTCTTGCCCTCGCGGATCAGGTTGCGGATCGCGGGCGTCGGCACCAGCACCTCGGTTGCAACGGTGCGGCCCATGCCGTCGGCGGTGGGCAGCAGCTGCTGGGTGACGATGCCCTGCAGGGCGATCGAGAGCTGGGTGCGGACCTGGCCCTGCTGCTGAGGCGGGAAGACGTCGATGATGCGGTCGACGGTCTGCGCGGTCGACTGCGTGTGCAGGGTGGCGAAGACGAGATGGCCGGTCTCGGCCGCGGTCAGCGCGGTGGAGATCGTCTCCAGGTCGCGCATCTCGCCGACGAGGATGACGTCGGGGTCCTCTCGCAGGGCGGCGCGCAGGCCGAGGGCGAAGTCCTCGGCGTCGGAGCCGACCTCGCGCTGGTTGACGATCGAGCGCTTGTGCTGGTGCAGGAACTCGATCGGGTCCTCGATCGTGAGGATGTGATCCTGGCGTTCGGTGTTGATCACGTCGAGCATCGCCGCCAGCGTCGTGCTCTTGCCCGAGCCGGTGGGGCCGGTGACGAGGACGAAGCCACGCGGCTTCGCGGTCAGCTCGCGCAGCACCTGCGGCACGCCGAGCGAGTCGAGCGCCGGGATGTCCTGTGGCACCAGCCGGAAGGCGGCGCTGACCGCGCCGCGCTGGAAGAAGCAGTTGACGCGGAAGCGTGCCACGTTCGGGATCGCGTAGGCGAAGTCGAGCTGCTTGTGGTTCTCGAAGCGCTTGCGCTGGTCGTCGTTGAGGATGCTGTAGACGACCTCGCGAGTCTCCTGGCCGGTCAGCACCGGGAAGCCCTCCATCGCGGTGATCTTGCCCTTGTCGCGAATCGCCGGCGGGAAGCCGGCAGTCAGGTGCACATCGGAGGCGCGCGCCTCGACCATGCGACGGAGCACCTCTGAGAAGTCGAAGTCCATGGCTCTAGATCGACCCCTGGGGCCGATCTCTCGATACCTGAAAGCGATTAGTCACCGGCTCAGGCGGTGACACGGAGAACCTCCTCGAGGCTGGTCTTTCCAGATCGGACCTTGGCGATGCCGTCCTCGCGCAGGGTGATCATGCCCTCTTCGCGGGCAACGGCGGCGATTTCCGCCTCCGATGCCTGGGCGATCGCCATCTCCTTGATCCGGTCGCTCATCGTCATCACCGAGTAGAGGCCGACGCGGCCCCGGTAGCCGCTCTGGTTGCAGCGGGCGCAGCCGACCGGCTCATAGGCCTCGATCTCCGCGCCGACCCGGATCTCGGCGTCGGCCAGGGCCTGAGGCGGCACGATCGTGCGCCGCTTGCAGTTGCTGCAGAGCTTGCGGGAGAGTCGCTGGGCGACCACGCAGTCGACCGCGGAGGCGATCATGAACGCCTCGATCCCCATCTTGGTCAAACGGGCGATCGCGCCGGGGGCGTCGTTGGTGTGCAGGGTGGTGAGCATCATGTGGCCGGTGAGCGCGGCCTCGACCGCGATCCGCGCCGTCTCGCCGTCGCGGATCTCGCCGACCATCACGATGTCGGGGTCGGCACGCAGCATCGAGCGCAGGCCGGTGGCGAAGTCGAGCCCGGCCTGGCGGTTGACGTTGATCTGGTTGATGCCGGACATGCGGTACTCGACCGGGTCCTCGATCGTGATGATGTTCTTCTCGATCTGGTTCAGCTCCTGGAGCGCGGCGTAGAGGGTCGTCGACTTGCCCGAGCCGGTCGGGCCGGTGACCAGGACCGCGCCGTAGGCCTGCCTGAAGGCAGCTTCGAAACGCTCTCGCGCCGGCCCGTCCATGCCGAGGTCGTCGAGCGAGAGCTGGGCGTTGTCCTTGTCGAGGATGCGGATCGTCGCACCCTCGCCGCGCTGCGTCGGAAGCGTCGTTATGCGCAGGTCGACGCGGCGGTTTTCGATCGTGACGCTGACCCGGCCGTCCTGCGGCACGCGCTTCTCGGCGATGTTTAGCTCGCTCATGATCTTCACCCGCGAGATCACGGCGTTGACCATCCGCTTTGGCACGTGCGCCGCCTCACGCAGCACTCCGTCGACGCGGAAACGGACCCGCATCTCCCCCTCGTCGGGCTCGAAGTGAACGTCCGAGGCGCCCTCGCCCGCCGCCTGGCCGAGAATGCTGTAGACGAGCTTGATCACCGGTGCGTCCTCGGCGCTGACTTCGATGTCGCTGACTTCGGCCAGCTCGTCCTCGGCTTCCTCGCCCTCGATCACCGCCTCGCTGACCGCGCTCTGCAGCGTGTTGAGGCGGCCGATCAGCGCCTCGATGTCATCGTCGGCGGCGACGGCCACGCGGCAGTCGAGCGCGGTGGCGATCTGGATGTCGTCGACCGCGAGCACGTTGGTCGGGTCGGCCATCGCGACCAGCAGCGTCTCCTTGTCGACGAAGCCGACCGGAAGCGCGCGGTAGCGGCGCGCCGTGTTGACCGAGATCAGGTTGGCCGCGGCCATGTCGACCTGGTACGCGGAGAGGTCGACGTGATCGAGGCCGTAGCGCTCGGCCACCGCCCGCGAGAGCTGGTCGGCGCCGATCACGCCCTGCTCGAGCAGCAGCCGCTCCGGTGGCCGGCCGGCGGTGCGCGCCTCTTCGATCGCCTGGCGGGCGCGGTCCTCGGCGACGTAGCCGAGGTCGACCAGGACGTCGGTGACGAAGCCGCTGGAGCGACCTCGCACGATCGGCGGAGTCAGCCCGGGCGGACCGCTCTCCTCGCCGAGCGCAGGCGCCGTCGAGTCGCCGGAAGTCGGAACCGGGCGCAGGTGGCTCGGTGGGTTCCGGGGATCCATGCTCAGGGGTGGTAGTCGAGCGTGCGGCCTTTGTAGCCGGCATCGACCACGGCCTGAACGATGCTCTCGGGGCTCTGGAAGCCGTAGCTCAGCGAAGCGGACGGGATGCCGTGGTCCAGCCGCTTGGGGCGGACCACGACGAGAGCGGGCACGCGGTCGACGTCCACCCCCTGGGCGATCGCGGCGTAGCGGGCGATGTGGTCGGCCGGCACGACGAAGGTGGCGACCGCCGCGAGGGCACCGAGGCGCCTGACGGCGCCGGCCACGAGGCGATCGTCGATGCCGCCGTTACGGACGAAGAGGAGGACGACCGTCTTGTTGGCCTCGAAAGCAGCGACGACCTGGGGCGGCGGAGGCGGAGCGGCCTCGGCCAGGGCGGCCGGCGGAGGCACCACCGGCGTCGCTCCCGTCACCGAGCCGGTGCCTTCCGGGGTGACCAAGGTCACCGAGTCGGTCGTGCCCGATTCGTCTTCTTCGCCCCCGCCCCCCATCGAGGACATCAGGAAGAAGGTGGTGGCGAGCAGGAGGACGCCGATCACGGCCGCCTGCGCGAGGGGGTTGCTGTTGAGCGCCTCTCTCATACGTTCGCTTATCGTTTCGACAGCTCGCGCGGCGAGCTTGAGCGGCGATCAACAGCTTGCGTCGGGCGGGGAGGCGCTCGGTCCCGAGCACTCGACGTAGCGAGTCGGTTCCCAGAGGCTGTTGTAGAAGAAGTCGGGCGGATCGATGCCGGGGTCCGATTCGACCGTCGGCGTACCGTGCAGGCGCAGGGTTTTCCCCGCGACCATGCCGATCCATTTCGCGCCACCGCCGATTTCGACATCGCTGTACGGGGCGTAGAGCATCACCTCGTTGGTGCCGGAATTGCCGCTCAGGTCGATCGTCGTCGTGATGTTCGGGGAGCCGATCACGTACAGGCCCGGCAGGTTGAACAAGCCTTTGCTGGGGATGAAGCCGGTGGAGACGATGTTGGCGTTACCGGTGATGACGATCTGCGGATCTCCGTCGGAGAGACCGCAGTGCTCGGGGGTGTCGAAGAAGATCCGAACCTCCACGTCCAGGCCTCCGGCCATGATCAGTTGGCCGTTGTTGATGAAGAGACCGCAGACGAAGTAGTCGCCCCCACCCATCGTGAGAGTCGAGTTCCCGTCGACGTTGATCGTTTTCGTTTCGGCATCCCACGGCTTGGTGGCCGTTCGTTTTTCTTTTCCGTTCTTCGGCGTGTAGGTGTCGACTTCGCTTTTGTTCGCGCAGGTAAGTGCGAGCCGGCAGTTCGAGTTCGCGGTCAGGAGGCCTTCGGGCGGGACGATCGGCGGCAACTCCTTGTTGCCTTCGGTCTTGGTCCCGTCGCAATCGGGATCGGGGGCCGATTTGCCGTTGCCGTGACGAATGTTGCCGCAGAGGGTTCCGCTGCCGTCGCTCTCGATGTCCCCGTTGGTGCCGACGTCGGTGCGGACGTCTGGCGTTCCTTCGAGGCTGATCCCGTCCTGGCCGATCAGGCGCTCGTCGGCGAAGACTTCTTCGTCGTTGTAGGAGACGAGCCCGACCTCGATCCTCCGGCTTACGCCATCGGCGGCCCCCACGGCCACCACGCTCAGTTCCCCCCCGGGCTGATAGGCGCTGACCTGATAGGCGAAGCTCGCGTCACCGACGCTCTCAGCCGTGGTCGCCGGGCACCACCCCCCGGTGGCGGCCTGAGGTTCGCCGGCCGGCCCGACGCAGGGCGTGCCGGCGCCGAGGCTGCCCTGGAACCTGTTGAGCCGCAGCAGGGCCACGTTGGCGCCGGCGTCGGCGGCGGCGATCGCGCTCTTCGAGTCATGATCTCGGTGCGTGCCCCGCTGAGCGTCGACCGAGGACATGATCGCCGCGCCGGCGAGCCCCATGCTCGCGATCATCGCGAAGATCGCGGTCGGCAGGGCCATGCCCCGCTCGCTTCTCGCGAGCTCGCGCAGGCGACGACGAAAGGCAGCGAGGAATGCCATGACCAGCCATCGACGCGGAGGCCTGAGGGCTTGAGCGAATGCCTGGCACGCCTGCCGGGCTGGACGCCTGTCCTACCGACTCCTGAGCGTCGCTATCCGGTTACTGCTCGGCCTGCCCGGCGAGCTGCTCGATCCCGCTTGCCCGCTGGCCGCCGGCGGCCAGCATCAGCTTGAAGTCGTGCGGGCTGGAGGCGTAGTCGAGGGCGACCTGCTCGGAGACCTTGCCCTCCATCACGTAGCCGAGCAGCGACTGGTCGAAGGTGCACATGCCGTAGTACTCGCCCTCGGCGATGACCTCGGTGATCTTGCCGGTCTCCTCGGGGTTCATGATCAGATCCTGAACGCGCCCGGTGACCACCAGCACCTCGGAGGCGGGCACACGGCCCTCGCCGGTGATGTCGGGAACGAGGCGCTGGGCAATCGCGCCCTTCAGTGTCGACGAAAGCATCACGCGGGCTTGGTGCTGGAGGTGAGGCGGGAAGAAATCGATGATGCGGTTGATCGTCTCGGTCGCGTCGAGGGTGTGGACGGTGGAGAGGACGAGGTGGCCGGTCTC
>JBIOVV010000049.1:0-3057 GCA_044867925.1 Solirubrobacterales bacterium | reverse complement strand
GCAACCTGCAGCGCACCGAGGTGCGCGAGGTCGAAGAGCCCTTCGCCTCCGGCAAGCAGAAGGGCTCCTCGGCGATGCCGCACAAGCGCAACCCGATCCGCACCGAGCGGATCACCGGCCTGGCCCGCGTCCTGCGCGGCTACGCCCAAACGGGCCTGGAGAACGTCGCCCTCTGGCACGAGCGCGACATCTCCCACTCCGGCGCCGAGCGGGTGATCCTGCCCGACGCGACGATCGGCCTCGACTACATGCAGGACCTGGCGACCAAGGTCGTCGCCGGGATGACGATCCGCGACGACCGCATGCGCGAGAACCTCGACCTCACACACGGTGCCCTCTTCAGCCAGCGTGCTCTCACCGCCCTGGTCGAGTCCGGCCTGACCCGCGACGAGGCGTACCGGATCGTCCAGGAGAATGCCCAACGGGCCTGGGACACCGGTACTCATTTCCGCGAGCTGCTCGGCACGGCGGCGCCCGATCTCGACCTCGACGCCATCTTCGACTACGGCGCCTACCTCACCCACCTGCCCGAGGTCTTCGAGCGGCTGGAAGCGCTGCGCGGCTGAGACTCCGACTAGACCGGGATTACGGTCAGGCCAGCGATGCCATTGAGAGCATCGAAGTCGCGGTCCTGGGTAAGCACGGGGATCTCGTGAGCCGCGGCGGTGGCAGCGATCCACATGTCATTGACCTCGACCTTCTTGCCTGAGGCCTGCGTATAGGCGCGCATCTGTGACCAAGCACGAGAGACTTTCTCTTCAACTGGCAGAGCAACGATGCGATTCGCCAGCTCGAAGGTCATCAGCCGTCGGTCACGTGTCTCGATGTCCTCCGCTGCGAAGATGCCCACTCGCAACTCAGCTCTGGTCACCATCGAGATCGCGACGACCTCGGCAAGCGCCTCCGTACGCAGGGGCCTGCCGTTCTCGATAGCGACGAGGACTGAGGTGTCCAGAAGCCCGCGCGCGCTCACCACAATCGGTTGAGCCTGTCTTCGTCCGTGGTTTCGCCCGCGATGCGCTTGAGATCGTCGAGCAGGCCAGGGTCAGCAGAGTGTGTCTTCAGGAGCTCAACAAGTTCCTCCCGGGGCATCCATCTGGGTGCGTCGGCCTGATAGGGCGCCAACGTCGCGACTCGCTTGCCGCGCACGGTGATCACCATGCTCTCCCCCGCCTCGACGCGCTTGAGCAGATCGGCGGTTTTGTTCCGCAGCTCCCGTGTGGCGACTTCTACGATGGTGCGACGATCGTAGCAACCAGGTACGCGCCACCCAACGGTAGGCTCCCGCCGATGGTTCTGTACACCTGCGGGCAGAAGAAGGCGGGGCCGGGGTTCGCGCATCCGTGCGCGAAGGCGGGCAAGGCGCTCGACGCGGCCGGCTACGACTACGAGATCAAGACGGTCGGCGGCTACCGGCTGATGCCCTGGACCTGGGGCAGTCGCGGCGCGGAGCGGGCCGAGGTGAAGCGGCTGAGCGGCACCAACGAGGTGCCGATCCTGGTCCTCGATGACGGCGAGGTGATCTCGGGCTCGAGCACGATCGCTCGCTGGGCGCAGGAGCATCCTGCCGCCCGCGCGGCGAAGAGCTAAGCGGCGACGAGGTCGCGCTCGCGCGCCGGGTGACGCGCGGTGAGCACGACCGGGGTGCCGGCGCGCGGCGAGAGGGTGATGTTGCGGCGACCGATCTTCTCCGGCGCCGGGCTGGCCTTGTGCAGGTCGCAGCGGGTGAGTACCTCACGCAGGGCGATCCGCATCTCGAACTCGGCGAAGGCGGCGCCGATGCAGCGGCGGATGCCGCCGCCGAAGGGGATCCAGGAATAGGTGTCGGGTGCCCCCTCGAGGAAGCGCTCGGGGCGGAAGGCGAAGGGCTCGGGATAGACGTCGGCGCGGGTGTGGGTGAGCCAGATCGCCGGGGTCACGTCGGTGCCGGCCGGCAGGGTCAGCCCGTCGGAGACGAGGTCTTTGTTGAGGCGGCGGCCGGCCAGCGGCACGACCGGGCGCAGGCGCAGCGACTCGCTGATCGTCGCCCGCAGGTAGTCCTCCTCGCCCGCCTCGAGCGACTCCCGCAGGCGTTGCATCGGGCCGGGGTGGCGGAGGAGCAGGTCGAAGGTCCAGGCCAACGCCGTCGCCGTGGTCTCGTGGCCGGCGAGCAGCAGGGTCATCAGCTGGTCGCGCAGGTCGGTGTCGCTCATCTCACTGTCGTCCTCGAAGCGCGCCTGCATCAACAGCGAGAGGATGTCGTCGCGCTCCTCATAGTCGCCGCTGGCGCGGCGCTCGGCGATCTCGGCATAGAGCAGCTCGTCGGCGGCGTTCAGCTGCCGTTCGAACTTGGCCCAGGGCCCGCGGCCGCCGAAACGGCGCGAGGCGAGGGCGGTCAGCTGAGCGAAGGGCGAGGCCGTCTCCTCCAGCACCTTGGTGAGGACGCCGCGCAGGCGCTCCAGCCGCGGGCCGTCGGCGACGCCGAAGACGACACGGAGGATCACCTCGAGCGTGATCGCCTGCATGCGGGGATGAATCGGGAACTCCTCGCCGAGCGGCCAGGAGTCGATCTCGCGGTCGACGATCTCCGCGACCAGCGGTTGGTAGGAGCGCATCCGCTCGCCATGGAAGGGCGGCAGCATCACCTTGCGGTGGGCGAGGTGATCGGCACCCTCCGTCACCAACAGCGAACGCGCCCCGACGATCGGGGTGAGGATGATGTCCCGCCCCGGCGGCAGACCGTGCGAGCGCTCCATATAGAGCGCCTTGATCGCGGCCGGATCGGAGATCATCACCATCGGCCGCTCGAAGGTGAGGAATTTGACGCTGAACGAGTCGCCGTAGCGCTCCCGGTTCTCCTGCATGAACGGCAGCGGCCGGAAGCTCCACCTAAGCGTCTGTACGAGCGGGGAACTCTTTGGTTCCGGAGGAAGCATCGAGGAAGGATCGCAGACGTGGAGGGGTCGGGGGGTCGCTCCCGCAAGGCGGCGTCCTCTTTTTCGCCCCACCGAGATTCTCGGACGGCCACCCCCTCCCCAGGCGAAAAACCCAGCGCCGCGGGAGCGACCCCCCCCCCCC
>JBIOVV010000048.1:0-6635 GCA_044867925.1 Solirubrobacterales bacterium | reverse complement strand
GCCTGCGGGTAGTCCACGGGCTGTCCTCGACCCCCCTCCCACACGCCACCCGCCGGAGGAGCGCATAGCCTGGCTCGCCCATGACCTCCAGCACTCGAGATCGCGCCGACGCCCTGCTCTATGAGCTTGGGTTCTCTGAGTGGCGGGCTGGGCAGCGGGAGGCTGTGGAGGCGGGGCTGGAAGGGCGGGACTCGCTGATCGTGATGCCGACCGGCGGCGGCAAGAGCCTCTGCTACCAGCTGCCCGGGCTGGCGACAGAGGACCTGACGATCGTGGTCAGCCCACTGATCGCGTTGATGCAGGACCAGTGGCGCCGGCTGACGGCCGCGGGGCACCCGGTGGCGATGATCTCCTCCGGGATGAGCGCCGAAGGCGCCCGCGAAGCGCTCGACCAGGTGCGCGACGGCAGCGCCCGGATCGTCTACTGCTCACCGGAGCGATTCGCCTCACCGGTCTTCCTCCAGGCGCTGGCCCAGCGGCGGATCGACCTGCTCGCCGTCGACGAGGCGCACTGCGTCTCGGAATGGGGGCACGACTTCCGCCCCGACTACCTGCGCCTGCCGGAGATCGCCGAGCGGCTCGGCCGTCCCCCCGTGATGGCCTGCACGGCGACTGCGACCAAGGCGGTGGCGGCGGAGATCGTCTCCCGCTTCGGGCTGAAGAGCCCTCTGCAGGTTCGCTCCGGCTTCGACCGTCCCAACCTCTCCTTCGACGTCGTCGGGCTCGAGGGCAAGGGCTCCAAGGCACGCAGGATGGCGTTGCTGGAAGGCGGTCTCGCCGACCCCGAGAACCGGCCGGCGATCGTCTACTGCGGGACCAGGCGCGACACCGATGAGGTCGCCCAAGCCCTGCGGGAATCCGGCCTGCGGGCACTCGCCTACCACGCCGGCATGGAGTCCGAGGACCGCACTACGACACAGCGCCGCTTCATGGAAGGCGACGCCGAAGTCATCGTCGCCACCAACGCCTTCGGCATGGGCGTCGACAAGGCCGACGTGCGCTCGGTCTGGCACATGGCGATCCCGACCAGTCTCGAGGCCTATTACCAGGAGGCCGGGCGGGGCGGCCGCGACGGGCTGCCGGCGAAGGCGGTGCTGCTGGCGATGAAGGCCGACCTCGGCCGGCTGGTGCGCTTCATCGAGCAGCGCGACCCCGAGCTGGCGATCGCCCGCGAGCGCGGCTGGCGCGACTACCACACGATCAAGGCCTTCATCTACGGCGAGCGCTGCCGGCGCCGCAGCATCCTCGACCACTTCGGCGACCGCGAAGCGGGCCGGCCGCTGGGACGCTGCTGCGACGTCTGCGACTCCCTGCGCTGGCTGCCGGACCCGGAGACGATCGTGATCCGGCGAGCACCGCGCGCAAAGGCGGCTGCCGCCCCGCCGGCCGAGCTGACCGAGGCGGATGCGCCGCTGTTCGAGGAGCTGAAGGCCTGGCGCCTCAAAGCCGCCTCGGGCAAGCCTGCCTACACGGTCGCGCACAACTCGACCCTGACCGCGATCGCCGCTGCCCGTCCCAGCGACGAGACGAGCCTCGGCGCGATCCGCGGCGTCGGCCCCAGCTTCGTCGCCAAGTACGCGCCCGAGGTCCTCGAGATCGTCGCCGGCCGTACGCCGAGCTGAACTCCGACCGGGGGTGTTCTACCTCCACACGATCTCCCCCGCCGGCGGGCCGGTGTCACAACACCTCCGATATCCGTTCCGCCGGCAGGGAGGGACGTGCGCCCCAGCGGTCGAATCAGGCTCGGATGACGTTCTCGATGCAAACGCGAGCTGTCCTCGTGGCCTTGGCCGCGGCGGTGCTCTGCCTCTCGATCGCCGGTGGCGCCGAAGCGGGAGCGCTGCTGCCCAAGGGCGAGAAGATCTTCTTCGGCGTCAGCGACACCGGCGACTCGGCCGACTTCGGCCAGTTCTCAGAGGCCCTGGACAAGCACCCGGCGCTGATCGAGAGCTTCCGCACCTGGGGCTCGGATTTCCCCGAGTCGATCGAACGCTGGCAGGCGGCCAGGGCCCGGCCCGTGCTCCACATCACCACTGCCGACAACAACGACGGCCATGAGCTGATCAGCCTGCGCTCGATCGCCCAGGGCTACGGCGACGGATACCTGATTCGGCTCAACCGGCTGTTCTGGGAGAAGAAAATGGCCGCCTACATCCGTCCGCTGGGCGAGCCGAACCGCTGCCTCAACGTCTACGCCTCCTACGACTGCGCCGGCGCGCCCCGCGACGCCGCCCACAAGCCGCGCTGGTACCGCCTCGCCTTCCGCCGCATCTACGTGATCGTCCACGGCGGCGGCAGTCGGGCGAAGATCAACGCGCGGCTCGGCGAAGCTGGCCTGGCGCCACTGCGCGCGGGAGGCAAAGGGCTGCCCCGGGCTCCGGTCGCCGTGCTCTGGAGCACCCTCCCCGCCGGCTCACCGACGGTGCCACGGAACCGGCCCAAATACTTCTACCCCGGCGACGACTGGGTCGACTGGGTCGGCACCGACTTCTACTCCGACAACCAAGACTGGAAAGCGCTCACCGGCCTCTACAACCGCTACTCCGAGAAGCCCTTCTCGCTTCCCGAGTTCGGCGTCTCCAGCGGCGACGACCCCGCCTACATGACCAAGCTGATGGCCTGGGTCCGCCGCCACAAGCGCACCAAGATGCTGATCTACTACCAGGACTTCGGCTCGGCCAGCGCCTACCGGATCCAGAACTACCCGGCCAGCCTGGCGGCGCTGAGCGACGCTATCCACCACCCGGTTTTCCCGGCTTTCGCCCCGAACCCGCCGCTGGCGCCGCCGCCGCCTCCCGGCGGCCTCGCTCCTTGACCTCAGGCGCGACGATCGCGGGAGCGACTGCCGCCTTGAGCTTGTAGGGCTGCAGCGCGGTGATGCTCGAGTAGCCGGTCAGGTAGATGCGGCGGCCGTCGGAGATCACCGGCGAGTAGGTGCCGCGGCGATAGCGGAAGACGCGCCGGCCGCTCCTCATCATGAAGCCGCTGGTCGAGTTGTGGGTGAACTCGGCGGCGTAGACGACGTCGCCGATCGCCGAGAGCGACCCGATCACCTGACCGCCGGCGTAGCGGCTCCAGCGCAGGCTGCCGTCCTTGGCGTCGAGGGCGTAGACATTGCCGTCGAAGGAGCCGATGTAGACGGTCGGCGGAGCGTGACGGGTGGTCGAGACGGTCGGGCCGGAGTAGGCGTAACCCCCGGTCGAGTAGCTCCAGGCCAGGGTGCCGTCCTTGCGGTCGAAGCTATACACGCGGTTGTCGTTGTTGCCCGCGTAGACGCGGCCGAAGGCAACCGCCGGGGTCGAGTAGAAGGCCCCCGAGGTACCGAAGCCCGAGCCCAGCGAGGCGGTCTGCCAGCGGATCTTGCCGGTCTTCGCGTCGACCGCGTTCATGCTGCCGCCGTAGTCGCCGACGTAGAGCGTTCCCCTGAAATAGGCCGGGGCCGACTTGACCGGCCCGTTCAGGTCAGTGGCCCAGCGCACGTTGCCGCTGATCGTGCTGAGGGCGTAGAGGCCGCCGTCCTCGCAGCCGAAGTAGACGGTACGGTCGATCACCACCGGCGAGGACTCGGCCCGTCCCGGCAGCGAGCGCTTCCAGATCGTCTTGCCGGTCTTGGCGTCGAGCTTGACGATGTGGCCGGGGACGAGGTTGACGATGTAGAGGCGGTGTTTGTAGTAAGCGGGTGAGGAGGCGTTGAGACGGCCGACGCTGCGCTCCCAGAGGATCTTGCCGGTATCCGCATCGAGGGCCCGGGCGGTGCCGTTGTTGTCGACGAAATAGAGCTTGCCGCCGACGTAGATCGGCGGGAACTCGAGCAGCGGCCGCTCGGTGAAGCGCCAGAGCTTGCGGAAGGGTGGCTTGACTCCCTTCGCGGGCAGGTAGCGCGTGCGCGCCGGGTTGAGGCCGAAGATCGGCCAGTTGACCGTTTTTGCCTTCGGCTTCGGCGGCTTCTGCGGGACGAAGGTGACATCCGAGTTGTGCACGTCGCCGGGCCGCTTGAGCAGCTCGTAGGCGAGCGCGCCGGCTCCGAAGACCGCTATCGCCGCGGCCGCAAGCAGGCCGATCGCGAGGCGACGGTGCTCCTTCCAGAAGTGCGTGGCGGCCCCGAATGCGCCGATCAGCGCGGTTTTCCAGAATCCTTTCAGCGCCGCAGCTCCCACATCTCGATGTGGCCGAGGTCACGGAAGCCGAGCCGCTCGTACAGGGGCGCGCCGGCGCGCGTCGCCTGCAGCGAGGCAGAGGTCAGGCCCCGCTCGCGCACCTCGGCGAGGGCACGGCAGAGGAGCCAGCCGGCGATCCCGCGCCCGCGCTGCCCAGGAAGCGTGGCGACACCGGTGACGCAGCAGTCCTCGCCGACCTCGATCGTGCCGACGCAGCCGACCGGTTCGCCGCCGGCGAAAGCGCCGTACCAGCGAATCGCCGTATCCCCCGCCAGCCCGGCCCGAAAGCCGTCCTCGCCGTAGCCGTAAGCGAGATCGTTGAGCGCGGCGCAGGCGGCGGACCCGATCGGGCCATGCTCGACGCCGGCCGGCACCGGCGCGGTGGCGTCGAAGCCCTCGAGCTCCATCGCCATCGCCCGCGGCGCGGCGTCGAGCAGGTGACCACGCTCGGCCAGCAGGCCGGCGCTCCGCCGATCCGCGTCCGGAACCCAGACGGTCCAGGCCCGCACACCATGCGAGTCGTAGGTCTCGGCCAGCGCGTCGACCCGGGCTGCCAGCGCCTCTGGATCGTCGTAGTAGACCGAGTTGAAGAGCGAGCGCTGGGGAGAGGCGGGAGCGACGGCGGCGATCAAACCCTCGTGGCGGATCAGCTTCGAATCCGCCGCACCGCTGCCAAACGCCTCGACCTCGGCGCAAACGCCCTCGATGGCCCGCCTGCGCAGCTCCTGCTCCTCGACGCGCGGGCTCATCCGCGCTCGCTCACGTCGCTGCTGCGCGCCGTTCCGACTCCTTGGCGACGCCGTCGATCAGGCCCTTGATCGCCTGCTTGACCGCGGCGACCACGGCAAACCCGACGACGGGCAGCGTCGGCTGGGTCCGCACGGCGTAGACCATCCTGGTGCCGCCGTTCTCGGCCGTCAGCTCGACCGTCCCGACGTGATCGCGGACGGGCAGTCCGGAGAGCACCGTGTAGGAGAAGCGGCTCGGCGCCTCGTAGGCGATCACTTCCTCCCGCATCGGCGGCCCCGCCACGGTCAGCTTGCGGATCGCCCCGACGCCATTGACGTCGGTCTCTCCCTCCCGCTCCAGCTCAGACTTCCGCAAGGGCGTCAGCTCCGAATACCTCCGATGATCGGTAAGCACTTCGAACACAGTCTCGGCCGGAGCCTTGATCTCGCGCGTAAAGGTGAAGCTGGCCACGCCCGAAGGCTATAGGGAGAGCCGGGTGCTCATCAGACCAGCCTCCATCTCTGCGGGTCAGCTCCCTCGACCTTCTCGACCTCACCCAGGATCGCCATATGGTCGAGACAGGAGAGGACGATCTGCAGCACCCAGGCGCTGACCGGGGTGTTGACGTTGTCCGCGCCGACGATCTCGGCGACGATCTCGAAGCCGGTTCTCTCCCCTTCGCCGAGCGCATCCCGCGTCTTGCCGAGCAGCTCGCCGACCTGCCTGCGCGCCTCGGCGATCTTGGCCTGGGGATCACGGAAGGGCCTGCCATGACCGGGCAGGCAGAGGTCGACCTCGAGCGGCTCGACCCGGTCGAGGCTGGCGAGGAACTCGCCGACGGGGTCGGGGCTGTGGCCGTGGTCGAAGAAGAGGACGGTGCGGCCCAGCAGGTGGTCGCCGGAGATCATCAGCTTGCGCTCGGGCTGGTGGAGGACGACGTGGGACGGTGCGTGGCCCGGCGTCTCGTAGACCTGCCAGGTTCCGAGATCGGTCTCGACCTCTACCCCGGGGAGCAGATCGCGGTGCGGCTCGATGATCGCGTCGATGCCGTTGTCGTCGTCGTCCTTGCGGGCCTCGCGGTAGCGTTCGAGCCCGGCGACCGGCACCCCGCTCTGGCGCGCCACCTCGAGCCGCTGCTCGAGCGCCGCGGCGGGATCGTCGGCGAGCAGGCGTACGTGTTCCCAGGCTGGATGCATCCAGAGCTCGCATCCGGCCCGCTCGACGATCGGCGCCGCCAGCCCGTAGTGGTCGGTGTGGGAGTGGGTGCAGACGAGCAGCTTCACGTCCTCGAGGCCGAAGCCGGCCTGGGCCAGGGCGAGGTCGAACTGACGCATCCGCCCCTTGCCGCCGATGCCGGTGTCGAAGAGAACGATGCCGCCATCGGCCTCGACGGCCCAGACGTTGCCGTGCGGCACCCCCGGCCAGGGCAGTGCCAGCCGCAGCCTCCAGATCCCCGGCAGGACTCTCTCGCTGCGCGGCGCCTCGGGCCGCTTGCGCTCGCTCGCCATCGGCGGCGACGGCCCAAACGTTGCCGTGCGGAACCCCCGGCCAGGGCAGCGCCAGGCGCAGCCGCCAGACGCCCGGCAGGACCCGTTCGCCGCGCGGCGCCTCGGGTTTGCGCTGATCGGCCATCGCCGCGCCACCCTAACCTCTCGGGGCGTGCCTGACTTTAGCCGCCATATGTGGCGGGTCAGGTCAGACACCCCTCTGGCAGAGGGACGTCTGGCTCGGGTAGGTTGAGCGCCGCGA
>JBIOVV010000047.1:0-9933 GCA_044867925.1 Solirubrobacterales bacterium | reverse complement strand
CCCCTCCCAAAACACTCAAGAGCGGCGTCAGCCGCTCGTTTTGGGAGGGGATACCCGGCGCCCCTCCCGCTTTGGCTCTAGGAGTCCTGAAGAACCGAGATGGTCCGGCCCTTGCGGCTCGGCTTGAACTCAACCGTCCCCGCCCGCGCCGCAAAGATCGTGTGATCGCGACCGAGCCCGGTGCCGTCGCCGGGCCAGAACCGCGTGCCGCGCTGGCGCACGATGATCTCGCCGCCGCTGACCTTCTGGCCCGCGAAGACCTTGACCCCAAGCATGTTGGGGTTGGATTCGCGTCCGTTGCGGCTTGAGCCGAGTCCCTTCTTATGAGCCATCGTCAGAATCCTTTTTAGCAGCCGGTTTTTTGGCCGCAGGCTTTTTCGCTTTGGCCGCCGATTTTGATGATGCTGCTTTCTCGGCAGCTTTTTTGGCCGGAGCTTTTTTGGCAGCGGGTTTTTTAGCGGCCGCTTTTTTCGCAGCTGGCTTTTTCGCCTCCGCAGGTTTTTTCGCCGCCGCTTTTTTCTCAGCCGGTTTCGCCGCTTTCGGAGCCGCCTCTTTCTTCGCCGCCGGCTCCTCTTTCTTCGCCGCCGTCGCTTTGCGGCTGCCCAGGCTGATCTCGGTCACCTCGAGCTTGGTCAGCTCGGAGCGATGGCCGGCACGGCGGCGGTAGCCCTTCTTCGGCTTGTACTTGAAGACCTTGATCTTCGGCCCGCGCAGGTGCTCGGAGACGGTCGCCTCAACCTTGACCTTCTCCAGCTCCTTGCCGCCGGCGACGACTTCCTTGTCGCGGAACATCACCGGGCGCAGCGTGACCTTGTCGCCCTCTTTGGCGCTGAGGCGATCGACGAGCAGCGAGGTGCCCTTCTCGACCTTGTACTGCTTGCCACCGGTCTCTATGACTGCGTACGTGTTCATTCGTCCTTGCTCTGTGTTGAGCTTGACCGACCGCGACCGCCTCTACGGCCACGACGGCGACTGCGCGAGGGCGCGGATTCTAGCTGGGAGCCGTTTTCCTCGCCGCCAGCGCCGTTGCTCGCCTCTCCCTCGGGCAGCGAGGCCACCGCGGCGGCCCGCTCGACCCTTTCGATCCGGACCAGTTTGCGCTGGCCGACGAAGCGACCGCCGCCGGTGACGCTGACGATGTAGGAGTCGACCCGGGCGACAGCATCGTCGGCGTTGTACATGTGCGGCTCGTCGATCTTGACCAGCACCTCCTCGCCGACCTTGAAGGGCAGCGCCCGCTCCTCGATCTCAGCCCGGCTGCCGGTTTCGACCACCTCGAAGGTGGCGATCGGCAGCGCGTCGCCGCCCTCGAAGTGGAACTGCTTGCCGGTCTCGGCCTCGAGGTCGGCCAAGCCGCTCTCGGGGTCGATCAGCTCGGCGGCGACCTTGGGATGGACCCTGAGCAGCAGCGCCTCGGCCTCCTTGGCCCCGGCGGCGATGTCCGGCAGGCGGCGCATCGCGTCGAGCGCCACCGTCTCGGCCGAGAGCACGACGCCTTCTCCCGCGCAGGTCGAGCAGGGCACGGTGAGGATCTCGCGCACCCCATCGGTGACGTTCTGACGGGTCATCTCGACCAGGCCCAGCGGCGAGACCTCGACCACGTAGCTCTTCGACTTGTCGGCGTCGAGCGCTTTGCGCAGTGTCTTCAGCACTTTGTCACGGTTGCGCGCCCGTGCCATGTCGATGAAGTCGATGACGATGATGCCGCCGATGTCGCGCAGGCGCAGCTGGCGCACCGCCTCCTCGGCGGCCTCGGTGTTGACCCGGGTGATCGTCTCCTCGAGGCCGCCTTTGCCGCGGCCGGTGAAGCTGCCGCTGTTGACGTCCATCACGGTCAAGGCCTCGGCGTAGTCGATGATCAGGTAGCCGCCCGAGGCGAGATCGACGCGCTTGCCGAGCGTCGACTCGATCTCCTTGTCGATGCCCCATTTCTCGAACAGGGGCTTGCGCTCCTCGTAGAGCTCGACTCCGTCGACCAGCTCCGGCGCGGTGCGCTGGAAGAAGCTCGTCACCCGTTCGAACTGCTTGGGCGAGTCGATGATCGCTTTTTCGAAGTCGCTGAGGAAGACGTCGCGCAGGACCCGCACCGGCAGGTCGGCCTCCTGGAAGACGAGATCCGGCGCGACGATCTGCTCGGTGCGCCGGTCGAGCACGTCGTTGAGCTTGTGCAGATAGCCGACCTCGCGCACGAAGTCGGCCTTTTTGGCGCCGTGGGCGGCGGTGCGGACGATCAGGCCGCCCGGGCCTTTGTAGGTGCGGTCGACCATCTTGCGCAGGCGGTCGCGCTCGGAGTCGGCAAGCCGCCGGCTGACGCCGACGCCGCTGCCCTGCGGCGCGTAGACCAGGTAGCGACCGGCGATCGAGACGTTCATCGAAAGCCGCGCGCCCTTGGTCTTGAGCGGGTCCTTGACGACCTGCACGACGATCTCCTGACCGGGTTTGATCAGTTCGTCGATACGGCGGCCGCCTTTGCCGCGACCTCGTTTGGGCGCCTGCTCGCCTCCCGGCAGGACGATCTCGTCGACGTGGAGAAAGCCGTTGCGCTCGAGGCCGATGTCGACGAAGGCGGCCTCCATGCCGGGCAGGACGTTGTCGACCTTGCCCTTGTAGATGTTGCCGACGATCGAACGCCGGCCGCGGCGCTCTATGTAGAGCTCCGCTACGTCGCGTTTGCCGCCTTTTGTCTTCGACTCGAGGACGGCGACGCGGGTCTCGCCACGATCGGCGGAAACCAGAATTGTCTTTTTCATTGAGTTAGCTCAGTTCAGAGTAGGTACGCACGCCGAGCGTCCCTTCGCGGGATCACCAGGCGAACCTGCCTTTCTGGCTGAGCCGCGCTTGCATGTGAATGCTCTGCAGAATGCCCACCGCCAGGAAGGTCGCCAGCACAGACGACCCGCCGTAGCTCATCAGCGGTAGAGGGATCCCGGTGATCGGCATGATCCCCAGGTTCATTCCCACGTTTACGAAAACCTGGAAGAGCAGCATGGCGGCGATGCCACCTGCCACCAGGGTTCCGTAGGAGTTCTTCGAGAGCGTCACAATCCGCAGCGCCCGCCAGATCAGCAGGGCGTATAGGGATAGGACCAAGGCGGCGCCGATGAATCCGTAGCGCTCACCGATCACGGCGAAGATGAAATCGGTGTGCCGCTCAGGGACGAAGTCGAGCCGCGTTTGGGTGGCCCGATCGCCCCGGCCGGTCTTCTCACCGGATCCGATCGCGATCTTGGCCTGGTTCTGCTGGTAGCCCGCGTCGGCGGGGTCCGCGCTGGGATCCAGGAAAGAGGTGAGCCTCTGCTCCTGGTACCCCTTGAGAATCGGCGCCCCGACTGAGGGCGCCGCCACGAGGACCGCCACCGTCAAAACGACGAGGGCCGTGCCGATCACCGCGAAGTGCGTCCAGCGGACGCCCCCCACGTACATCACGGCGAGTGTGATTGCCCCGAACACCAGGGAGGTGCCGAGGTCCGGCTGCAGGAATACAAGCGCCGCCGGTGCCAGCCCGAGGCAGAGATAGCGCACCGTGCGCTGCCAATCCGACCCGTTTCTGGCGCCATCGATGACAAAGCCGGCAAGGGCCAAGACGAGCAGCACCTTGCCCAGCTCCGATGGCTGGAAACTGAAGAAGGGAAGTTCGAAGGCCCGCCGCGAGCCGCGCGCGGCGAAACCGAAGACGAAGACGAGCGAGATGCTGACGCAGAGGAAGGTGTAGATCCCGACCCGCAGCTCGCGGAAGCGTGAGTAGTCGATGCGGGTAAGTAGATACATGCCGACGATCCCGAGCACGCCGTAGATCGCCTGCCGGTCCACGTAGTAATACGGGCTACCGGGGACGTCGTGCTTTGTGGCCTCGGCCAGGGTGAAGATGCTGAAGGCGACGAGGGCCATCGCCGAGAGCGCCAGCGGGCCGTCCATGTAGGGCAGGCCGAGGCGCTCGGCGATGCCGGGATGGAAGGCAAAGGGCTCGGGTCGGGCGCGGCGTGCGCGGGTCGCGTACATCGTCGGGCCCTAGCCTTCGCTCTCTTCTTCTGCGCTCGCGTCGCGGGCGAGCTCTTTGGCGAAATACGCTTCCAGGATCTTCTTTGCTGCCGGCGCGGCCGATTCGGCGCCGAAGCCGCCTTCCTCCATCGTAACGAAGGTGACGATACGCGGATTGGGATACGGAGCGAGGACGCCGTACCACGACTGGTCCAGGTGCGGCGGGCGCTGAGCGGTGCCGGTCTTGCCGGCAACCGGGATCGGGAAGCTGCCGAAGGAGTCGAACGAAGTTCCGCTGGGATTCTGGGCCGCATCGTGGAGCCCCTCCAAGATCGCGGCCCGGTACTCCGGATCGATGCGTACGCGCCGCTGCGGCCTGGGGCTGAATTCCCGCAGCACCCGGCCGGCGGCGTCGGTCACTTCCTTGCCCAGGTGCGGGGTGACGACGGTGCCGCCGTTGGCCAGCGTCGCGTAGGCGATCGCCATCTGCAGCGGGCTGGTCTGCAGGTCGCCCTGACCAGTGGCGAGCTGGACGTTGTCGCCGGCGGACCAGGGCCGATCGGTGTTGCCTTCCTCGAAGAGCTGGTTGCGCCAGCGCTGGGAGGGCAGGAGGCTCTGTTCGTTTTCGGGCAGGTCGATGCCGGTCGGCCTGCCGATGCCGAGCGCGTGCGCCCAGCGCTGGAGCTCGCCGCTGTCCCACATGCGCAGGCCGAGCGTGTAGAAGAAGACGTCGGAGGAGACTTCCAGCGCTTCGACGAGGTCAACCGAACCGTTGGCGGCTTCGCCGGCGTTTTTGAATTCCTGTTCACCGACGACGAGCACGCCGGGGTCTTCGATCACTTCGGTCGGCTGCAGGTTGCCGCTTTCGAGGGCCGCCAGCGCGGTTATGAGCTTGAAGGTCGAGCCCGTCGGATAGAGCCCGTCGACCGCCCGGTCGGTCAGCGGCCCGGTCGGGTTGCGAATGGTTTCGTCGACCTGCTTCTGGGTCAGCGGCCTGGTGAAGAGCGCCGGTTCGAAAGTCGGATACGAGCCGAGTCCGAGGATCTCTCCCGTGTGCACGTCCATCGCGATGAAGCCGCCCGGCAGCCCCCGTTCGGCCATCGCCCGCTCCCCGGCCTCCTGCACGCTCTGATCGATCGTCAGCTTGAGGTTGTCGCCGGGGGCCGGCGCCTTGGAGACGAGGCGGCCGTTCGGCGTCGGCTCACCGAGGGCATCGACCTGGATCCGGGTCAGCCCCGGGCGGCCGCGCAGGTAGCGGTCATAGGTGTCCTCGACCCCGTCCTGGCCGATTTCATCGCCAGGCACCAGGGCGCGGTAGCGCGGCTCTTTCAGCTCTTCCTCGGAGATCTCGCCGACGTTGCCGAGGATGTGGGCGCCTAGCGTGCCGCCCGGGTAGGCGCGAACGAAGACCCGCTGGACCTCGACCCCCGGGAAATGCTCCTGGTTCTCCTGCAGGTAATAGACGAGGTAATGGCCGACGTCGCGACGCAGCGTCACCGGAGCGGCCGGAGCCAGTTTCAGCTCTTCGTGCATCGTGCGGCGCACGCGGCGCAGGGTGCTGTGGGTGAGGCTGGCGAGACGTGAGAGCTCGGCGCGGCGCGCGGAGGGATCGGTCGGCAGTTTGCGTGGGTTGACCTGCAGGGCGAGACTGGTCCTGTTGGCGACGAGCAGCTTGCCGTCGCGATCGAGGATCTCGCCGCGCGGGGCGCTGGTCAAGAACGAGCGGGTGCGGTTGTTCTTTGCTTCGGCGAGGTACTTTTCGCCGTCGAGCACCTGCAGCAGCCAGAGGCGCAGGAAGAGGATCGCGAAGAGGACGACGGCGACGCCGCCGAAAAGGGCAAGGCGCAGAGCAAGACGATTGCTCATCGCCGGACCGCGCTCGTCTTTGCGCAGGTACAAGGGCCTACGCTCCCAGGACCCGGGGCCGGCGGCGGCGCTGCAGCTTCGGCTCCTCGACCAGGGCCGGCCGCAGCAGGCGCCGCATGAGCAGGTAGATCGGCCAGCCGAGGAAGAAGGCGTAGACGCTCTTGAGCAGCATGTCGCGGACGATCAAGAGGCTGACCGGGGCGTCGATCCCGAGCAGGAGCTGGATCGCGGCAAAGCCAAGCTCGGCAAGCAGGGTGAGGCCCATGCAGAGCAGCGCCGGGACAAGCGAGCCGTGGATGTCGAAGCGCTCGCGAAAGAGACCGGCGAGGTAGCCGACGCTGAGCAGGACCAGCGAGGAGACCCCCAGGGCCCCGACCAGCAGGCAGTCGAGGAAGAGGCCGATCGAGAAGCCGGCGACGGCGCCGGTGAGGCTGCCGCCGAGCAGGGCGAGGCAGACGACCAGCGCGGGCAGGATGTCGGGGCTGACGTGGAAGAGCTCGACCTGGGAGAAGAAGGAGAGCTGCAGGAGCACGCCGAGCAGGCCGATCGCGGCGATGCGAGCGACGATCTTCGGCGTCATGATCACCCGCGCGAGCCTCCGGTCAGGACCTGGACGAGGTCGAGGTTGCGGATGTCGGCGAAGGGGCGCACGTCGGCCTGTTCCTTTGCCTCCTGGTCGATGATCGAGGCCTTGGTGACTTCACCCAGCGGCAGGCCCGGTGGGAAGAGCGAGCAGAGGCCCTGGGCGCACCAGCCGGCGGTGACCACGGTCTGGCCTCCGTGGACCAGCTTGGTCGAGTCGATGAAGTCGAGGATCAGGTGCTCGGGATCGCCTACTTCGGGCTTGACCACGCCCTGCACCCCCGCCGGCAGCACCTTGGCCGAGATCGCGCTGGCGTGGTCGGTGAGCAGCATCACCTGTGAAGAACCCGGCTCCGTAGCAGCGATGCGGCCGACCACACCGTCGCCGCTGATCACCGGATCGTCGACGTGGACGCCATCGCCGCTGCCGACGTCGATCGTCACCCCGGCGCGCCAGAGCGTCGGCGAGCGAGAGATCACGCGTCCGAGCACGGGCTCGTAAGCCGAGGCCGCGAGCACGGGCCCGCGGTCGAGCCCGACCAGCTTGCGCAGCTGCGCGTTCTCCTGCGTCGCCTCCTGCCCGGCGACGGCCTGCTCGCGCACCTTCGCAAGCTGGGTCTTGAGGCGGCCGTTTTCACCCTTGGCGTCGAAGGTCTCGTCGAACCAGTCGACCAGGTCGCGAGCCGGCTTGAGGGCGCGGTCGGTCACCCCCTGCACCGGGCTGAAGATCGTGCTGACGCCGCGCTGCAGGCCGTTGGAGCCCTGCCCATAGGTAATCGTGAGCAGCACGAAAGAGCCGACGATCAGCAGGGCGAGCACCGCCCTACGGCGGCGTACTTGCTTTCGGTACACGGTGAAGGCCTAAGTTGGGGGCTTGCGGTGAAGGAGACCTAAGCAAAGTGCCTGGTCCCGGAATTCTGCTTGCTGGCGCGGTGGATGGTCTCGAACTCCTCGAGGGAGATTCCCGATCCCACCGCCACGCACGTAAGCGGTGACTCTGCCAGTTGACAGGGCATCTGGCACTCGTCGCGCAGGCGCTGTTCGAGTCCTTGCAGCAGCGCACCGCCGCCGGCGAGGGTGATGCCGCGGTCCATGATGTCGCCGGCGAGCTCCGGCGGAGTGCGGTCGAGCGTGTCCTTGACCGCCTCGACGATGTGGCCGACCGGTTCCTCCAGCGCCTCGCGCACCTCTTCGGAGCCGAGCGTGATCGTCTTCGGCAGGCCCGAGACGAGGTCGCGGCCGCGGATCTCCGAACGCACCTCTTCGGGCAGCGCCGAGGCGGAGCCGGCCTCGAGCTTGACTTCCTCCGCCGTCTGGGTGCCGATCGCCAGCTTGTACTCGTGTTTGCAGTGGTTGACGATCGCCTCGTCGAGCTCGTCGCCGCCGATCCGGATCGACTGCGAGACGACGATCCCACCGAGCGAGATCACCGCCACCTCGGTGGTGCCGCCACCGACGTCGACGACCATCGACCCGGTCGGCTCGGCCACCGGCAGCCCGGCGCCGATCGCCGCCGCCATCGGCTCCTCGATCAGGTAGGCCTGACGGGCACCGGCCGAGAGGCAGGCCTCCTCGACCGCCCGCTTCTCGACCCCGGTCACGCCCGAGGGCACGCAGACGACCACCCGAGGGTGGGCGAAGCGGTTGGAGTGAACCTGCTTGATGAAGTGACGCAACATCTGCTCGGTGACGTCGAAGTCGGCGATCACACCGTCCTTGAGCGGCCGGATCGCGGTGATGTTGCCCGGCGTCCGCCCCAGCATCCGCTTCGCCTCGACCCCGACCGCATGGACCTGCCCGGTGTGCGAATCGATCGCCACCACGGAAGGCTCGGAGAGGACGATGCCGCGGCCGCGCACGTAGACGAGCGTGTTGGCCGTCCCGAGGTCGACAGCCATGTCGCGGCCGCCCAATCCTCGGAAATAGGTGAAGACGCCCATCGTGGATTTGGAGAACTTCCCGGGGCGAATGATTCCAAACGCACCAAACCGGCTGTCGCCGCAGATCAATCCTGGACGAAAAGCTCCGGCGCAAGATCGAGCAGGAGCCCCACCGGCAGGCCGACGACGTTCGAGACGCTCCCCTCGATCCGCTCGACCAGGGTCGAGCCCAGGGTCTGGATCGCGTAACCCCCCGACCGCCCCTCCCACTCGCCGAACTCCACGTAGCGCTCCTTCTCGGCCTCGCTCAGCTGCTTGAAGACAACGGTGGTCCTTTCGAGACCGCTGCGCTCCTCGCCGTCGACCACGACCAAGAGACCGCTCAGCACCTCGTGCGCCCTAGCGGACATGCGGTCCAGGTACCTCCGCGACTCGACCGCATCGGCGGGCTTGCCCAACGCCTTGCCATCGAGCACCACATCGGTGTCGCAAGCGATCACGACGCCATCACGCGGAACGGCCCGAGCCTTCAGCCGCGCGTTCTCGAGCACCTCGACATGGGGATCTCCCCCGCTGAGCTCCTCCACACCCGGCACAACGACCTCGAACTCCAACCCAAGCTTGCGAAGAATCTCAGCCCTCTGCGGCGACCCGGATGCCAGCACGACGGTCACAGGACCGGGTGGGTGGGCTCGGAGCGTCTTGTACTTTTTCGGCGATATCTTGCGGCGCCAGCAGGAGCGTCTCCACCGAAAAAGTTAAGCGGAGACCCCACCCACCCGGTCCTGCCTACGACAGCTCCGGGAACCAGATCCCGATCTCCCGTTCCGCGGACTCGTCGGAGTCGGAGCCGTGGACCATGTTGAAGGTCACCTCGAGCGCGAAGTCGCCGCGGATCGAGCCGGGTGCGGCCTCGACCGGGTTGGTGGCGCCGATCAGCTGGCGGGCCGCCGTCACGGCTTCAGCGCCCTCGAGCACCATCGCGACCAGGGTGCCGCCGGTGATGAAGGAGACCAGCTCGCCGAAGAAGGGCTTGTCGGTGTGCTCTTCGTAATGCTTGTTGGCGATCGGCTCGTCGGCCCGCATCGTCTTCAGCGCCGCGATCCGCAGGCCCTTGCGCTCGAAGCGGGCGATCACCTCGCCGGTCAGGGCGCGCTGGAAGGCGTCAGGCTTTACGAGGATCAGCGTCCGGCTCACGGGCAGGGCTCCTTTGGGTTCGTTTGGGTCGAGCGGTCTCAGCGTCCCGCTCGGGCGCCGCGGCTTCCTTGGCTTTTGGCGCCGCACGGCGCTTGGGACGCTCTTCGCGCTTTGTCGCGGCGCGTTCTGCCCCCGGCGGCGGCTGGCGCCGTTTCTCGTCCGTCGGCTTTTGGCGCCGCGGACGCTCGGCGATCGGGTTCTCGCAGTAGGGGCAAAGGGCCCAGCGCGGGTCGACGGGCTTGCCGCAGCTTTGGCAGGGATCCTTGAGGCGGCGCTGGCACTGCGGGCAGCGCAGGTAGTTCCTCTCGACCGGGTATTCGCAGTTGGGGCAGGAGGCCTCGGTCAACTGCCGCACACGCAGCTCGGCCGCGCGGATCTCCAGCTCGCGTTCGTGGGCGTCCTCGAGGAACTCGGGCGGGCGCACGATCGC
>JBIOVV010000046.1:0-6409 GCA_044867925.1 Solirubrobacterales bacterium | reverse complement strand
CCCCCCACCCCTCGCATCACCACATGCCTTAAGCCGCGCCCTCGAACTCGTACTCCCGCAAGAACCCCTCGAAGAGCCGCCGATGAGCCTGCTCGTCGCGCAGGATGTCGATCACCATGTCCTGGGTCACGGGATCGAGCTGGTCGGTCTCCTCGATGATCCGCGTGTAGTGCTCGATCGCCCCGGTCTCGGCCTTGATCACGCCGCGGATCACGTGCACGACGTCGATCTGCTCGTCCGGAGGCTGCAGGAACGACTGCTCCGCGGCGAAGGCTTCGGACCCCGGCACCACCCCGTAGAGCTCCTTGATCCGCCGGGCGAAGTTGCGGGCGTGGCCGAGCTCCTCTTCGACGTCCTGCTCCAAGGACTGCTTGATCTCCTGCGCACGCACACCGTCGAGGTTGGTGGCGGCAGCGAGGTAGCTCATCACCGTCTCGATCTCCATCCAGTACGCCCTGGTCAGCAACTCGATCACGTGTTGCCGTGCCGCGGCGTTGGCGCCGTCGAATATGCCCTTGCTGGGACTGGTGCTGGCCTCCATCGTTGCATCGCTCCTCGGTTGCTTGTGGGTGTGCTTCCGCTACCCTGACCTCGGGCGCGGCAATCGCCGCTATCGCCAGACAGGATCCGGTTCGGGACAGCAAATGCCCAACGAGCAGAGCGAAATCGCCGATGGAACACTCGTCGTTCGCAGTGTGGAGAACGGTGGCAGCCGCGTGGTCGCCTTTGCCGGGGAGCTCGACCTGGCCAACGCCGGAACGGCCGAGAACGCTCTCGAGTCCTCACTGGCGGACGCCTCCACCCCGGTGATCGTCGACATGCGTGAGCTGGAGTTCATCGACTCCACCGGGATCGCCCTGCTGGTCTCGGCGCTCAGCTGCAACGAGGGCGGCCCCAGGGTCAGCTTCATTCCCAGCGACTCCCCCGCGGTGACCCGGGTGCTCGAGCTGACCGGCCTCGCCGAGCGGCTGCCCCTCGCCGAGGCTTAGCCGCCTCCGCCCCGATGCCCGAGTACATCCAGGTCCTGACCACTGCCGGCTCGGAGGAGGAGGCGGAGAGGATCGGCACCGCCCTGCTCGAGCACCGCCTCGCCGCCTGCGTTCAGACCGCCGGCCCGATCACCAGCCGCTACCGCTGGCAGGGCAAGCTCGAGCGGGAGCGCGAGTGGCAGTGCCTGGCCAAGACCGAGGCGCGCCTCTACGAGGAGGTCGAGGCCGCGATACGCGCCGCCCACTCCTATGACGAGCCCGAGATCCTCGCGATTCCGGTTCTCGCCGGCAGCAGGGGCTACCTGGACTGGGTCAGCGCCGGCGTCGGCTAGTCGCGCAGGCGGTAGCCACGCGAGAAGAGGCGCAGGTTGACGGCGAAGAGCGCCGCCGTGGCCGCGGTGAGGGCCAGTAGGGAGAGGGCGATGCTGACTTCGCTGAAGCCGACGAAGCCGTAGCGGACCAGGTTGATCATGTAGTAGATCGGGTTGAAGTGGGTCAGCGTCTCGAACGGCTGCGGCAGCAGCGTCGCCGAGTAGAAGACGCCGCCGAGGAAGATCAGCGGCGTCAGGACGAAGGTCTGGACGAAGGCGACGTCGTCGAACTGCTCGGCCCGCACGCCGGTCAAGACCCCCAATTGGGAGAAGAAGAAGCCGACCAGGAACAGGGACGGGACCAGCACCAGGATGTGGTCGACGGGCAGGTCGACCAGGAACGAGGCGGCGATGAAGGTCAACCCGGCGACGATCAGCCCTCGCATGAAGCCGCCGAAGCTGAAGGCGAGCAGCAGCTCGAGCGGCGAGGCGGGCGAGGAAAGCTGGTCCTGGATCGCCCCCTGGAACTTCTGCTGCAGGATCGAGGAGGAGTTGTTGGCGAAGGCGTTGATCGAGAACGACATCATGATCAGGCCGGGGATGACGAAGACGACGTAGTCGATCCCGTGCAGCTGTTTGATCCGCGAGCCGAGCGCGGCGCCGAAGACCGAGATGTAGAGGAAGGTTTCCAGCAGCGGCGCGCCCAGCGTCTGCTTCTTGATCTTCATGAAGCGGTTGACCTCGCGGCGCCAGAGCGTCGCGAAGCGAATCTGGGCGGCACTCACGAGGCGGTTACCTCGATGTGGGAGCGGGAGAGCTCTTTGCGGCCGACCAGCGTCAGGTAGGCGTCCTCGAGACTGGAGGCGCCGTAGCGAGCGGCCAGCTCACTGCTGGTCCCCTCGCCGACGATCTGGCCTTCGTTGATGAAGGCGATCCGGTCGCAGAGCTGTTCGGCCTCCTCCAGGTAGTGCGTGGTGAGCAGGATCGTCGTCCCTTCCTGGTTGATTCGCTGCACGTAGTGCCAGAGCTCCAGCCGCAGCTCGACGTCGACCCCGGCGGTCGGCTCGTCGAGGATCAGCAGGCGCGGCCGGTGCATCATCGCCCGCGCCAAGATCAGCCGCCGCTTCATCCCGCCGGAGAGCGTGCGGGTGCGTTCGTCGCGCTTCTCGGTCAGCGAGAAGGTCTCCAGCAGCTCGTTGGTGCGCTCGCGACGTTCGCGCTTGGGCATGCCGAAGTAGCCGGCGTGGTAGTCGAGCGTCTCGGCGACGGTGAGGAACCAGTCGAGGTTGGGCTCCTGCGGCGCGAGGCCGACCGCCTGACGAGCCTCGCCGTAGTCGCCGGTGGCGTCGTGGCCGAAGACGTGGATCGACCCGCCGGTCGGCTGCGCCAGCCCGGTCGTGCAGTGGATCAGCGTCGACTTGCCCGCCCCGTTCGGCCCCAGCAGCGCGAACAGCTCTCCCGGCTCGATCTGCAGGGAGACGCCGCGCAGCGCCTCCACCCCGGTCGGGTAGCGCTTGAACAGCTCCTCGATATGCAGCGCCTGCTCGGACACCCGCCCAATCTAGTCACCAGCCCCGTTCGGCTGTTCCCTGCCATCGCCATACAGGGCAAAGGCACAGCGGAGCGGCATCCGGCGGCATAGGCTGCAACGCATGCCCGGCCCGCTGCTCGCAGTCGACACGCCCTCGCTGCTCTTCCGTGCGTTCTACGCGCTGCCGGACTCGATCAAGGGACCGGACGGCAAGCCCGTCAACGCCCTGCTCGGCACGGCGAACCTGATCCTGCGCGAGGTCGAACTGCACCGGCCGCGGGCGGTCGTCCTCTGCTTCGGCCCGGACGCCGCCTCCTACCGGACCGAGCTCTACCCCGCCTACCACGCCGAGCGCGAGGCGGCGATGCCAGACGACCTGGCGCCGCAGTTCGCGGCGAGCCGGGACTTCTTCGCCGCCTTCGGCTGGACGGTCGCGACGAGCGAGGACCTCGAGGCCGATGACCTGCTCGGCACCTACGCCAAGAAGGAGGCGGCCTCGGGCGGGCATGCCCTGCTGATGACCGGCGACCGCGACATGTACCAGTGCGCCGGCGAACGGGTCACGGTCCTCTATGTGAAGACCGGCGGCAAAGGCAAGGGCGCCGAAGAGGTCACCCCCGGCGGGGTCGAGGAGCGCTACGGGATCCCGCCCGAGCTCGTTCCCGACTTCATCGCCCTGCGCGGCGACCCCTCCGACGGCCTGCCCGGCGCCAAGGGAGTCGGCCCCAAGACCGCCGCGGAGCTGCTGCGCAAGCACGGATCGCTGGAGGCCGTGCTCGAGAACGCGATCCGCGAGCGCCGCCCCGCCCTGCGCGGCGCCCTGATCGAAGCCAGCGACGATCTGCGCGCCTTCAAGGACATCGCCACCCTGCGCGATGCGGGCGTGAAGCCGCCCCCCGACCGCGAGACCGACTGGACGGGCGCCGCCAAAGCGGCTCACGAGCGCGGCATGAACCGACTCGCCGAACGCCTCCTCGCCGAGGCCTGAGCCGTACCGTGCTAATACTTCGATCGCCTTGATCGGAGCCGACCCGGACAAGATCGTCGACCTCTCGGTGACGCTCTCCGAGCACCTGCCCGCGACCTGGCCGGAGCACATGCCGTTCGCCCACAAGAACTGGAGCTGGTTCGAGGAGGACGAGCTGCCGACCGGCGCCTGCAGCTGCTCGCTGGGCCCCTACGTGACCCACTTCTTCATCCTCGACGAGCACGCCGGCACCCACGTCGACGCCCCCAGCCACTACTTCGCGCCGCCGCAATCGGCGCTTCCGAATGCCGAGCCGGTGGGCGCGGTCAGCGCCGACAAGCTCGACCTCTCGAGGCTGATCGGGCCGGCGGCGGTGGTCGACCTCCGCCACCTCGACGGCGAGGCCGAGCCCGGTGCCAGCCCGGCGATCACGGTCGCCCACCTCGAAGCCTGGGAGGAGGAGCACGGGCGCTTCGAGGCGGGGGAGGTCGTCCTCCTGCTGACCGGCTGGTCCAAGCACTACGTCGCGGGCGAGGCGGGCAGGGCCTTTCTGCACGAGCCCGTCGTGCTGCAATCGCGGCCGGCCTGGCCCGCCCCCGAGGCGGCCGCGGCGGTCTTCCTGCACGAGCGCGGCGTCGCCACGATCGGCATCGACGCGCCGAGCATGGGCTCCGCCGAGGAGGGCAACGAAGTCCACCGGGCCGGGCTCAGCCGCGAAATGCTCTTCGTCGAGGGGCTGACCAATCTCGACCGGCTGCCGGCCCGCGGCGCCTCCTTCGTCTTCCTCCCGATCAAGATCGCGGTCGCCAGCGGCGGCCCCGGCCGGGCGATCGCGATCCTGCCCTAGTCGAGCACCTCGCCTCAGGCGGAGGCGAGACTGGGCTCTTTCTCGGAGCCGCGCGGCGTGGGGCTGGAGAAGCGCATCGCGCCGTCCTCGATCTGACCGCGCCGGATCTCTCTGGTGTCGAGCACGTAGTTCTGGCGCAGCTTCCAGGGCTCCTTCGAGCCCTGTTTGGGCAGTTTGTCGAGGGCGCGCAGGACGTAGCCGGCAGTGAAGTCGAGGATCGGCTCCTCGGTGACCGACGGGTCGGTGATCTCCGGCACGCACCGTGAGTAGCCATGCGCGTCCATGTGATTGAGCAGGCGGCAGACGTACTCGGAGGTGAGGTCCGCCTTGAGCGTCCAGGAGGCGTTGGTATAGCCGAGCGTGAAGACGAAGTTGGGGACGCTGTTGAGCATCATGCCCTTGTAGGCCATCCGCGTGGTGAAGTCGACCGTCTCCCCGTCGACGGCGAGCTCCATGCCGCCGAGAAAAAGCACGTTGAGGCCGGTCGCGGTGATGATCACGTCGGCCTCCAGCTCGGCGCCCGACTCGAGCTTGATCCCGGTCTCGGTGAAGGTCTCGATCCGGTCGGTGACGATCTCGGCGCTGCCCGAGCGGATCGCTCGGAAGAGGTCCCCGTCGGGCACCAAGCACAGCCGCTGGTCCCAGGGGTTGTAGGGCGGTTTGAAATGGGTCTCGACGTCGTAGCCGGCCGGCAGCGAGCGTTCGTTGCCCTTGCGGATCATCTTCTTGACGAACGCGGGGCGGCTTCTGCTCAGCTTGTAGGTGCCCATCTGCAGCAGGACGTTCTTCCAGCGGATCAGCGCGTAGGCGGCCTTGACCGGCAGCACCCGGCGGATCGCCCTGGCGATCGGGTCCTCGCCCGGCATCGAGACGATGTAGGTGGGCGAGCGCTGCAGCATCGTCACCTTCGCTGCCTTCGCGGCCATCGCCGGCACCAGGGTGACGGCGGTGGCGCCGCTGCCGATCACGACGACCCGCTTGCCGGCGTAGTCGAGGTTCTCGGGCCAGTGCTGGGGGTGGACGATCTGGCCCATGAAGCGCTCCCTGCCCGCGAACTCCGGGGTGTAGCCCTGGTCGTAGCGGTAGTAGCCGGTGCAGGACCAGAAGTAGCCACAGGTCAACTGCACGGTTTCACCACTGTCGGTGCGTTCGACGTCCACGTTCCAGAGCGAGTCCGCCGTCGACCACTCGGCCCGCACGACGCGGTGGCCGAAGCGGATCTTCTGATCGATCCCGCTCTCCTCCGCCGTCTCGCGCACGTAGCTGAGGATCGAGTCGCCATCGGCGATCGCCTTCGGCGCGGTCCAGGGCTTGAAGCGAAAGCCGAGCGTGTGCATATCGGAGTCCGAGCGGATCCCGGGATAGCGAAAGAGGTCCCAGGTGCCGCCGAGGTCGTCGCGCGCCTCGAGGACCGCGTAGCTCTTGCCGGGGCAGCGCTCCTGCAGGTGGTAGGCAGCGCCGATGCCGGAGATCCCGGCGCCGACGACCAGCACATCGAGGTGCTCGATGGGTTCCCCGTTTGCGGTCACGCCCGAGCATTCTCGCACGCTGGCTGATCAGCCAGGCGGACAGTGCGGATCTCACATAGCGCCGGACCTGCCCGGTCCACCTGGACTAGTGTGACTCGCCGTGAACGTGCTCATCGCCGCCGACATGGAGGGGATCGCCGGGATCGACGACTACGGCGATTGCCTGCCCTCGCATCCCGCCGCCTACGCGCGCGGACGCAGGCTGATGACCGATGAGGTGCTGGTCGCGGTCAAG
>JBIOVV010000045.1:0-48053 GCA_044867925.1 Solirubrobacterales bacterium | reverse complement strand
CCCGGGCCAGGACGGCCGCGACCATGCCGGCCGAGTCGGCCTCGATGAGCTCGGCCTCAAGCGGTGCCATGGAGTTGACCAGCGACGACAGCAGGTCGGTACGGCCGGCGCCGGACACCCAGGCGCGCACCGCGCGGTCGTAGGCCAGGAAGTCGACCCGGTCGCCGGCGCGGGCGGCCAGCGCGGCCAGCAGCAGCGCCGCGTCCATCGACCAGTCCAGGCGGGGCCAGCCGGGCGCGATCGCCGCTCCGCCGTACGGCACGGCGGCCCGGGGTGTCTCGCCGGCGAGAGGGATCGGGGCCGTGCCCACCCGGCCGGCCGAGGTGCGGCCGGTGTCCAGGACGATCAGCACGCGCCGGTCGCGCTCAGGCCGCCAGGTGCGGACCACGACGTCGTTGCGGCGTGCGGTGGCCCGCCAGTCGCCCCCCGCAGATTTCGGCTACGCGAACGGGTCGCGGAACCGAACTGTGAGGGAAGGTTCACGCGACAAACTCTAATCAATGTGCATTCGCAAATCGGTCATAGACTTCGCGCCGTGAATTTCGAAGAGCTGATTTCGCGGGCGGCCGAGCCGGCTCTGCACAAGCTCGTCGGACGGCCTGGGGTACGTCTGCTCGCTCGACTTAGCCCCGACATGACGCAACCCGAAAAGCTGCGACAGATAGCCCTCGGCCTGCGCAGTCCGCAGGAGATGCTGCTCGACTCGGAGAGTCGCGAAGAGCTGCTCTTTCTCCTTCCCCAACAGGACGCGAAAAGGCTCAGCGCCGAGCTCGGCCTCGACGGAGCAAGCGACCCCTACGAAGCGCTGGCGCAGATGAGGGTGCAGCGAGGCTCGGAGCGGTCGCGGGTCCTGCTCGGATTCTTCGGCCTGGTCGAGCTTGAGCCGGAAGCCCGGCCGCCGGTGGCGACGACGGATCAGGTAGTACCCCAGCACGGCCTCTTCCCCCATCAGCGAGTGGCGGCGGCGCGGGTGTTGGGCGACCTACGGGAGGAGCCCTTCCGGGTCCTTCTGCACATGCCGACCGGCGCCGGAAAGACGCGGACGGCGATGCACGTGATCGCGCGGATGCTGAACGATCAGGAGCCGATGCTGGTGATCTGGCTCGCCCACTCCGAAGAGCTCTGCGAACAGGCGGCTGAGGAGTTTGAGGCGACTTGGAGCAGCCTCGGAGGGCGAGAGGTGACGGTGCAGCGATGGTGGGGCCCGCACAATCCGCAAGGCGGGCCCCCCGCCGACGGGCTCGTCGTCGCCGGCCTGAAGAAGGCCCACAGCGCCGGGCAGCGCTCCGTCGAGGCTATCGGCCAATTTGCCGGGGCCGCCGGCCTCGTGGTGATGGACGAGGCGCACCAAGCGGTCGCTCCCGCCTACCGCCACGTGCTCGAGATGCTGACGGAATCAGGCCGACGCACCCCCCTGCTTGGCCTCAGCGCCACGCCGGGACGCACCTGGGACGACCTCGATGCCGACGCCGAGCTCGCCGACTTCTTCTTCCGCAAGAGCGTCCCGTTGGAGGTCTCCGGCTACGAGAGCCCGATCGAATACCTCGTCGAGGAGGGATACCTGGCAAGAACCGAGTTCGTCTCCCTCAACTACAGCGGCGACAGGACGCTGTCGGAGCAAGACCTGAAGGAGCTTGCGGAAACGCTGGAGATCCCCGCCGCGGTGATCGAAGAGCTCGCCAAGGACGAGCAGCGAAACCTGGCGATCGTCACCCGCGCCGAAGCGATGGTCCGCCACCACCCGAGGCTGCTGATCTTCGCCGCGACGATGGAACACGCCACCCTTCTAGCCACGGTGTTGCGGGCGCGCGGCGTCGAGGCGCGCGCGGTCACCGGCTCCACCCCGGCGGAGGAGCGGGCGAGGATCATCGAGAACTTCAAGAGCGACGGCGACGAGCCGCAGGTGCTCGTCAACTACGGGGTCCTGACCACCGGCTTCGACGCGCCGCGGACCAGTGCCGTGATCATCGCCCGGCCGACCCAGAGCCTGGTGCTGTACAGCCAGATGGTCGGCCGCGCGATCCGCGGCCCGCGGGCCGGCGGCAACGCCGAGGCCGAAGTTGTCACCGTCGTCGACACCAGCCTGCCGGGCTTTTCGTCACTTGTAGAGGCATTCCACAACTGGGAGGACGTATGGCAACCAACGCCGTAGAGACGTACGACATCGTGCCGACCGCGCTCGCTGTCAAGGCGATGCGGGACAACGGTTATAAGAACGCGGCCTATGCCGTTGCCGAGTTGATGGACAACTCGATCCAGGCGCGGGCGAACCTCGTCGAGCTGCTCTGCGCCGACGAAGAGTTCGTGCTCGACCAGCGAACGCGGCGGCGCATTGCGCAGGTTGCCGTCCTCGACAACGGCGTCGGAATGGATGTCACCACCCTGATGCGCGCCCTGCAGTTCGGCAACGGCTCCTGGGACGAAGCCTCGCGCCAGGAAGGGATGGGCCGCTTCGGGATGGGGCTGCCGAGCGCCTCGATATCCCAGTGCACCAAGGTCGAGGTGTGGACCTGGCAGGAGGGCCCGGAGAAGGCGATCTATAGCTACATCGACCTGAAAAAGGTCGAAAAGGAGGAGCAGGGTGAAGTACCGGTGCCGGAGGAGCAGCCGATCCCCGAGGTCTGGCGCACCGTCGCCTCGGGTGACTTCGGAAAGTCCGGAACCTTGGTCGTGTGGTCGGACATCGACCGCTGCCTCTGGCGGACCTCGAAGGCGCTGATCGGCCACTCTGAAGCGCTGATCGGCCGCATGTACCGGAACTGGATCGACCGCGGCGACGTACGCCTCCGGCTTGCCAGCTTCCTCGTCGACAACCCCGAGGAGATCCTCACCGACGACGACGCTCAGCCCAACGACCCCCTCTATCTGATGGAGAAGACCTCCTGTCCCGCGCCGTTCGACGACAAGCCGATGTTCCAGCCGTTTCCGTCGGCCGCCGACCACGAGGAAACCTGGCGGATCAGGTTTCGCGACGACGAGCACGAGGTGAAAGTGCGGCTCTCGATCGCGGGCGAGGAGGCGCGCTACGAAGACGGAAAAGAATCGGGCAACCGACCGCACGGCAGGCACGCGGGTCGCAACACGGGCGTCTCCGTGGTGCGGGCCGGACGGGAGCTCGAGCTCGACCAAGGCTGGGTCAACACCTATGACCCCCGCGAGCGCTGGTGGGGGGTCGAAGTGCAATTCGAGCCGGGGCTCGACGACCTCTTCGGCGTCTCCAACAACAAGCAGTTCGCCCGCAACTTCGCCGAGGCGGCGAAGGTCGACGTCGAGCAGATGGCGAAGGAGCACGGCGGCAGCATCGCCCAGGCCCGTGAAGCACTGGAAGCCGAAAACGATCCGCTGGGGCCGCTGCTAGAGGTGATCGGCTACATCGAGCGCAACATCGGCACGATGCGCAAACAAATCATCCGTCAGGGGGAGGGTCGCCGCAGTACCGAGAAGCGTCACAAGGGGAAGTCGGTCGAAGAACGGGCGACCGAGGCGGTTCGCAAGCGACAGGAGGCGGGACACGAAGGCAAGAGCGACGCGGAGGAGCAGAAGTCCGACGAGGACCGCGCCGCGGAAGTGGCCGATCAGCTCGAGCACAGCGGCCTCGACAAGAAGCTGGCGAACGAGCTCGCTGCGGAAACGATCAAGCGCGGCCTCAAGTACCGAATCGAAGCATCGTCGTTGGAGGCCGGGGCCTTCTTCTCGGTGCAGTCGCGCGGCGGCGTCCTCCTCGTCACCCTCAACAGCGACCACCCCGCCTACGAGCTGCTCCTGGGCGCGACGGAGACCGACGATCCGCCGGAGAACGTCGAGGACTTGAAGCAAAAGCTTCGCGCCGCGCAAGAGGGGCTGGAGATGATGCTGTTTGCCTGGGCCCGCTACGAGGACGAGCTGCGGGGGGATGCGCAGCGTCAGGCTCAAAACGTTCGCTACGACTGGGGCAGGATGGCGGAGTCGTTCTTGCAGGTGAGAGAGGAGGCCGAGTGACGGAGGACCTCCTGCGCAGGATCGAGGCGCTGCTTGCCGCTGCCGACGGGCCGTTGACCCCGCGCGAGATCGCCGCCAGCGTCAGCTGCGAGCGGGAGGTCGCCGAACAGGTCGTCTGGGGGTCGCCCGACCGCTTCGACTGGCAGCCGGGCGGGCGCTGGGCGCTGGCGGCCTCGAAGCAGTCGATCGGAGGCGCGCCCGCCACTCCAGATCACGAGGACACCCGCGATACCCTGCTGGACCCGCCGGACGCGACCGAGCTGCGGGCGATCGTGCTGGGGAGCGGCAGTGTGCTGCGCGTGATTCGGCGACCCCTTGATTCGGCAGCTGTCTTCACCGTCAAGCAGGCCGGCAGGGACCTGCAGCTGGTGCTGAACTCGGGCCACGAGGTCTTCGCCGATCTGCCGATGCCCTTCGAGGACGAGGGTGGGAGCGGCGACTACAAGCGCTTGCTCGAGCTGCTCCTGGCGGCCTGGGCGATCTACGAGGCAGAGGTTCCAGGCGAGATGATGCGTCGCGAGCTGGAGGATGCTCGGTTGATGTGGGGGCGCACTCTGGTCAAGTCCTTCCTCGCGGAGTCGTGAGCGAGCAGGGCGATCTCGGCGGTCTCGTCGCCGAGCTCTTCGAGCGAGCCGTCGAGGCCGTGCTGATCTGCGCACCGTTCGTCAAGGAGGACCCGCTGCGGCGGCTGCTGGATCTCGTCGACAGCTCCGTCTCGATCCAGCTGTTCACCCGCTGGCGGCCGGACGAGGTCGCGGCCGGCGTCTCCGACACGAGCGTTCTTCCCCTCGTGGAGGGCCGCGGCGGGTCGGTTCATCTCTGCGAACCCCTCCACGCCAAGCTGTTCCGGGCCGACGGACGGGCACTGGTCGGCTCGGCCAACCTGACTGGCGCCGCCCTGGGCTGGTCGGCAAACCCGAACCTCGAGCTCTTGGTCGAAGTTCCGGCAGAGACGCCCGCCGTGGTCGCGCTGGAAGCGGAGCTGGTGAGGTGCTCAATTCCCGCCACGGCCGCGCTCGCTGCCGAGGTCGAGCGGGTGGCCGCTCTCCTTCCATCGCCTCGGACCGAGGTCGAGACCCCAGCCACGCCAGCCTCTCCGTCACCTTCATGGCACCCGCTCCTGCGGGAGCCCGCCGACCTCTTCGTCGCCTACTCGAAAGGCGCCGACCAGCTCTCGAGCACTTCCTCCGTCGCGGCCCGCTCCGACCTCGCGGCCCTGGAGATTCCCTCAGGGCTCGCGCGTGAGCCCTTCGAAGCGTTGGTTGCCAACCGCCTGCTCCAGTTACCGCTGGTCGGGGAGGTGGATCACCTCCTCGCCGAGCCGCGTCGGTTCGGCGAGGTCAGCAAGCTCCTCGGCAACCGCCTCGCGCTCGATCACCATGAAGCATCGCACGCCTGGCAAACGCTGATGCGTTGGCTGAACCACTTCCTCCCAGAGCGGTACACCCACACCATTCCCTCTCATTCGGAGATCATGAGGCGCGTAAACGAGTGGAACCGATGAGCGAAGCCAAGATTCGACAGCAGACCCTCGCCATCTTCGACAACAACGGCCTGCGCTGGATCGCGCAAGGCGGCGGCTACTCGCTCCGCTTCGCGAGCGCCCGAGTCCTCGTCGGGTTCACGCCGTTGGGCGAGCAGACGGTGATCGCACTGCGCGCTCCGGTCCTCCACGACGTTCCTTTGAATGACGAAGCCAACGCCGCGCTCCGCGCACTCAACGACCTCAACCGGGAAACCCACTTCGGCAAGTGGACGCTCTATGAGGACGAACACCTCATCGTCGTCGAGTACGACCTGCTCGGCGACCACCTGCAGGAAAATGAGCTAATGACCGCCTTGACCGCGCTCGCCCGGCTCGCCGATCAGCAAGACGACCTTCTACAGAGGCAGCTCGGCGGCCAACGCTCCTTCGAGCAGCCCTAGACGTGGCACATAGTGCAAGCCATCGCGTCGTCCTCCTCGTCGAGGACGCCGCTGAGAACATCGGAGAGGGGGCGGTTGGGACGCGCTTTCTTCTCGCGTGACATCGCTTCCTCATGCTGGGCGAGGATCTCGTCGCGGCGAGCGATCAGCTCGCGGAGGCTCTCCCCCTGCGACCAGGTGAACTGTTTGCCACTGGCCTGCCCCTCGAATTTGACCTTGTCCTCGTATTCGATTGCCCGCTCGAACAGCTCGGGATGTTCGTCAGCTAGCTTCACCCACTCGTACTTGCGTTGGAAGAAGCAGAAGAAACAGCCGGAGCGGCTCCGCCACTCGTAGTATTTCGGCAACCCTACCCCTGCTTCGTCGAGGATCGAGAGGATGTCTTCCTTTACAAGCCCGTCCTCTTTGAAGGGGAAGCGAGCAGTGACCCCCGGTTTGCGGGAGATGTAGCCCTCTCGTTCCTCATCGGCGCGGATACCGATGTAAGTGCAGACCGCGTCGTCGCCGATCCAGGCCTCGAACGGCTTGATCTTCAGGTTCTTCGTACACCACCGCATTTGCGGCGAAGGCAGGGCGCCACCGAAGACCCAGAGCCAGTGGTCAAAGTCGCGGTCTGCGTTGAGCTTGGCGATTGGCTTGCCGAGCACCGTTTCCAGCCGCTGCAGGTACTCGTAGGTCTCTGGTAGCTCCCGGCCGGTGTCACAGAAGAAGTACTCCATCTCCGGCACGCGGTCGCGCATGTAGATCGCGAGAGCGGCGGAGTCCTTCCCGCCGGAAAGGCCGAGGACGTGACGTGGTTGGTCGGTACTCATGCTTGCTTCAGCTTTCGCTCTGCGACGGGTACGTCCTCTGTTGTAGCCGGTGGCGAGGACAGAAGCCGGTCGGAGAGAACACCCAGTAGCGCTCGTGAGGCCTCGCTGCCGAGGCGACCGTCGAGTTCCGTGAGCGCACCGTCGAGGACGTCGCTGACGATCCCTCGCGTTGACTCGTCGACCCGCACCAGCTCGGCTCGCTCGGTCCCGTCCGGCGCCGTAAGCGTCACCCGCCGGGCCTCAAACCCGTCCCCCTTCGCCCCCTTCAGCTCGTGGTAGAGGAGCTCGAGCCGCTGGAACCACTGCGCCCGCTCGGCCAGGAGTGCTTCGAAGAGGCCAACGTCATGGTCAGTCCAACTGCCCGGCGGCTTCGAGACCAAGTTCATTGCCAGCGCCCCGATCCAGTCGTCGTCGTCGAGGTGCTCGTCACAGGCCATGGTGAGGAAGGAGCGCATCTTCGGTTCGATCACCTGCTTCAGCAGCGGCCGGCTACGGCTGCGCAATTCCTCTCGCAGAGCCGGTCGCGGCCCGGCGTTGCCGAACCCGCTATGGAGCAGGTCGCCGATCCTCTCGACAAGCCGCGGATACTGGGAGCCGAGCTCGGCCAGAACTCCCCGCAGCCTCTCCACGTACTCGGTCGCGACCTTCTCGTCCTGCTTACGCGGCCTCGCCCCAAAGGGCTTTACGCCGCAGGCGGCGGGGAGGGCGCTGAATAGCAGCTTGTCAGGCTCCCGCGCTTCGAGCAGCGCTTTGCAGACGGCCTGGGCGGCCTCGGAGGTCTCTTCGGTGTTCTTCGTGTAGTCGGGCAGGCTGTTGGCGAAGGCGATCAGGGGGCGCACCACCGCCAGCGTCGTCTCGTTCCGGGTCTGCGCTCGCGCCGCCGTCGGAGCGTCTGGGACGAGCGCGCCTCGCAACTGCTCGAAGACGCTGGCGCGCACTCCAACCAGTGAGGCCCGCTTCAGCGCGAAACGCTCCGGCGTCTTCAGGAGCCGTTCTACGTGAGCTGGTTCGACCACCGGCTGGAAGCTCCCGTCCTGATAGAGGAAAACGTCCTCCGCCCGGTATTGCAGGGCCGCGGAGAGCAGAATCGGGAGGACGCCCACCTTCATCCCGAACGGCGGTCCGGTCAGCTCGCGGTAGATGGCATCAACCGGGACCGGCTCCTCGACCGCATCGTCGAGGGCCTTCATCAAGTGCTTCCAGACCTTTGCCAGGTCGCTCGAACGGGGCGGGTCGCCGAAGCCCCGGCTCTCGCCGCGCTGGCGATGGAGACCCGTATAGCTGAGTACCGACTCGTAGATTGCCCGCTCCGGCCCGAAGCCTTCGATCCCGAGGTTCTCCTCATGCTCGTGGGTAAACATCGCCTCCAGCACCATCCGCCGGGCCTTCGCGCCCTGGCTGGTTAGCTCGCGGCGGTTGATCATCTCGTTGCGGACCACCGGCGTCAGCGGATAGCGCTCGTCGCAGATCTCGGAGAGCAGGCGCGAGAACTGGGCCTGGGCCCCGGCCTTTCCCCGTTTGCCCGAGTGGAACCAGCAGACGCCGCGGCGCTCCGGCGCGAAGGCCTCGTCAACCCGGTCGCTCAAGCGTGCTTGCAAGGCGGCGACGCGGTGCCGCATCTCCCGCCGTGCGACCGCGTCGCGCTCGAGCTCGGGCGCTCCGCGCAGAACCGAGCTGGCTGCGGCGAACTCAAGCGCTGCCTCTCTCACCTCGGCGCCGAAGGGCGACCAGACGACGACCAGCGGCAGCCCGTCGCTGGTTTCGGCCGGCAGCTTCGTCGGCGCCTTCGACTCCGCCAATACGTAGAGGACCACGCCGTCGGCATCCTCCGAGCTGGCCTCAATCTCGTCCGGCAGCCGCCGCTCGTAGCGGCACTCGAAGTAACGAAGCACGTGATGGCGCTGGCTATGGCGGCGCGCAACGGCCGGGCGCAACGGCCGGGCCTCGGCCAAAGTGGTCAGCGTCTGCTCCTCCTCGCCACCGGCGACGGCCAGCCGCTCGCGGGCAGCACGAATGTGCCCGGCCGTGTCGAAGTCCGACCCCTCCCAGACGCGGTACTCGCCGGCGAAGTCGCGGAAGGTGAGCAGGCTGCGCTCGAGCAAGCGGTCGAGCACGGCCCGCGCGCCGTCGCGCTTGCCCGCGTCGCCGTCGGGGCCGACGAGCGCCTCCACCACCGCGCCGGCGCTGGCGACAAGGCGCTCCGGGCCGCTCAGAACGTTGAGGATCCCAATCGTCTTCAAGGCCCGCAGCTCCATCTCCTCAAGCCCCTGGGCCTCTTCGATCCGCCCCACTACCTCGCGCGCCCGCTCACCCTCGGGGCCGGAGAGGACGGCGGCAGCCCCATCGCTGAAGAAGTAGTCGTAGAGGTCGTCGAGCCGGACAAAGGGAACCGTGCCGGCCGCGATCTTCCGCCCCGCCAGCAGGGCCGGCAGCGCATGGGGGGCCTCGCTCGTCAGGTAGGCGACAAGGGAGCGGTCGTGCTGGCCGAGCTGCGCCGCCAAGGTCGGCAGGGCAACGGCGACGGCCGGGTGCAGCGGGTAGACCTCCGCAGCGGTGGCCCCGAAGCTGGCGAGCGTCTTGCTCCCGGTGGCCTCGCCGAGTTCCTCGGCTGCCTCGGCGCAGCTCTTCGCCACCAGTTTCTCTAGGTTCTTCGGCCCGGTGAAGGCCAGCGCGTCCGCGAGCAGGGCGATCGAATGGGCGGTGTTGGCAACGAAGGGGACGTCCTCGAAGCGGCCGTGGACCTTGCGCCACTCCCGCCGCCGGGTATCGCCGGCACTGCCCAGGTAGTCCTCGAAGCCGAGGTGGGCGAGCGTCAGCAGCGCCCCCCCAAAACGAGACCGCGAAGAGACCCGCTCCGCCAGCTGCTGCAAGAGGTAGAGGTCGCCGCCGGCGTGCTCGGCCGCGTACTCGAGGTTCTTCCCGAGCTCGTCCACCACCACTAGCACCGGCGCGGTCTCGATCAGTTCCTCGAAGACCGCGAGGACGAAGTCCTGGTCGTGCTCTTCGGTTTCGACCGCCTTGCGCAGCCGCCCGACCAGCGCCGGCTTCCGCCCCTTGGACCAGAAGGCTTCGGCGCCGTGGGACAGTGCCCGCACTAGCGCCGCCGCTACCGGCTCCTGGTGGGCCGTCACCATCGCCGCAATCGCCCCGCGATCGGAGATCCCGAGGCCGCGGCGCTCGCGCACGAAGGTGTCGGCCAGCTGCGGGTCGGCCCCCCGAAGAAGCTTGATGGCGGCGCGATGAGACGGCTCTCCCTTCGAGCCCAGCAGCGCACTCAGCAGCAGCGCGAAGGACGACTTGCCCGACCCGTAAGGGCCGGTGATCGAGAAGGCGCGGGAACGCGGCTCCTCCTGCAGGGAGATCGCGATCCTGCGCAGGGCATCGAGGACGTGTTCCCCGACGGCATACCCCCGCAGAACCTCGGGATCGCCGCGGTCCTCGTCGAGGCTCACCGAGCGCACGCTGCGGTGCCCGACCTCGATCACGTCTCGGAGGAGCGTCATCGCTTCCTCCCCGTCCCCAAACGGCGGTGGTAGTAGGCGTCGAGGATCGCCTTCCGGATCTTGTTCGAAGTCTCTTCCAGGTCCCCCGTCAAGACTAGGGCCTCCGGCAGCACGAGCTGGCGGTTGCCGGCGGCGTGGGTCAGCTCGATGGTTTCCTGCTTCTCGGCGAAGCGAGCGAGCGCGTCGCCGAGCGCGGTCTCGGTCAGGGCGAATGCCCGGCCGGGAGAGCCCTCATTGCGGGCCAGGCCGACAACCCCCAGCACCTTCGCCCCGCTCTCGGTCGCGTGGGCATAGTCGAGACAGGCGTAGACGACGATCTCATCGGGAAGGCTCTGCTTCGGACCGCTGTTGACACTCCAAGCGCACGAGTCCCCGGGCATCGGGCGGATCAGCCCGAGCTCCGCGAACGGCGAGTCGACTGAGTCCTCAAGCAGGTCGCGGCCCTTGGTGACGCTGCCGTACATCCGCAGCAGGCAGCGCACGTCCTTGTGGAGGGAGTTGTCGACCACATCCGTCCAGCCTTGCTCGTCGCGGAACCGCCGCAGCTCCTCCAGTAGCGCTTCGTCGCTGAACTCAGGCGAGTAGGGGCTGTTGAAGATCGCCCACCAGGCGGGCGCTCGGCAGGGTGACCGCAGTAGGTACCAATGGAGGAGCCAGAGAGAGCCTGGATCCTCCAGGTATGGGTCCCAGCCGTCGTCAGCTAGAAGCTGCTCCCCGAACGCGCTGGGAATGAGATTCATGAGGCGGGAGTTCTCCTCGTCGCGCTGCTCCTCGAGGACCTTGTAGGCGAGGCACCAGTAGCGGATCGCGCGCACCATGTTCTTGCCCACGCCGAGGCAGGTCGTCGCATCCTTGCGGTTGAAGACGCCGCCGTCCTCGACGGCCGCGTCGAAGCCCTTCTTCAGCCATCCGTAGCGAGGGTGGAAGGTCTCGTGGCGCGCGAAGGCAGCCTGCAGCTCGCTCTTGGCTGGGGTGGCGACGCTCATCGCACACCGACCTCCTGCGAAACAAAGGTAGCCGCGCGAATGCGATTGACCGCGGCGACCAGGAGATCCGCGGCACGATCGACTTCCGGACCCGTCGTCGGCCGGCCGATTCCAATCCGCACCGATTGCTCCGCCGCCTCCTGGTCGAGCCCGATCGCAGTCAGCACATGAGATGGCGTCGGAGTCGCAGCTGAGCAGGCGCTGCCAGCGGAGATCGCTAGCTCAGGACAATTCGCGATCAACGCTTCGGCGTCGACCGTGGGGAACCGCAGGTTGAGGTTGCCGGGAAGCCGATCCGCCGGCCCGTTCAGTTCCACCCCATCCACCTCTTCGCGAAGTCTCTTCAGGAAGCGCTCACCGAGCGCTTGTAGCCGCACCGCCTCCGCATCCCGTCCCGCCGTCGCTAGTGCGGCGGCGGCGCCAAGGCCGACGATCCCGGGAACGTTAAGGGTGCCGCTCCGCAGCCCGCGCTCGTGACCCCCGCCCTCGACCTGCGGCGCGAGCAGCGACTGCAGCTCCCGGCGGGCGTAGAGGGCACCGATCCCCTTCGGCCCGTAGAGCTTGTGTCCGCTGAGGGAGAGCAGGTCGATGCCGTCGCGGTCGACATCGAGGTCGATCTTGCCGACAGCTTGCGCCGCATCGGTGTGGAAGTAGGCACCCTTCGCGTGAGAGATCCTGGCGATCTCGGCCAGCGGCGGCAGAGTCCCGATCTCATTGTTGGCGGCGGCTGCCGAGACGAGGAGGGTGCGCTCGTCCACCGCGTCTCGCAGGTCCGCGAGCGAAGCCTGCCCCGCGGCGTCCACGCCCAGCTCGATCACCTCGTAACCACTTCGCCGTAGCGAGCGCGCGGGCTCGAGGACGGCAGGGTGCTCGGTCGCCAACACGATCAGGCGATCGCGTTCCGACCTTTTCGTCAGCCCTTTCAAAGCAAGACTGTCGGCCTCGGTCGCGCCGGAGCAGAAGACGATCTCCCTGCGGTCGGCCCCGATCGCAGCCGCCACCTGCTCCCGCGCCGACTCCACCGCGGCGGAAGTGGCCCGTCCTGCCGCATGCTGGACACTTGCCGCGTTGGCGAACTGCTCGCTGAAATACGGCAGCATCGCCTCCAGCACCCGCGGATCGACCGGAGTGGTTGCCTGAAAGTCGAGGTAGATGAGATCCGTCGAGTCCATCTGGTTCCGACCGATTCTTGCCTTTGCTTCGGATGACCTAGCCCATGCTCGAAGGACGGAGAAAGCGGCGAACGCGGAGGCGTTCGATCTCCGATAGTCAAGGCTCTCGCAGGGCGACGGTTCTACGAACTGTCGAGAGAGGCGAGTTGAACCGCTATCTCCGAATTCAGGCACAAACGGATTTGTGCCTGAATCACCGACAATCGCCGCATATCCGCGGGGAATCGGATTCCCACCTTGATGGCTGACCACGTTCACTCGCCGCGGGAGAGATCGCGGATTCCGCTGCAGTAAGCCATTTGGCACGCCTAGCGACCTACCGCTGACAGAACTCCTCGGCGACAAGCAGCCTAAATCGCACCCAGGAGGTCGGCGGTTCGAATCCGCCTAGCTCCATCGGAGGAAGTCCCTGCACGTCGCAAGATCAGATTCCGGCGACCGTTTGAGCCGAGACCCACAGTCCGCTCCGGATATGCGGCGATTGCTTGTGATTCTGCTCGCTTTTGGCTGGCGGGCAGAGCTAAGACATCCGTATCGGCCTTGCAACGGCGCGGCCCCAACGGAGCGCCGCCGCGCCCGCCCGCTCGTCTTGAAGGTGAGCGACGAGCGGGTAGCTTCGGGGCGCAGGAAGCTCTACACGCTGAAGACGAGCTGAAGGGAGCTGATCGAAACGCTGCGCGCGACAAGGGTGAGCTCGCCCGCGACGTCATGCGGGAGCTGGCGCCGGCAGTCGAAGTCGAGCGTTCGGCTGTCGAGTACCTCGACGCCCTCAAGCGGCTGATGCGACTCATTCGCACGGTCGAGATGCAGCCGGTGCTGATCATCGACGACTCAGACCGCTGGTTGCGCCGAGGTGAGCCACGCCCTGACATCGTCGGGGCGTTCTTTGGCCGCATCGTCAGGGAGCTGGCCGAGTTGGAGACCGGTCTGGCGATCGCCGTGCATGAGCACTATCTCGCCCTCGACGAGTACCGCGACAACACCGTAGGGGTGATCAACACCCGCATCGACGTTCCGGGCCTGACGAGCGGAGACCAGCTCAGGCGCATCCTCGATCACCGTGTTCCAAGTGGTGGTTGGCGGCGGGGACTCAGTCGAGATACTCGACACCGATGGGCTCGCCCGCCTATGGCAGCTCTACGCGGACGGGTGCGGCCGAAGCCTGCGCAAGACGCTGCAGATCGCGCGCACGGCTCTCAGTGAGGCTGCGCGGTCCGAGGCAGATCAGGTCGGACTCGCATTGATCGAATCCTCGATCGCCGCTTGGGAACCGCAGGAAACGTAGGCGTAGGCCGACGACGTCTCACGCGGAGCGCCCACGTGATGGGACGCTTGGCGGTCCAGGGGGAGTCCTTTGCGCCAGACCGTGCGTTTCTTCGTCCTTGCCCGCGAGAGCGGCCTGGTTGGGCCGGGATCGGCGCGGGGTAGTGGGGGCCTCGGCGTTCTGATCCGTTTCGGCAGCTTGGCGATTCCTCGGCGATCCCGGGAACAGCCGATAGGCTCGCCCCGAGATGGACGCGATGAGCGAGGATGGAGCGTTGAGGGAGCTGGAGGCCTCCTTCGCCGGGGAGCTCGTGTCGCCGGAGGACGCCACGTACGATCGGCGCCGGGCGGTCTGGAACGGCTCCATCGACCGGCATCCCGCCCTGATCGCGCGGTGCACCGGCGCCTCCGACGTGAGCGCTGCCGTGAGGTTCGCGCAGCGGACCGGGCTGCCCCTCGCGGTCAAGGGCGGCGGCCACAGCTTCCCCGGGCAGTCGGTCTGCGACGACGGCGTCGTCGTCGATCTGGGAGAGATGAAGGAGATCGTCGTCGATCCGCGGGCGCGCACGGCAACCGCTGAGGCAGGCGTGCTCCTCGGAGATCTCGATCGCGAGACGCAGGCCCACGGGCTCGCGGTTCCGGCCGGGATCGTCACCCACACCGGTCTCGCCGGGCTCACCCTGGGCGGTGGCATAGGCTGGCTTCAGCGTAAGTACGGGCTGACGGTCGACCAGCTCATGTCGGTCGACCTGATCACCGCCGAGGGCGAGCTGGTGACGGCGAGTGAGACCGAGAACGCCGATCTCTTCTGGGGCGTCCGCGGCGGTGGTGGGAACTTCGGCGTCGTCACCCGCTTCGAGTTCCGCCTCAACCCGCTCGGTCCGGAGGTGGTCGCCGGGCCGGTGTTCTGGCCGATCGAGGAGTCGCCGGACGTGCTGCGCTTCTACAGGGATTGGATCGCCGCGGCGCCGGACGATCTGATGACGATCGTGATCCATCGCAAGGCGCCGCCGCTTCCCTTCGTCCCGTCTGAGCTGCACGGCAAGCCGGTCGTCGCCGTCGTCTGCTGCTACGCCGGGTCGGTGGAGGAGGGGGAAGAGGTGATCGCACCGCTGAAGGCGTTCGGATCGCCGGTTCTCGATCGATGCGAACCGAAGCCCTTCCTCGAGCACCAAGCGATGTTCGATCCCTCCTTCCCGCACGGCCAGTGGTACTACATGCGCGCCTGCGACGTGGGGGAGCTCACCGACGAGGTGATCGACATAACGGTGGAGCACGCGATGCGCATCCGCTCTCCGCTGACGGCGTTTCCGATCTGGCAGATGGGCGGGGCGATCTCGCGGGTCGGCGAGGATGAGACGGCGTTCAGCGGCCGCGGCGCCGGCCACACCTTCAACATCACCGCGGCGACCGCGGGACGCGACGGCTTCGACGAGGAGCGCGAGTGGGTGCGTGACTTCTGGTCGGCACTCGAGCCCCATCACACGAGCGGCGTCTACGTGAACTTCCTCATGAACGAGGGCGAGGACCGCGTCCGCGAGGCCTACGGGACGGAGAAGTACGACCGCCTCAAGGCGCTGAAGCGCCGCTACGACCCCGACAACCTCTTTCGGCTGAACCAGAACATCCCGCCCGACTGACCTCGACTCCGCCGCGGCCCGCGGCCCGCGCGGCGGCGCCGAAGTCGAGGACGCGGCCGCCGAAGGCGATCGCGCAAACCGCGAACCAGGCCCAGCCGAGCGCCAGGCCCGCGAGCACGTCGGTCAGCCAGTGGACGTCGAGCAAGACACGGCTGGCCGCGACCGCGACCGCGACGCCGACGGCGACGCCGGCGAGCGCCGGCCAGGCTCGCGGCCCCCACCAACGGCCGGCGACGAGCGCGAAGGCCGCCCAGGAGGCGGCGGCGGTGGAGGTGTGGCCGCTGGGAAACGACGGCCCCAGCGTCGCGGCCACGGGCTCGAGCCCCGGGCGGGCGCGATCGACGAGCTGCTTGATCGCCTCCGTGAGGAGCTTGTCTCCGACGAGGACCGCCAGCAGGAACGGCACGACCCAGCGGCTGCGCGTGCGGGCGATCTCGACCGCCGCCACCGCCGCCGCGACGACGATCACCGTCCACGTCTCGCCCAGACCCGTGACGAGCGTGATCGAGTCGTGCGAGAAGGCGGTCGCGTGCCGGTTGCCCCACTCGGCCACGGCGGTGTCGAGGCCTGCAAGCGCATCGCTGCTGCGCACGACCACGGTCAGCAGGGCGAGCACCACGCCGCCGACGAGGATCGCCGCAACCGCCAGCGTCAGCGCGAGCCCCGTCGCCTTCTCGGGATCGAGGCGCGCGGCGCGCATCGCCCGGCGCGCGGCCGGCCCGGTCGCGTGTCGCCCGGCCTCGCGCGCCGCCTCGACGACGGGGGGCGCGACGGTGCGGCGCGGATAGAGCCGCGTGAGGAAGGCCGCGGCGAGCCCGGAGGAGACGGCGATGACAAGGAGCAGGAGAAGCGGCATGGATCAAGTGGTACCCGTTCGGCGGCGCGCAAATTCGAGGCGAATGGGCGTAATTCCTGCCGCAATCGGGCAATAGGTCGGTGCTGTGACGATCGAGGAGCAATTTCGCCCCGCTTCGGCGCGGCCAAGGGAGACGGCGAAACCGGCCCGACGGCCGGTCACGGCGCTCGCCGTGCGCCCCGGTGGATATGCCGACCGCTTCGCCGCCGCGCTCGGCGACCCCCACCCCGCCCTCGTCTTCGCGCTGGCGCTGCTCGGCGGCCTCCTGCTGCTCCTCGCCGCCTCGATCCTGCTCGGCCATCTCGTCGTCGACGTGCTGGTCAGCGGCAGCGGGCTCGGCCTGGGCGGCACGGATGAGAGCTTCAACGAGACCCTGGCCGACAACCGCACCGGCACGCTCACCACGGTCGCCGAAATCGGCTCGCAGGTCGGCGCCGCGGTCCTCGTAGCCCTCGTCTGCCTGATCGCCATCGCCTGCATCGCGACCCGCCGCTGGCGCATCGCCGCCTTCGCGGTCTTCGCGCTGCTGGTCGAGTCGGCCACCTACCACTTCACGTCGCTCGCGGTTCCCCGCGATCGCCCGTCCGTCCCCCGGCTCGAAGACCTGGAAGTCGACACCAGCTATCCCTCGGGGCACACCGCCGCCGCGGTCGCCGTCTACGCCGGCCTCGTGCTGCTGCTCACGAGCCGTTTCACCAGCAGCATGCCGAAGGCGCTGGCCTGGGCCGGCGCGATCCTGCTGGTCACTTTCGTCGCGCTCTCGCGCATGTACCAGGGCATGCACCACCCGCTCGACGTCGCCGGTGGCGTGCTGGTCGGCATCGGGGCGATCCTGGTGGCGCTGTTCGCCTGCCGTGCGGCAGGCGCGGCAGGCGAACGGCGGAAGCGGGCATGAAGCTGGCGGTCGTCGCCCACGCGGGAAAGACGCTCGGGGGCGGGCTCCCGGAGCTGCGGCGCACGCTCGCGGACGCGGGCATCTCGGAACCGCTGTGGATCGAGGTGCCGAAGAGCAAGCGGGCGCCGGCTGCAGTCGAGCGGGTGCTGGAGGACGGCGCCGAGCTGATCCTCGCCTGGGGCGGGGACGGCATGGTGCGGCGCTGCGTCAACGCGCTCGGGGACGCCGAGGTGCCGCTGGCGATCGTCCCGGCGGGAACCTCGAACCTGTTCGCGACCAACCTCGGCATCGAGCCCGACATCGCCGCGGCCGTGCAGGTCGCGCTGCGCGGCGAGCGCCGCCGGCTGGACGTCGGCCGCTTCGAGGGCGAGCGCTTCAACGTGATGGCCGGAGCCGGCTTCGACGCGGCGATGATCAAGGGCGCCGACGAGCTCAAGGACCGTCTCGGCCGCGGGGCCTATGTGCTCGGCGGAGCCTCGAAGCTAAACGCCCCGAGCTTCGAGGCCAAGATCAAGATCGACGGGACGCGCTGGTACAAGGGCCCCGCCAGCTGCATCCTGGTCGGCAACGTGGGCGGCCTGTTCGGAGGGATCGAGGTGTTCGCCGACGCGCGGCCCGACGACGGCCTGCTCGACATCGGAGTGCTCACCTCCGAGGGCCCGGTGCAGCTGATTCGCGCCGCCACTCGCACGGCCCTCGGCCGTGCCGAGAAGTCGCCTTTCGTGCGCATGACCCAGGGACACAAGGTGCGGGTGAAGCTCGACCGCAAGGTTCCCTACGAGCTCGACGGCGGCGACCGCACGGATGTCAAGTCGTTCAAGGTCGACGTCGAACCCGGCGCGATCACAGTCTGCGTCCCGCGCGCGGCGCGAGGGGAAAGGGGTGCGAAATGATCGATCAGCAGTCGGTGAAGGACCTCGGCGCCAAGGCGAGACGCGAAGGCGACCAGCTGGCAGGGGCGAAGCAGCTCGGCTGGCTCGCCCGAGCGGGTCTCGTCGCCCGCGGGCTCGTCTACCTGATCATCGGCGTGCTCGCGCTGAAGCTCGCGCTCGGTGAAGGCGGCAAGGCGGCCAACCAGCAGGACGCGCTGAAGACGGTCGCCGGCCAGCCGTTCGGCAAGACGCTGCTGATTCTGGTCGCGATCGGGCTGGCGGGCTACGCGCTCTGGAGGCTGACCCGCGCCGCCGTCGGCCACGGCGCCGAACAGCGCGACAGCGGCTCCGACCGGATCGCCGCACTGGGCAGCGGCATCGCGTACGCGATCCTCTGCGTGACGGCGGTCGAGATCATCGCGGGCTCCAGCACGGGCTCGGGAACGCCGAAGGAGACGACCGGAGGCGTCCTGGGATGGTCGGGCGGCACGGTGCTCGTCGCGGTCGCCGGGGCGATCCTGATCGGCGTCGCCGCCTACCAGGCATACAAGGGCCTGGGGAAGAAGTTCCTCGAAGACGCCAAGACGGGCGAGATGAGCCCGGGCGTGCGCAAGGGCTACACCGCCCTCGGCGTCTTCGGGCACGTCGCGCGGGCCGTCATCTTCGCGCTGGTCGGCTACGGGCTGATCAAGGCCGCGATCGACTACAACCCGCGGGAGGCGATCGGGCTCGACGGCGCCCTGCGCCAGCTCGCGGATTCGTCTTACGGCCCGCTGCTCCTAGGGGTCGTCGCCGTCGGTCTAGCGGGGTTCGCGATCTACTCGATGGCCGACGCCCGCTACCGCAAGGTGTGACGGGAGCCGCTGATTCAGGCCCCGGCGAATGGGTAAGAAAGTCGATCAGGTCGAGCCAGGTTGCAGTTGCCGGGAGGCCCAGACGAGAGGAGAGAAATGTCCACCGTGTTGATCGTCGCCATCGTGGTCGTCGTTCTGCTTGTGGCAGTAGCCGCGGTCGCCGCCGCGCGGCGTGCCGCCGAGCGGCGTCGAATCGAGAGGAAACGACTGGCGGAAGAGGCGGTCTCCCACCGTCAGGAGGCCGAGACCCGCGCGGCCAGGGCGACCGGCCTCTCCGAGGAGGGCCAGGCGAAGCGGGCCGAAGCCGCGAAGGCGGCCGAGGAGGCGGAGCGCCACGCGCGACTGGCCGAGCAGCAGCGCGACCGCGCCGCCGAGCTGTCCGAGGAGTCCGAGGGAGCCGCCGCGCGGAGCGAGCGCGAGCGCGAACGGGCTCGTCGCCACGGCCAGAAAGCCGACGAGATCGAGGATGAGCTGTGAGCAACGTCGGCTTCCTGCCGCCGGCGCCTCTCCGACCCCGCCCGACCGAGTCCTAGCCGATGCCCGAGCTGCTGATAGGGCCGCTGCTTCGCTATGTCTCGGACACCGAGGCGACGATCTGGGTTGAGACGAGCGAGCGGTGCGAGGTCGAGATCCTCGGCCGCAGCGAGCCGACCTTTCGGTTCGATGACCACCATTACGCGCTGGTGCGGCTCGACGGCCTCGACCCCGATTCCAGCTACGAGTACGAGGTCGCCCTCGACGGCCACAAAGCCTGGCCGGCGCTGGACGGCATGCCCCCGAGCAGGATCCGCACGCTGGGGGGCTCGGGCCCGCTGGAGATCGCCTTCGGCTCCTGCCGCGTCGCCTTACCGCACGAGCCCCCGTTCACCGACAGCGCCGACCACGAGAACGGCTTCGAGCCGGACGCGCTGTGGGTGCTCGCCAAGCAGATGGTCGAGAACGAGCGCTTCCGCCGACCCGACCAGCTGTTCCTGCTCGGCGACCAGGTCTACGTCGACGAGGGCTCGCCGAAGACCCGGGCCAAGATCAGGCAGCGTCGGGGCACCGATACGCCCCCCGGCGAGGAGATCCTCGACTTCGAGGAGTACACCTGGCTCTACCGCGAGAGCTGGCAGGAGCCGCTGATTCGCTGGCTGTTCTCGACCGTCTCGATCTCGATGCTCTGGGACGACCACGACATGAGCGACGACTGGAACATCTCCCACTCCTGGCTGGAAGAGATGCGGGGACGCTCCTGGTGGCACCGCCGCGCCGTCGACTGCATCACCAGCTATTGGATCTATCAGCACCTCGGCAACCTCTCGCCGGACGAGCTCGACGACAGCGAGGTCTACCGAGAAGTCCGCGGCAACCAGCAGGCCTCGGAGGTGCTGCGGGCCTGGGCCGATCGGATCGACGTCGACGCCTCCGGCTCGCGCTGGAGCTTCCATCGCGACTTCGGCCGAACCAGGGCCGTGTTCATCGACTCGCGCGCCGGTCGCGTGCTCGAAGCAGACAAGCGTGCGATCGTCGACGAGAGGGAGTGGAATTGGATCGTCGAGCACTGCAGCGGCGACTTCGATCATCTGCTCCTGGCGACCACGGTGCCCTTCCTTCTCTCGCCCGCCTTCGACCGGCTCGAGGCCTGGAACGAGAGGCTTTGCGAAGGCGCCTGGGGCGCGGCGATCGCGAGAGGCAGCGAGCTGCTGCGGCGCGGTGTCGACTTCGACCACTGGGCCGCGTTCCAGGACTCCTTCGCCCAGATGAGGGACCTGCTCGCCGCCCTGGCGAGGGGCGAGCACGGCAAGCCGCCGAGGTCGATCGTCGTCCTCTCCGGCGACGTCCACCACGCCTACCTCTGCGAGCTGGGGCTGCCTGGCGGCAACTCAGGCCGCAGCCCGATCTACCAGGCCGTCTGCTCTCCCTACCGCAACCCGCTCGAGGAGAAGGAGCGGCGGGTCGTGCGGGCGGCGTTCGGGCGCCCTCTCAGCTCGCTCTGCTCGGGCCTCGCCAAGCTCGCCGGGGCCCCGGACCCGGGGTGTCGCTGGCGACTGCTCGAGGGGCCCTGCTTCGACAACCAGGTCTCGACCCTGACGCTCGACGGCGACGAGGCGACGCTGCGCCTCGAGCGGACCGCGGCCGGCGAACCCGACGCCCAGGCCCTGCTGCCTTCCTACGAGCGCCGGCTGACCTAGGCCGACCTTCATCCCACCAAGTCACTACACAACAAGGAGATCAAATTGACCATCGTCGGAGTCCTCATCGTGATCATCCTCATCCTGCTCGCGATCTACCTGTTCCGCCGCGTCTTCTAAGGGGGGACGGCCGCGACGAAAAGCTCGAAAGTCGATGTAGCTCTGTCCTGGCCATCGGCACCCACGTTGCTCGACCAGTTGAAAACTCAGCCATACGTCCCTACGTAGCGGGCTACCGCCTCTCGGGCGAGGTCGCTAACAGAACGGCCTTCCTCCTTGGCTCGCTTCTGGGCTGCTCGATAGAGGTTTGGGGTCGTGCGGAAGCTCAGTCGCGGGGAGGCGCCGGCGCCAGCCAGCGAAGGGCGGCCAACCCGGCGCCGCTTTGCCTTCGAGAGGTCGTAGCCGCGCTCGGCCTCGGTGGCGAGGGCGTCGGCGATCTCCGGAGTGATCTCAGTGCCCGCCTTCGTCCTTGGATTTTTGTTGGTTGCCTTCTTCAGCTTTGCCATTTCTTGGCCTCCTCGTACTGCTCTTGGTAGCGGTCGCGCAGTGGCCTTCTCCGGAGCGTTGGCGGGTGGACCCTGCTCGAAGCGCAGACCACAGTGCCCGATGACGTAGCGGGAGCGTTCACGAGATATTCGGTGCTTGGTTACTTCGGCAGCTTGCTGACGACGAGGTCGTAGGAGTCCTCGATCATCTCCTGAGCCGCCTCGTCGGAGAGGGAGCCGTCCAGGATCACCCCGCAGCGGCTCTTCGCTCAGCGGAGTTCATCGCTCACATCATCTACGGTCGAGCGTGATGGGGAGCGACGCGACGATCGTCGATGCGGGTGGGCGCGAGGTGCGCGTGACCAGCCCGGACCGGGTCATCTTTCCGGCTGCGCAGGGCTCGCGGGCGCTCAGCAAGCTCGACATCGTCGAGTACTACCTCGGCGTCGGCGAGGGGATCATGCGGGCGCTGGGGCGGCGGCCGACGACGCTCGAGCGCTGGCCGAAGGGGGTGCATGCGGGAATCGTCGTCTCGACGCGGCAGAAAGGCGGCGGCGACGCGTTCTTCCAGAAGCGCGTCCCGCGGGGGGCGCCGGACTACGTGCGGACGGCGCGAATCGACTTCCCGTCGGGCCGGCACGCCGACGAGGTCTGTCCGACCGAGCTGGCCACGGTGGCCTGGGCGGCGCAGATGGGGACGATCACCTTCCATCCCTGGCCGGTGCGCGAGACGGACGTGGACCATCCCGACGAGCTGCGGCTCGATCTGGATCCGCAGGAGGGCACCGACTTCGCCGACGCGGTTCGGGTCGCGGCGGAGGCCCGTGTGCTCCTCGAGGAGCTCGGCTACGCCGGCTTCCCGAAGACGTCGGGGGGCCGGGGCGTCCACATATACGTGCGGATCGAGCCGCGCTGGAGCTTTACCGACGTCCGCCACGCCGCGATCGCGTTCGGAAGGGAGCTGGAGCGACGGCTGCCCGGCCAGGTGACGACGAAGTGGTGGAAGGAGGAGCGCGGCGAACGGATCTTCCTCGACTACAACCAGAACGCGCGCGACCGGACGATCGCCTCCGCCTACAGCGTGCGTCCGAAGCCGGGCGCGCCGGTCTCGGCGCCGGTGACCTGGGACGAGCTCCCGGAGGTGGCCCCGGAGGACTTCACGGTCGCGACGCTGCCGGCGCGCTTCGCTGCGGTGGGAGATCGGCACGCCGCGATCGACGCCGTTGCCCACTCGCTGCAGCCGCTGCTCGACCTCTACGAGCGCGACGTCGCCGCGGGAGCGGGCGACATGCCCTACCCGCCCTCCTACCCGAAGATGGCGGGCGAGCCGAAGCGGGTGCAGCCCTCGCGCGATCGCGATCGCCGCTCGTAGGCGGCGGCTACGGCGACTGCGGCAGCTTGGCCGCACCGCGCCTGGCGACCGGAGCCGACGGTGGCGGCACGACCGGCCCCACGTCCCCGTCCGGGGCCTCGTCGAGGTCGACGATCACCGGCGCGTGGTCGCTGGGCCCTTTCCCCTTGCGCGCCTGCCGGTCGACCCAGGCGGCGCGGACCCGGTCGGCGACCGGCGCGCCGGCCAGGATCAGGTCGATCCGCATGCCGAGGTCGCGGTGGAACATCCCGGCCCGGTAGTCCCAGTAGGTGAAGACCCGCTCGCCCGGCCAGCGCTCGCGGACGACGTCGCGCAGGCCGAGTCCCTGAAGCTCGGCAAGAGCGGCGCGCTCGGGCGCGGTGACGTGCGTCTGGCCGACGTAGGCCTGCGGGTCGAACACGTCCTCGTCTGCCGGCGCGATGTTCACGTCGCCGCAGACGACCGTCGCCGCGGGGTCGGCGGCCACCGCGTCGCGCAGCGCCGCCAGCCAGGCGAGCTTGTACTCGTAGTGCTCGGAGCCCGGCGCGCGCCCGTTCGGCACGTAGACCGAGAGCACCCGGATGCCGGCGCAGGTGGCGGTCACCGCGCGCGCCTCCGGATGCGGAAAGCCCGTCTCGCCGGGGAGGCCCGGCGAGACGTCCTCCAGGCCCACGCGCGAGAGGATCGCGACGCCGTTCCAGGTCGCCTCGCCGTGGACGGCGATCTCGTAGCCGCGGCCCGCCAGCTCCTCCCGGAGCAGCTCGCGGAAGGCGTCGTCGGCCAGCTTCGTCTCCTGCAGGCAGACCACGTCCGGTCGCCGTTCGTCCAGCCACGGCAGCAGGCGCGGCAGCCGCTGCTTGACCGAGTTCACGTTCCAGGTGGCGATGCGCACCGCTCGCACGCTACCCATCGCGATCGGCCGGCGGCGCGGCTCGGGCTCACCCGGCGAGCCGGATTCGCGCCCTCAGATCAGGCGCAGGCGGCGCTGCCGCAGTGCCGTGGTCGCCGCGTTGCCGCCCGGCCCCCCGTGCAGGCCGCCGCCGGGGTGGGCCGACGAGGAGGCCAGGTAGAGGCCGCGGACGGGGGTCGTCGGCCGGCCCAGGCCGGGCAGCGGCCGGAAGATCGCCTGCTGGTAGAGCTGGGCGGTGCCGCCGTTGATCGCGCCGCCGACGAGGTTGCGGTTGTTGGCCTCGAGGTCGAGCGGGGACTGGAGGTGGCGCGCGACGATCAGGGCGCGGAACCCCGGCGCGAGGCGCTCGACCTCCTCCTCCATGCGGTCGGCGAAGCGCTCGGCGTCCGCGCCCGCCCAGTCGCCGCGCAGCTCACCGGCGGCGTCCCAGCGCGGTTGCTGGGGGACGTGGGTGTAGGCCCAGGCGGTCTCCGCCCCCTGCGGCGCCCGCGAGCGGTCGACCATCGAGTACTGGCCGAGGACAAGGAAGGGGCGGTCGGGAATCCCCTGTTCGGAGAGCTGCACGGTCGCGCGCGAGAGCCCGTAGATCCCCTCGGAGACATGGACCGTGCTGGCGCGCCGCGCGTCGGCTGCGCTCCACGGGATCGGGCCACGCAGCGCCCAGTTGACCTTGAAGGTCGAGTTGTCGTACTGGAAGCTCCCCAGGCCCTCGAGCGTCCGCTCGGGCACCGTCCCCGGCGGCAGCATCCGCTCGTAGAGGGCCGGGGCGCCGCAGTCGGCGAGGATCGCCCGCCGGGCCGCGAAGCGCCGGCCGTCGGCGGCGAGCGCCGCGCTCGCCCTGCCGGCGCGGACCTCGATCCGCTCGATCGGCGTCTCCAGGTGCAGCTCCCCCCCACGCGCGCGCAGCCGCTCGACCAGGGCCGCGGTGATCGCCCCGGAGCCGCCGGCGGCGACCGGGTAGCCGTGCTGCTGGCCGAGCCCGCAGAGAACCAGGCCGAAGAGGCCGCCGCCGGAGCTGTCGGGTGTGAGGTCGGCGTGCAGGGCGTTGCCGGCAAGCAGCCAGCCGCCGCCCTCGCCGCGGAAACGCTCGTCGGCCAGGCGCCGCGCCGGCAGCAGCCCGAGGCGGGCGAGCTCGACCAGGCCGCGCGGCCCCAGCGCCCGCAGCAGGCCGCCCGCCGGGCGCAGCGGCGGCAGCGGGGTCAGCAGGGCGCCGACGAGGTGCGGGCCGGCGCGGCGCCAGAGCTCGAAGAGGCGTCTCCAGGCGTCGCCGTCGCCGGGGGCGAAGCACTCGAGCGAGGCGCAGGTCTCCTCGAGGTCGAGCGAGAGCAGGGCGCAGCGCCCGTCCGGGTGCGGGTGGGCGACGACGCCGGGACAGGTCAGCCACTCGACCCCGTAGGACTCCAGCTCCAGCGAGGCGATGTAGCGCGAGGCGCGGGTCAGCGGGTAGAAGGCGCTGTAGAGGTCGTGGACGAAACCCGGGGCGGTGACTTCGCCGCTGCGGACGGCGCCGCCCGGGGTCGGCTGCTCCTCGCAGACGACGACGTCCCAGCCGCGGTCGGCGAGCATGTTGGCGGCGACGAGACCGTTGGGGCCCGAGCCGATGACGACCGCATCGGCATCCATCTAGGAGCCCCCGGCCGCCCGCCGCACCCGCTCCAGCGCTTTCCTCGCACCGATCGCGACGCTGGCGCGCCCGCCGAAGCCGCCCTCAGTCCGCCCGCCGCCCTTCGGCCCCCGCAGCGCTCCCTCGCCGGCGGGCCGGTCGCCGCCGGCGAGCGCCAGCCGGGCCAGTCCCTTCAGGACCCACTCGGTAGGCCTGCGCAGGTTCTCGTAGGTGGCGACCTGCAGGGCCGCCAGGCCGCCGACGATCGTCTCGGAGCGCGGGCGCCGGACCACCGCGGCGATCGCCTCGGCGACCTCGCCGGGCGAGTAGAGATCCGGCGGCACCGGCGGCAGCAGGCCGCCGGTGCTCTCCAGGTTGCTCCAGAGCGGCGTGTCGATCGGCCCCGGCTGGACCAGCGAGACGGCGACCGGTGAGCCGGCCTCGGCCAGCTCGATCCGCAGCGCCTCGACGAAGCCGGTCACGGCGTGCTTGGCGGCGGTGTAGGCGGCAAGCGTCGGTAGCGGCATGCGGCCGGCGATCGAGCCGACGACGACGATCGCCCCGCCGTTGCGCTCGAGCTCCGGCAAAGCGAGGCGGATCGCCTCCACCGTCCCGCCGAAGACGGTCTCGATCGTCGCGTCGAAGTCCTCGGGGCTGATTTCCGCGAAGCGGCCGAAGGCGATCGCGGCGGCGCTGCAGACGAGCAGGTCGAGCCCGCCCATCCGACTCGACGCCCCGGCGATCGCGCTCGAGAGGGCCTCGCGATCGGAGACGTCGGCGGCGACGGTCCAGACGTCCCCGGCGCCGGCCTTTCGCAACCGCTCCTCGGCGGCCCGCAGACCCTCCTCGCCGCGGGCCAGCAGGGTCACCCGCGCCCCCTCTGCGGCCAGCCGCTCGGCGGTCGCCAGACCAATACCGCTGCTGCCGCCGGTGATCAGAGCCCGGCGCCCGGCAACGCCGGTGCGCGGCGGGGGCGACGGCGGGGTCGCCTCGACGATCCGCTTCAGCCGGGTCAGCGATTCGGCATTGCGCAGCCGCAGAGCCACCTCGGCGATCGGGTTGCCGGCGAGGTGCGAGGAGATCCGGCCGGACGGCGTCTCCTCCATCGTCACCTCGGTGCCGCCGCGACTGGCAACGAGCGCCAGCTCGACCCGGGCGGTGCCCAGCGGCCGCGCCTTCGCCTCGAGGACGATCCGCGAAGGCAACTCGGACTCGAGCACCTTGGTGTGGTCCTTCAAGCTCCAGGGGCCGAGGGTGACCGAGTGGTAAAAGCGCGACCCCGCCGCGGGGAACGACGCGTCGCTGCCGCGGAACGATTCGGCGCCGACGACCCAGCGTGGGTAGTGCTGGGGTTCCGCCAGGATCTGCGCGACCCGGTCCGCGGCGGCATCGATGTGGATCCGGTTCCGCGCCATGTCGCCGCCTAGCCGCCCCCGATCCCTTTCAGCGGTTCTGGGGTTCGTAGGCAGGGCCCTTGGCGAGACCCTCGGATGGCTTTTCGGGCGAGCGAATTCCCATGCTCCCTAGTCCCCGAAATGGGTCCGAGCTAACCGGCCGCTCCGCTTGCGGCCAAGCTGGACCTGCGTCTGCCCGAGGGGGGCCTGCCGAGCCGAGGCCGGCACGATTCGAGGCCCCCGAAGCTGGGAACAAAGAGAACTATGGGACTGAGGTTTCGATGGGCGCTGTCTGCGCTTCTGCTGCTGACCCTGGGCGCGGCGGCCGGCGCGGTCCCGGCCGTCGCCGCGGTGTCCGGCCCAAGTTGCGCCGCGGGCCCGCAGACGGTCGCGGGGGTGACGACGGGAACGCCCTGCGGCGACCTCATCGTCGCTCCCGCCGGGGTCGAAACCGTGCGTGGCGGAGGCGGCGACGACGTGATCGTCCCCGCCGCGATCACCGCCGCGGCGCCGTTTCCGGGCGAAGAGTGGCTCGGGGTGGGCAGCCAGACGTTCGAAGGCGGGCCGGGAGACGACGTCGTCTTCGGCGAGCGCGGCAACGACAGCCTCTCCGGCAACGGCGGCGACGACCGCCTCTTCGGCGGGATCGGGGACGACCTGCTGCGCGGCGGCCCGGGTCAGGACCAGCTCGCCGGCGGCCACGGCGCCGATTCGATCGACGGCGACGAAGGCGACGACTACGTCCGCGGCGACGGCACGATCGACCGGATCTTCGACAGCGGCGGCGGCACCGACACGCTGAGCTACTCGACCGGCGTCACGCCGGCGTTCGGCGGCAGCATGGCGGCCTTCCCCGGCTTCCCGGCTGCGGGCGGCGAGCGCGGCGTCCGTCTCGACCTCGGTGCGGCCGGCCAGAACGGCGAGAACGGAACGGCGTCCTTCGGCGGCGGCGTCGACGAAGTCGAAGGGCCGGCCTTCGAGCGGGTGATCGGAACCGCCTTCTCGGACTACATCGTCGGCACCGACGGCTCGGAGACGATCTACGGCGGCGGCGGCGCTGACGTGATCGTCGGCGAAGGGGGCGACGACACCCTCGCCGGAGGCGCCGACGGCGACCACCTCGATGGCTCTGCCGGCAGCGGCGACTCGCTCGACGGCGGGCCGGGGGACGACCACTGCGAGGACGGCGAGACCGTCGTCGGCTGCACGGCGAGAGGCGGCGGCGTGATCACGCGCGACACAGCCAAGATCAGCGTCGGCGGCCCCCTCGCCCCCGGCGTCATGCCTCGCTCGCAGCTCTACCTGGTCGGCAGCACCGGGGCGGATCGCGTCACCGCGACCTACGCCGCCGGCTCCCCGCCCAGCGTCAGCTTCGAAGCTCCCGCCGGCCCGGTCGGCGCCTTCGATGCGAGCGCGCCGGCAGCCGGCGGCTGCGCCTCGCCGACCGGCTCGAGCCCCGAACGGGTCGTCTGCGCCCTGAGCTCGCCGCTGGAGTCGATCGTCATCGCGGGCATGGCCGGGGCCGACGAGCTGGAAACGGCCGGCTTCCCCGCCACGGCCTCGGTCATCCTGCTCGGCGGCGCCGGCGATGACGACCTGCTCGGCGGCGACGCGACCGAGGACGTGCTGGTCGACGGCGACGCGAGCGCCGCCGACGCGGACGTCCTCGCCGCACTGGGACGGGACGACGCCCTCCTGCACAGCGCCGGCGCCGACACCCGCCTCGGCGGCGAAGGCAACGACCTCTTCCTCTCCACCTCGATCTGCGACGGCGACGACCTGCGCGGGGAAGGCGGACGCGACAACGGCTCCTGGGCCCGGCTCGACGAAGCCGTGGGGGCCAACCTCGAACTCGGCGTCGCAGGCAGGCCGGGAGGCGGCGGAGCGCCCCAATGCGGCGTCGAGCAGACTGACGCTCTGCAGACGATCGAGGATCTCGAGGGCAGCGGTTCGGCCGACGCCCTGTACGGCAGCGCCGACCCCAACCAGCTGCTCGGCTGGGAAGGAGCGGACAGCTACTTCGCCGCAAGCGGCGCGGACACGATCCTCGCCAACTCCGGCGACAGCGACGCCGCGATCGACTGCGGCGGCGGTGGCGACCGAGCGCTCCTCGACCTGCAAGGAAAAGGCTACGACGATCCCGCGCCGGTGAATTGCGAGGGGGTCGAGGAAGCCGGGATCAACAGCTTCCGCTTCCAGCTGCCGCCGCCCCCACCGCCCGACGAAACGCCGCCGCAGACCTCGATCTCCTCCGGCCCGGCCGAGGGCTTCACGATCGCCGACCCCTCGCCGACGTTCGGATTCACCTCCAGCGAGGCCGGCTCCACCTTCGAATGCGAGATCGACACGGGCGGCTTCACCGCCTGCGACTCGCCCCATACGACGGCGACGCTCGCCGATGGCCCGCACACCTTCTTCGTCCGGGCGACCGATGCGGCCGACAACACGGACGCCACTCCGGCCTCCCGCGACTTCATCGTCGATACGGGCTCCCCCGTCCTTCCAGTCGACCCTCCCGACACGCCGGCAGTCCCCGGCCCCGCGCCGGCGACGCCATCGAACGCATTCAGCTTCGGCAAGCTGATCAGGGACAGGCGAGGTGGAACGGCAACGCTGGTGGTCCTCGTACCCGGTCCCGGGCTGCTGACGCTTCACGGCAAGGGGCTGCGGAGGGCGACCCGCCGACCCGGGTCGGCGGGTCCTGTAGCGCTGCCGGTCCGGCCGCGCCGCGGCCTGACGATCAGGCTGCGACGTCACGGCTCCGCATCGGTGCGCGCCGTCACCACCTATCGGCCGGCCAAGGGCATCGCCAAGACCCGGATCAAGAAGCTTCGTCTCTTTCTCGGACCCCGATAGTCAGGTGGCTCGGTCGGCCACGTCGGTCGCCGGGCAAGTCGAGGCAGGCGCTTGCAACGCCGGTCCCGAACCGGACATATAGAGATAGATGGCCCCGCGGCAGATCGATGAGAACGACGCGCTCGGCGGCGAGCTCGCCCAAATCCGCTTCGGCCGGCTCTACCGCGATCAGGGACGGGCGATCCTCGCCTACGCGCTGCGGCGCGTCGAGAGCCCGGAGGACGCCGCCGACGTCGTCGCCGAGACCTTCCTCGTCGCCTGGCGGCGCCTCGAGGAGGCGCCGGTGGACGCGCGGGCGAGGCTCTGGCTCTTCGGGGTCGCACGCCGGGTGATCGCCAACCTGCATCGCTCCCAGCGGCGCCGGACCCGGCTGGGGGACCGCCTCGCCGAGGCGCTGCGGACCGAGCTCGCGACCCGACCCGCACCGGCAGGCGAGGCGGCGGAGATCCTGCGGGCGATGGGCGGGCTGGACGACGACGATCGCGAGCTGCTCCTGCTCGTCTCCTGGGAAGAGCTCTCGCCCGGAGAGGCGGCGGCGGTCCTCGGGATCTCCTCGCTCGCCGCCCGCAGCCGACTCCACCGCGCCCGGCGCCGACTGCGGACCTTGCTGGAGCAACGCGAAGCGGCACCGAGCCACGACCCGGAACTCGAGATGGAGGAGGCAAGATGAAGATGCGTGAGCTGGAGAAGGCGCTCGGCGCCGCCGACCCCGTCGCCCGGGGCCGGCTCGACAAGCTCGACCTCGAGGCGATGGAAGCCGAGCTGCTCACCGACCTCGAGGCCGACGACTCCCTGCTCCTCGAGCACGCAGCGACGCGCCTCCGTACTCGGCGGCCGCGGCGCTTCGTGCTCGCCCTCGGATCGGCGGCGCTCGGCGCCGCCCTTCTCGCGGTCGTCTTCCTGGCCGGAAGCGGTTCCGATCGCTCCTCGCGCGCCTACGGCGCGGAACTCGTCCGCTTCGCCGAGTCGACGCCGCTGCTGCTGCTCGAAGGGCCCGGCTGGCGGGTCGAGGACGTCTATGAGGCGGGAGAAGGTGCCTACATGCCCCGTGACAGCTGGGGCGCAGGGTCGATGGAATTCGTCACCGGGCCGGCGATCTCCGACGAAAGCACGACGATCTCCGCCGACGGCGAGGTGAGTGGGATGGCTCCGAAGGGCGTCAGGCAGCGCAAGGTGGAGCTGCGCTGGCAGCCCGGCGAGGAAGGGTTCCCGGGCCCTGTCGTTCGCCGCCCGATCGAGGTGCCTGTCCTCGACACCACGGCTCTCGTCAACACCAGGGCGGAAACGGCTTTCATCGGAACGAAGACCGGGAAAAAGCGCATCGAGTGGGGCGGGCCGGGCGATCGCCAGATGGCTGCGATCTGGCACGAAGGCGGTTACACGCTCGAATTGCGTGCCTGGGTATCCGACCTTTCCGCCTTCGAGGAACGGCTCGGCTGGCTGCGCCGGGTGGACTCGGAGACCTGGCTCGACGCGATGCCGGCGAAGGTCGTCAAAGCCGCCGACCACGATGCCGCGGTGCGCGAAATGCTGAAGGGAATCCCCCTGCCCAGCGGCTTCAAGCCGTCACGGATTCCCGACGAAGGCCTCACCACCAACCGCTACCAGGTGGGCGCTTCCGTGACCGGCATCGTCTCCTGCCTCTGGTTCCGGCAGTGGGGAGAAGCCCGACGCGACGGAGACGGCAGGGGAGCGGCCGAAGCCGAAAAGGCGATGGCGACCGCCAAGAGCTGGCCGATCCTGCAGGAGATGGCGAAGGACGGCGCATATCCCGAAACGGTCTGGCAACTGGCGGCGGCGATGCCGAGCGGGGAATGGCGGCGCGGGTGGCGGTTGCTGCCCCATGCGGAAGGCCTGGGGTGCGCCCGCTGGGGCATCCCGGTCCTGCCATGGAAGCAGCGGCTTCAGCGCGAACGCGCCACCCACGCCTCATCCGGCTAGATCCGCAGCTCGAGCCCCGGCGGGTCGTACAGGCTGGCCAGCCGAGCCAGGGTCAGCGCACCCAGCATCAGGCCGAAGTCGCGCAGGGCGATGTCGTAGTAGCCCGAGTAGGTGAGCAGGTCGACGATGATCCCGCCCAGCCAGGCGGCGACTACGTAGGCGCCGTAGCGCGGCTTCAGCGCGACGAGGATGCCGGCGACGATCTCGACCACGCCGACGAGATGCATCGCGGTCGAGGCGCTGCCGGGAACGATGTCGTCGATCCAGGGAGCGAGGTAGGCCTCCCAGTCGACCATCACGTTGAAGAACTTGTCGAGCCCGAAGAGGACCGGGGCGACGGCGAAGCCGATGCGCAGGAGCACGAACGCCTGGTAGGCGGGATCGCCCTTGAGGCGCTCGGCGAACGTCGGCGCGAGACCGGCTTCGCGTGGATCGAGTGTGGCGGTGGTGGACATCGAGACCTCCGTTGTCGTGTTGATCGGCTGTCTCTTCTGCGCGCCCGGCGCGCCGGTTCTTACCCGAGGTAAGGATCGGCACGGGGCGATCGCTAACAATGCATGGCAGCGGCGACGATGACGATGCCAACCGAGAGCCCGTCCCAATCGGCCACGGCGCCGAGCGACGATGCGTCGCGGCTCTGGCTGCGGCGCCTGCGCGCGACGGGAGCCGAGCGCGACGCCGCGGTGGCGGAGCTTCACGCCCTGCTGGTGCGGGCTGCCCGCTTCGAGATCGAGCGGCGGCGCTCGTCCCTCTCCCACCTGCGCGGCGGCGATCACGAGGACCTCGCCCAGCAGAGCGCCGATGACGCCCTGATCGCCCTGCTGGGCAAGCTCGACGACTTCCGCGGCGAAAGCCGCTTCACCACCTGGGCCTACAAGTTCGCCCTGCTCGAGGCCGGGGTCAAGGTACGCCGCCGCGCCTGGCAGGGCCGCGAGATCCCGCTCGAGGCGGAGGGCTGGGAGGTGCTCGCCGACCCCGCCGCGCCGGCTGAGCGCGGTGCCGAGGACAGCGAGCTCTTCGGCGCCATCCGCGAGGAGGTCGAGCGCTGCCTCAGCACCCGCCAGCGGCGGGTGCTGGTCGCGGTCGCCCTCAACGGGGTGCCGATCGACGTCCTCGCCGAGCGCCTCGAGAGCAATCGCGGCGCTCTCTACAAGACCCTGCACGATGCCCGCCGCAAGCTGCGCGCGGCGCTCTCCGCCCGCGGCTTCGAGCTCGGCGCCGACAACCGAGAGGAGGAACGATGAGCGACAGCGGACGACGGCCCACGAGCGCGGAGGCCCTGGCGAGGGTCCTCGGGCCCGGCACGCCGGAGCTAAGCTGCGAGGAGTGCTTCGCCCAGCTCGACGGCTACGTCGAGCTGGGCCTCTCCGGCGAGCCGGCGGAGGAGCGAGTGCCCGGCATGCGCGCCCACCTCGACGGCTGCCCCGCCTGCGCCGAGGACTTCGCGAGCCTGCGCGACCTCGTCGCGCGGGAGCGCGACGCCTAGCCGGCGGGCCTCTCCAGGCCTCGATCTTCAAATACCCAAATCCCGACCCGGTATTGCTATTTTCACAGCCTGGCTGTGTAAACCGGAGTCAAGCGAAGGAGGTCGGTGAGATGGAGGCGGGAACGGCCACAGAGAGCGGGGCCGCGGCGATCCTCGACGGCCTCGACGTCGAGCATGGCAAGCGGCAGCAGGGCAAGGGCGCCCCGGGCTCCCGCGAGAATCCGGAGAGCTTCGAAAACGTGCCCGGCCACGTGATCCCGATCCTCGCCGACGAGTTCGACGACTTCGACTCCGAATCTGGCGGCTTCCTCGGCGGCGAGCAGGGAGAGGACACCTTCATCCCCTTCCGGCTCAAGCAGGGCGTCTACGGGCAGCGCCAGGCCGACGTGCAGATGATCCGGGTCAAGCTGCCCTTCGGCGGCGTCTCACCGGATCAGCTCGATGCCTTCGCCGACGCGATCGAGCGCTGGGTGCCGTTGCGCAAGGGCCACATCACGACCCGGCAGAACATCCAGCTGCACCACGTGCCGCTGACCGACGCGGCGAAGCTGATCCGCGAGCTCGGCAAGGCCGGCCTCTCCTCGCGTGAGGGCTGCGGCAACACGGTCCGCAACGACACCGCCGACCCCTACGCCGGCGTCGCCGCCGACGAGGTCTTCGACCCCACGCCATACGCCGGCGCCTACGTGCGCTACTTCGTCCGCCACCCGGTCACCCAGGCGATGCCGCGCAAGTGGAAGACCGCCTTCTCCGCCTCGCCGGCCGACCGCGCGATCGTGCCGATCCACGACATCGGCTTCCTGCCGGTGATCCGCGACGGCAAGCGCGGCTTCGCGGTCTGGGTCGGCGGCGGCACCGCGATCATGCCCCGCCTCGCCCATGAGATCTACGACTTCGTCGGCGCCGAGGACGGCGCCTACCTGAAGGTGACCGAGGCGATCGTCCGCATCTTCGACCGCCAGGACTGGCTGCGCAAGAACCGCGCCCGGGCTCGGATCAAGGTGCTGCTCGACAAAATCGGCCCCGACGCCTTTCGTGCTCTTGTCGACGAGGAGCTGGCCGGCGAGTGGACTGGGGAGCGTGACTACGCGGCCGAGCTGGCGCGGCTGCGCTTCGACCACGACGAGGAAGCCGCGGCGCCCGGCGCCGACCGCGAGTACGCGGCGCCCGACAGCAACCGCTCCCAGTTCGAGCTCTTCGCCGAGCGCAACGTGACGCCGCAACGCCAGCCCGGCTTCTCCGCCGTGGCGGTCAAGGTCACTCGCGGCGACCTGACGCCGGAGCAGCTCCGCGGCCTGGCGGCGATCATGCGCGAGTACTGCGGCGGCAGCGCCCGCAGCACGGTCGAGCAGAACTTCGTCCTGCGGTGGGTGCGCGACGAGGCGCTCTACGAGGTCTGGGGCCGGCTGCGCGAGCTCGGCCTCAGCGACGCCGGCGCCTTCGAAATCGACGACGTGATCAGCTGCCCGGGCACCGACAGCTGCAAGATGGGGATCACCAGCTCGATGGGCCTGAACCAGGCGATTCAGGAGCGGCTCGAGTCGATGGAGATCGTCGACCCGCTGACCCGGGCGATCCAGATCAAGATGAGCGGCTGTCCCAACGGCTGCGGCCAGCACCACATCGGCACGATCGGCTTCTACGGCGCCTCGCTGAAAGTCGGTGGGCGCCAGATGCCTGCCTACATCCCCCACATCGGCGGTCGCGCCGCCGACGGCGAGGTCGCCTTCGGCAAGCGGCTGAAGTCGCGCCTGCCGGCCAAGCGCGTGCCCGAGGCAGTCGAGCGCTGGCTGCGCATGTACGAGGGCGAGCGGAACGAGGGCGAGGACTTCGAGCGCTTCGCCGAGCGGGTCGGCAACGAGCGCTTCGAAGCCGAGATCAAGCCGCTCACCCTGCCCGCCGAGTTCAGCCTCGAGACGATGCGGGAATTCATCGACTGGGACCGCTCCAGCCCCTACGAAGTCATCCGCGGCGAGGGCGAGTGCGCGATTTGACACCCATCCGACTTTGACCCCACCCCAAGTGGGTCGAAGTCGGATGGGCAAGCAAGGACGCCGGTGGTGGGGACGGGGTTCAACGGTTAGGTAGGCCGTGCGTTTCTCCGGGAACCTTGTTTTCATAGGGTGAATGTGAAAAGCATCAGCGTCGGGGCTCGCGCTGTGCAAAGCTGGCGCGATGGACTTGCCCATACCGGTTGAGGACGCGCTGGCGCAGCCCACCCGCGCTCAGATCTTCACCTTCCTGGTCGAGCGCAGAAGTCCCGCCGGGACCGAGGAGGTGGCCGCCCACTTCGGCCTCCACCCGAACGGGATCCGCCGCCATCTCGAGCGCCTGCTCGAGGGTGGATTCGTCACCCGGACCCGGATCCGCCAGGGGCAGGGGCGGCCGCGCGACAGCTGGGCCGTCTCACCCGACGCGCATCCGGGGGGGCAGCGCCCGCGTGCCTATGCCGAGCTCGCGACCTGGCTGGCCCGGACGATCCCGGCCAACCCGAGCCGGCTGCGAGAGGTCGAGCGCGCCGGGCGGGAGATCGGCGAAGAGCTTGCTCCGGCCGCCGCGGGGGCGCCGGCGGAGGACCTTCGAGACGCCTTCGCGGCACTCGGGTTCGAGCCGACGCTGGAGCACGAGGAGGGCGGCTTCACCTGTCGCCTCGGGAACTGCCCCTACAGGGACTCGGTGCGAGAGAGCCCGGAGGTGGTCTGCCTCCTGCACCGCGGCATCACCGCCGGCGTCCTCGCCCGCCTCGATCCGAACGCGAAGCTGACGGCCTTCGTTCCCCACGATCCCGAGACCGCCGGCTGCGCGGTCGAGGTCCGACTGGGCTGACCGCCGGCGAGGGAGACGCCGCCCAGCGCGCGCCCTTCCCTACCCGATCAGCTCCAAGACCCGGCGCTCGATCTGGCCCTGGTGACGGGGGGCGACGGTGCCTTCGGGGGCGAGGCTCGGCAGCTCGATCGTCTCCCCCTGCCGGAAGCGATCGAGCACGCGAGGGTCGACGTAGGAGCTGCGGCAGACGGCGGGCGTGTTGCCGAGGCGCTCGGCAACACGCTTGATCGCCGTCCGGATCGTGCGCTCGCCGCTGCCCTTCGAGGCCGGCGCCTGCTCCCGCGCCAGCTCGACCGCGGCAAGCACGGTCCCGTGCCAGGTGCGGAAGTCCTTGGCCGAGACGCCGTCGCCGGCCTTTGCCTGCAGGTAGTCGTTGACTTCGTCGGAGCGGACGTCGCGCCAGCTCCCGTCCTCGCGAAAGACGAGCAGGTCCTCGGGACCGCTGCGCCTTCGCCGCATCGCCTCGATCGCCGCCTTCACCTCCGGGTCGCGGATCGACTGCACGCGGCGCTGCCCGCTCTTGGCGGGAAAGTCGAAGACGATCTCCTCGCCTTCGATCGAGACGTGCTCGCGCAGCACGGTGGCGACGCCGTAGCTCTCGTTGGTCTCGGCGTACTCCTCGCCGCCGATCCGGAAGAAGCCGAGGTCGAGCAGGCGCACGGCGCAGGCCAGGGCCCGCTCGCGCGGCATCCCCTCGCGGGCGAGGTCCCGCTTCACCGCCCGGCGCAGGCGCGGCAGCCTGGCGGCGAAATCGCGCATCGACTCGAACTTGCGCTGCGCCGCCCGCAGCTGCCAGCGCTCGTGGTAGAGGTACTGCTTGCGCCCGGCCTCGTCGAGCCCGGTCGCCTGGATGTGCCCGAAGGGGTCGCTGCAGATCCAGACCTCCCGCCAGGCCGGTGGGATCGCCAGGGCCCGAATCCGCTCCAGCGTCTCCCCGTCGGTGACCCGTCCGCCTTCGGGGTCGACGTAGCCGAAGCCGGCGCCGCGTCGCCTGCGGCCGATCCCCGGGCCCGAGCAGTCCGAGCGGCGCAGCCGCCCGCCCGGGCGGGGCCCCGGTCCGCTCACAGCGATCCTCCTCTCCGGCTCAGGGCTTGAGGACGACCTTGATCGCCCCGTCGTCCTTCTTCTGGAACATCGAGTAGGCGCTGGGCGCCTCGGTCAGCGGCAGCTGGTGGGTGGTGAGGTCGTCGACCCCGAGCGGGTCCTCGTCCCCTTCCAGGAGCGGCAGGATCTCGTCGGTCCAGCGGCGCACGTGGGCCTGGCCCATGCGGATCTGGATGCCCTTGTCGAAGAGCTGGAACATCGGCAGCGGGTCGAGCTGACCGCCGTAGACGCCGGAGATCGAGATCGTGCCGCCGCGGCGAACGCTGTCGATGCAGGCGAGCAGGGCCGAGAGGCGGTCGACGGCGGCCTTTTCGGTCGCCTTCGCGGCCAGCGCGTCCGGCAGGAGGCCGGCCAGGGTCTGGGCCATCTTTGCCCCGGGCGCGCCGTGCGCCTCCATCCCGACCGCGTCAATGACGCTGTCGGGGCCGCGCCCGCCGGTCAGCTCGCGCAGCCCCATCGAGATGTCGTCGTGCTCATCGGGGTCGAGCGCCTCGATCTCATGGCGGGCGGCCATCTCGCGCCGCTCTGGGACGGGGTCGATCCCGAAGACCTGCTCGGCGCCCTTGTGGCGGGCAATCCGCGCGCACATCTGCCCGATCGGGCCGAGCCCGAAGACGGCGACGCTGCCGCCCGGCGGGATCGCCGCGTACTCGACCGCCTGCCAGGCGGTCGGCAGCACGTCGGAGAGGAAGAGGTAGCGCTCGTCGGGGGCGCCGTTCGCGGGCACCTTGACCGGGCCGAAATGGGCCTGCGGCACCCGCAGGTACTCGGCTTGGCCGCCGGGCACTTTGCCGTAGAGCTTGGTGTAGCCGAAGAGCGAGGCGCCCTTGTCCTCCTCGCGCACCTGGGTCGTCTCGCACTGGGCGAAGAGCTTCTCCTTGCACATCCAGCAATCGCCGCAGGAGATGTTGAAGGGGATCACGACGCGGTCGCCCGCTTTGATCTGAGTGACCCCGGAGCCGACCTCCTCGACGATCCCCATCGGCTCGTGACCGAGGATGTCGCCCTCTTCGATGAACATTCCCAGCACCTCGTAGAGGTGCAGGTCAGAGCCGCAGATCGCGGTCGAGGTGATGCGGACGATCGCGTCGGTCGGCTGTTCGATCTTCGGATCCGGCACCTCGTCGACGCGCACGTCGCGTTTGCCGTGGAAAGTGAGCGCCTTCATCGGGTTCCCTTCTCGCGTTTCTCTTTCATGACGCCAGCCCGAGGGGGATGTCCGGGCGGTTCCAGCTTTCGGCGATGCGGGCGGCGGCGTGGCGCTCCTCGGCGAGGATCTCTTCCGCGCTCGCCACCACCCCCTCGTCGCCGGCGCGGGCAGCGACGCGCTGCAGAAGCTCGTAGGCGGCGACCTCGAGCTGCTCGAAGGCGAAGGCGAAGCCGGCGAGCTTGGTGGTCGAGTCCGGCTGGGCGCCGAAGAAGGCGGAGAGGTTGAGCCCGCCGGCCTTGAGCATCGCGTCCTTGGCCGGCGAGGGCTTGGCGTCGCGCTCGTCCAGCAGGCCCGCGATCCGCTCGCGGTGGCGCCGGGTCTGCTCGAGATGAGCGCGAAAGGTCGCCTCGAGGCGCTCGTCGTCGACCCGCTCGGCGCCGGCCTCGAGCAGCTTTTCGGCCTGCCCCTCGAGGGCGTGGACGTCGCGCAGGTAGGCGAGCAGGGCGGAGTCGAGGCGGTCGGCGCCGACACCCGCCAGGGAGGCCTCGACCGCGGCATCGAAAGATTGCTCCAGGCGCTCCGCCATCCGCGCCTCCTCGGTCGCGATGGCGGCCGCCATCCGCGCCGTCTCCTCGTCGCCGGCACGCTCGGCGAGTCGCTTCAGCAGCTCGTAGGCGGCAAGCTCCATGTGCTCGTAGGAGTAGGCGTGCATGGCCAGCTTCCCCGGGGTGTCGGGCTGACTGGCCGCGAAGGCGACCATCGCCCAGCCGCCGGCGGCGCCGGCCGCGTCCTTCAGCTTCGACGGCTTGCCGCCCAGGGCTTCCAGGCGCTCGCGCACGCGCCGCTCCTGGTCTTCGGTCTCGACCAGGTGCTCTTCGAACGCCCGCGACAGTCGCTCGTCCCCGGCGATCCGCGGAGCGGCGCGAAGCTGCGCCAGCGCCTGCAACTCGATCGAGTGCACGTCGGCGAGGTACTTGACGAGCTGCTCGTCGCGATCGCGATCCCACTGACGAGCACCGACGCCGGTCTTGAGATCGTCGATGCGGGCGGCGGCGCTGTCGGCTTCGAGCGGCGGGGTCTCCTTGCCGTGTCCCCCGCGCAGGCCCTCCAGCAGCTCTTCCAGCGCCTCCACCCCACCGTGGCGGGGCTCCCAGCCAAGCTCCTCGCGCGCCCGGTCGGAGGACATCAGGGGCACGTTCAGCGCCATATCGAGCCAGCCCGGCGGCGTCGGCTGCAGGCGCAGCCTCCAGCTCAGGTCGGCGAGCCGCCGCACCACCCGGGCCGGCACCGGGAAGCTGCGCACGCCGATCCGCCCGGCCATCTCCTCAGGGCTGAGCGCTGGCTCGGCGGCGATGTTGAAAGCGCCGTCGACATCCGCCAGGACCGCTTGCAGGTAAGCCCGCCCGACGTCCTCGGAGTGCACGGCCTGAAAGCGCAGGCGCTCGACGCGGGGCAGCGCCGGGAGGAAGGCGCGGCGAAGGAGGAAGTTGGGGAGAAAGGGCCCGACGAAGAGGCGGCGGATCTCGGTCGCGGCCTCGTCCTTGAAGATCAGCGCGGGCCGCAGCCGCACGACGCGCATCTCGGGATTGTCGGCTTCGAAGCGGTCGAGCTGGCGCTCCACCGCCACCTTGTGGCGCGAGTAGAACGAGCTCGGGGTGCCCTCCGTGGGCCAGCTCTCGTCGACCTCGCGATCCTTGGGGCCGCGCGAGTAGGCGCCGACCGAGGAGGCATGGATCAGCTTCGGAACGCCGGCCGCGGCCGCGGCCTCGAAGACGCGCCGGCTGCCCTCGACGTTGATCCGCTCCAGCGTCACCGCGTCCCGGGAGGGCTGGATCGCCCAGGCGAGGTGGATGACGGCGTCGGCGCCCGCGAAGATCGGGCCGAGGTCGGAGGTGAGGACGTTCGCCTCGACCCAGCTCGTCTTCGGCGGCGCCCAGGTCGGCTCGCGCCGAGCCAGCCCGACGATCTCCTCGATCTCGGGACAGTCGCTCAATGCCTGAACGGTGCTGGTGCCGACGTTTCCCGTCGCGCCGGTGACGACTACCTTCATCTTGCTAGCTCGCCTTCCCGTAGATCTTGGGGTTCGGATTGGCGAGGAGTGAGCGGGAGCCGCTCCCCTGGGCCTCTTGGCGTGTCTACCCCCAGAGGTCCGCGCAAAACGTGTCGTTTTCCCTACAGGGCGAGCGTTGCCGCCCTCGGATGCAGTGCTTCGAGCTGCCTCAGCTGCGCTGTCGCCCGCTCGGTCAAGGCGCCCAGCTCGACGCCGGCGAGATCGTCAGCGTGGGTGTGCTCGAGTGCCCGCCACAGCCGGCGCTTGCCGACGATGCCGATCTGCAGCATCTCCAGCTCGTCGACGGCTAAGCGGCCAGCGACAGGTCGCTTCGCGGCGAAAGCTCGACGAGCTCGCCCACTTCCGCGTAGACGGGCTCGAAGCTCGCCACGGAGACCGTCACGAAGCTGTAGCCGCACGGGCAGGCCTCGCGCTCGACGTCGTCGAGCGCCTCGACCGTGACCTCCGATTCCTCGGCGCAGCCGGAGCAAAGAACAGCGACCTGCCACATGGGCCGATGGTTGCGCGTCCGCCGGACGGAGCGCTCCGACCCGCTCGCGGACCGCCTCGATCAGCCTCGGACGTGGTCAGTGCCGCACCACGATCCGGTCCGGCCCGACCTCGACCACGGCCTCCCAAGGGATGCCGCGGCACTCCTGCGCCGGTCCGCGCAGGCGACGCAGCAGCGCCCTGCGACCGAGCAGCAGCTCGTCGAGGACGAGGAAGTCGTTCTCCCAACGTGCCCGCGCCTCGAAGACGTGGCCGAGCGAGCGGCCCGAGGAGTCGACGACCCGGCGCCCGATCAGCTCGCTGAGGGCATGCGGTCCCTCTAGTTCCACGGCAGCCTCTTCACCAGCCACTTGTCGGGGTTGTCGCCGCCGCCGAGCCCGAGCTCTTCCGCCTTGCCGCGCAGCACGACCGAGGAGCCGATTTCCTCGACCTCCTCCCAGGGAATGCGCAGGGCGTTGGCGCCCCAGCGCTCGGCCCCGGACAGGCGCCGCGCCAGGCCGCGCAAACGGACGGGTAGGCGGCGCGGGTAGAGGCCCTCGCCGACGAGCAGGGCGCTGATCCGCGGCGGGTTGCCGCGCAGCTCGATGTCGTCGACGCGACCGCAGCGGCGTCCGTCGCAGTCGAGGATCTGCTCGTCGAGCAGGCGGTGGGCAACGGAAAGCGGCTCGTGGTTCATCCGCCGCCCCCGTTCGTCGCCAGCAGCAGCGGCACCGCGGCGAAGGCGAGGACGACGATCAGGGCGAAGTAGGCCCAGCCGAGGGTCCGGGCGATCGCGCCGTTGGCGTGCTCGCCCATGAAGGAGCGGTCGCCGGCGATCATCAGGATCGGGAAGTAGGTGAGCGGCAGAGCGACAACGGCCAGGACGACCGAGTACTCGGTGATCTCGACCGGGTTGATGCCGCTGAGCACGACCAGCATCGCGAGGAAGAGGAAGACGAGCCAGGAGATGGTGAAGCGCGGCGCTTTCTTCGGGCCGCGGTAGCGCCCCCACTCCCAGCCGAGGAACTGGGCGAGGTTGTAGGAGGCGGAGAAGCTGGAGTCGATCGCGGCGCCACCGACGCAGAAGAGGATTCCGCCCAGGGCAAGCAGGAGGCCGGTCTGGCCAAAAGCGCCCTGCGCGGGCAGAGCAGCGGTGCCGAGGTCGCTCGGATCGACGCCGACAGGATGGAAGAGATAGCCCGAGACGACGACCAGCGCGCAGGCGAGCAGGCCGCCGAGCGCGTAGCCGACGATGGCGTTGAGTCGGTTCTCCTTCAGGTTCGACTCGTCCCAGTGCTCCTCGACCGCCCCGGAGGAGTAGAAGTGGACCTCGTATGGCATCAGCGCCGCGGCGAAGACGCCGACGACGAAGTAGAGGTAGAGCGTCGAGCCGCTGAACGAGGGGACGAAGCCCTGCGCCACCTCCCCCCAGTCCGGGCTTTGGTGAACGGCGGTGGCGACGAAGACGATCATCATCAGGCCGCAGTAGCCGAAGAGCCGCTCGATGCCGCCGAAGGGAAGCAGGGCGACGACGATGACGAGGCCGATCGCGGCGAGGACGACGAAGAGGCTGAACTCGGCGTCGAAGAGAAGCTGCAGGACGATCGCCAGGCCGCCCAGCTCGGCCGCGACGGTGAGCAGGTTGACGACGGTGCTGGCGATCAGCGCGACGAGGCCGAAGCCGAAGCTGAGGCGCATGCGGATCACGTCGAAGACCGGCCGGCCGGTGACGGCCGCGACCCGGCCGCACATCTCCGCGTAGACGGCGATCCCCACGGTTCCCAGCGCCACCGCCCAGAGCAGGTCGTAGCGGAAGAGCGCGCCGGCCTGGGTGTTGAAGACGATGTCGCCGATGTCGAGGAAGCCGCCGAGCGCGGCGATGATCCCCAGCGCGATCTTGAGGATCGACCTCACCCCGCATCGCCGCCCAAGCGCTCGACGAGCGCGTTCGCCTGTTCTTCGACTTCTCCCATATGGGTTTCGACCAGCGCGCCGTGATGCTCATCGCCGGGAAAGGTCTGCAGCTCGGAGAAGAGGTCGGCCAGCTCGGCGGCGACCTGGACGGCGGCATCTCGCTCATCCTTCACCTGCGGCGAAGGCTCGGCGTCGGCGAGCTTTTCGGCCTCGTGCTCGGCCGCGCCGCCCAGCGTCTTCGCCATCTGCCGCGTATATGTGGACTTGGTCGCGTCGCGGGCGACACCGTTGGCGAGCAGCTGCCCCTGCGCCGCCAGCGCACTCAGCGATTCGACGCCCCGGTTCAGCTCATCGCGACTGAGATCGCCGCAACCGGAGAGAGCGACAAAGGAGACGCCGAGTGCCACCGCTGCCGCGGTGACCCCTGGGCGGCGCCTCCAACTGTGCATGTCGGCCCCCTACTAGGACTCTTCGTAGGGGTCTTTCTCCCCGGCCAGCTTGAGCGATCCGTCCTTGACCTCGGCGAAGTGGCGTTCCTGAATCGGCAGCGCCCACTCGACCAGCTCGGAGATCTCGTTCTCCTCCGCCGACTCGTTGAGCTTGCCGAGCACCGCCCAGTGGCCGACCTCGCCGGCCTCCGCCATGGTCAGGAACTCGAAGCCGTCGAGCCCGTCGGACTCGCCGCCGAGGTAGGTCGACATCATCTCGGTCGCCTCGCTCTTGGTCTCCTGGGCCTTTTCGAGGATCGCCGTCTTCTTGCCGTTGCGGCTGTCGGCCAGCTCGGTGCAGCGGCCCTCCGTCTCCTCCGCCTCCTCGCGCATCTTCCTCAGGCCGGCGACGATTTCCTCGTCCTCGACCATGCCCTCGACCTTTTCGGTGGCGCCCTGCGCGGCCTGGGCCAGGCCCAGTACCTCCGCGAGCTTCTCCTCCAGCGTCGTCAGCTCGGCCATTTTGCGTCCTCCTTCCGATTGGGAAACGAGCGTTGGTCCCATACCCAAGTTCAGGCCCGGCCAACCCCGTCAAGCGAAGGCGGGCAGGACCTCGCACTCGTAAAAATTCGAAGAAGCGCTCCGGGTGGGGCCGCAGACGAGGCTCTCGCCGGAGCCCTACTCCCTCGCCTCAACGGCCCCGGCGAGGCTCGTCAGCGCGCTTCGATCCTCCCGCAGCGCGGCGATCGACCTCACCACCTCGGACGCTCCCGCCTCGCGCAGCTCTTCCTCCGAGAAGCCGCCGGTGAGGACGGCCAGCGTCGGCATGCCCGCCGCCGCGGCGGCCTTCACGTCCCAGGTCGAGTCGCCGACCATCGCCGCCGCCCCGTCGCCGCCGCCGGCCTTCTCCAAAGCGGCGCGGACCAGATCCGGATGCGGCTTGGTGCGCTCGACGTCCGCGGCGGTGGTCCAGCCCGCGACCAGGTCGCGGGCGTCGAGCAGGTCGAGGTAGTGCTCCACCTCCTCCGCCTTTGCCGAGCTGGCGAGGACCACCGTGGCGCCATCGTCCCGCAGCTCGCCCAGGAGCTCCGAGGAGCCCTGCATCGCCTGCACTTCGCCGATCAGCTCGCCGTACGCCTCGCCCTCGGCTTCGCGGATCGCCTCGCCGTCGGCGCGCTCGCCCTCCTCGCCGATCAGCGCCGTGACCAGCTGGTCGCCGCCCATGCCGATGTGGCGGTGGATCTCCCAGACCTGGACGGCGTGGTCGCGATCGCGGAACGCCCGGTGCCAGGCGATCGCGTGCTGATAGTTGGTGTCGACCAGGGTGCCGTCGATGTCGAAGATGAGGATGGCCGGCTTCTCCGCGGTCACGTGCCGGTCATACCCGCGCTTGGCCGAGCGTCAAACGGGTACAGGCACGCCATGCGCTACCTGCACTTCTGCGCGCACGAGCAGTTCCCGCCGGAGGATCTGTTGGAGCAGGCGATCGCGGCCGAGCGGGCCGGCTTCGACGGCATCGGCTGCAGCGATCATCTGCAGCCCTGGTGGGAGGGCGGTGAGTCGGGCAACGCCTGGTTCTGGCTCGGCGCCGCCGCGCAGGCGACCGATCGCCTCCTCTTCGGCACCGGCGTCACCCCGCCGGGGCCGCGCTATCACCCGGCCCTGATCGCCCAGGCCTGGGCGACGATGGAGGCGATGTACCCGGGGCGCCCCTACCTCGGCTTCGGCTCCGGCGAGGCGCTGAACGAGGCGCCCCTCGGCCAAGGCTGGCCCGCGGTCGGCGAGCAGATCGCGCGCATGGAGGAGGCGCTGGAGATGATCCGGGCGCTCTGGGACGGCAAGAAGCTGAGCGGCGAGGGCGATCACTTCGCCGCCGACGGGGCCTTCATCCACAGCCTGCCCGCGGGACGACGTCCGCCGATCTACGTCTCCGCCTTCGGTCCCCAAGCCGCGGCGGTCGCCGGGCGCCAGGGGGACGGCCTATGGACGCTGGCCGATCCCGAGGCGGTTCCGGCGATCCTCGATGCCTACCGCGGCGCGGCCTCCGACGCGGGTCGCGAAGCCGGCGAGATCGTCCTCCAGGTCGCCTTCTCGTGGGCCCGGGACGACGAGGCGGCGCTCGAGGGCGCCCGCGTCTGGAAGGGCGCCCAGCCGAAGGAGTTCTACAAGGAGGACTGGCACGACCCGAAGGCGATGTACGAGCACGGCGCGGCGCAGGTCTCCGACGCGCAGCTGCGCGAGGCGATGATCATCTCCGCCGACCCCGACGAGCACCTCGAGCGGATCAGGCAGGTCGAGGAGATGGGCGCGACGACGGTGGCGCTGATGAACAACTCGGGCGCCGACCCACACGCGGCGATCGACTTCTACGGGCGCGAGGTGCTGCCGGGGCTGAGCCGCTCGCCGGGATTCGAGAGCACCGGCTCGCCCGATGCCGAGGCCGCGGCGGCCGCCGCCGAAGCGGCCCGGATCGGCGGTGAGGTCAGGCCGCTCAGCGCCGATCCCGCCCGCGAGCCGCTCGAAGAGGCCGGCCAAGGGGAGGCCGAGGGCTTCGAGCAGGCCGAGCGGCGCCTGCAGGAAATCGCCGAACACGGCGACCGGCGCTCCTTTCCCGACAGCGACGTTCGCGACCCCGAGGACCGCGAGACGATCGAGCGCGGCGAGGCCGACCTGCCGATTCCGCCGGACAAGTAGAGCTTCGCGATGCAGCGGGTGCGGATCGGCTGCTCGGGCTGGAGCTATGGCGACTGGCGCGGCGGCCTCTATCCCGACGGCCTGCCGCAGCGGCGCTGGCTCGAGCGCTACGCGGAGGTATTCGACACGGTCGAGGTCAACGCGACCTTCTACCGGCTGCCGAAGCTCTCCACGGTCGAAGGCTGGGTCGAGCAGGTGCCCGGGGACTTCGTCTTTGCGGTCAAGGCAAGCCGCTACCTGACCCACATGAAGCGCCTGCGCGGGATCGCCGACGCGGTCGCCCGCTTCTGGGAGCCGCTGGAGCCACTGCGGCGCGGACGCCGGCTCGGACCGGTGCTGTGGCAGTTGCCGGAGAGCTTCCATCGCGACGACGACCTGCTCGCCGCGGCGCTGGAGCGGCTGCCGCGCGCAGGCCACTGCTTCGAGTTCCGCCATCCGAGCTGGTTCGCGGCGCCGGTTCGCGAGCTGCTGGCGGAGCGAGGCGCCTCGCTTGCGATCGGCGACGACAAGCGCCGGCCGCTGCCCGCGGCCAGGCCGGCGGGCGAGATCGCCTACCTGCGCCTGCATTACGGCCATCGCGGTCGCGGTGGCAACTACTCCGAGGCCGAGCTCGACGGTTGGCGGCGCCGGCTCGCCGCCTGGCGCTCGCGGCGCCCTGTCTTCGTCTACCTCAACAACGACTGGAAGGGCTACGCGCCCGCCAACGCTCGCTACCTCGAGCAGGGCTTGTCGACAGGCGGGCAGGGGTAGTCCGGGGCATGGCCACCGAGACGAGCGCCGCCGAGTTCGTCCCCGCCACTCGTTCGCTCGCCACGCTGCGCCGTGCCGCCGCCGGCTGCCACGGCTGCCCGCTTTGGCGGGACGCGACGCAGACGGTCTTCGGCGCCGGCCCGCGGAAGGCGGAGCTGATGCTGGTCGGCGAGCAGCCGGGGGACCGCGAGGACGTCGAGGGCGAGCCCTTCGTCGGTCCCGCCGGAGGCGTTCTCGCAGGGGCGCTGGAGAGCGCCGGGATCGATGCCGGGGAGGTCTATCTGACCAATGCCGTCAAGCACTTCAAGTGGCGGGCGCGTGGCAAGCGTCGCCTGCACCAGACGCCGCGGGCCGGGGAGGTCGAGGCGTGCAGGCCCTGGCTCGAGGCAGAGCTGAAAGCGGTGCGGCCGACCGGGCTGCTGGCCCTGGGGGCGACCTCGGCCAAAGCCCTCTTCGGTTCCTCGATCCGAGTCACCCGGGACCGCGGCCGGCTGATCGACTCGCCGCTGGCGCCGGTCGCCGCGCTGACCCTGCACCCCTCGGCGATCCTGCGGCTGCGCGACCGCGACGAGCGGGAGGAGGCGCTGGCCGGCCTGGTGGACGACCTGCGCCTGCTCGCGAGCTCGGTCTCGAAGCGCGGCTGATCGCGCCTCTCGCGCGCGGTTCGGGCAGATGCCATCCGGGGTACCGGGAGTCCGTACCCGACGAGAAAGGCTTGGAAATGGGAATCCTCGACAAGATCACCGGTAGGGCAAAGCAGGCGGCGGGCGACCTCGCCGACGACGCCTCCCTGCGCCGGCAGGGCAAAAGGGAGGAGCGCAAGGGCGAGAAGAAGGAGGAGCTGGATCACGCCCAGGAGAGGGCCGACGAGAAGGCGGAGGAGGTGGCCGACCTCGAGCGCAAGACCTGAGCCCGCGGCGGGGTCGACGCCGGCCGCGCCCTCAGGCGCGGTGCTCCGGATTGGGGAAGTCGAAGCGGCAGCCGGCATCCCAATCGGGGCGCTGGTTGCCGTGGGCCGGGATGCCGCCGGCGTCCTTCAGCATCCGCGCCAGGTGGAGCATGTTCCAGGCGGCGAAGGTGGTGTTGCGGTTGGTGAAGTCGTTCTCCGGCCCGCCCGAGCCCTCGTCGAGGTATGACGGGCCCGGCCCGGCCTCGCCGATCCAGCCCGAGTCGGCCTGGGGCGGGATCGTGTAGCCGAGATGCTGCAGCGAGTAGAGCGTGTTCATCGCGCAGTGCTTGACCCCGTCCTCGTTGCCGGTGACGAGGCAGCCGCCGACGCGGCCGTAGTAGGCGTACTGGCCGGCCTCGTTGAGCAGGTGCGAGTTGCCGTAGAGCCGCTCGACGACCTGGGTCGCGACCGAGGACTTCTCCCCCAGCCAGATCGACATGCCGAGCACGAGGATGTCGGCCGCCATCACCCGCTCGAAGATCGCCGGCCACTCGTCGCGCTCCCAGCCGTATTCGGTCATGTCGGGCCAGACGCCGGTGGCGATCTCGTGGTCGACGGCGCGCACCTCTTCGACGGAGACGCCTTGTCGCACCATGATCTCGCCGGCGATGTCGTGGTCGATGGCGCGAATGCACTCGACCTCGACGCCGTTTCGCCGCATGATCTCCATCGAGATGTCCATCAGCCCCTGGGTGTGCGAGACGTCGGGGCTTCGTTTCAGCGTGCAGTTGATGAAGAAGGC
>JBIOVV010000044.1:0-4251 GCA_044867925.1 Solirubrobacterales bacterium | reverse complement strand
CCCTTCGCCGGCGCCGCGCTGACGGCGCGGCTTCTCGGCAATCGGGTTCTCGCAGTAGGGACAGAGCACCCAGCGCGGATCGACCGGCTTTCCACAGCTCGTGCAGGGGTCCTTGAGGCGGCGCTGGCACTGCGGGCAGCGCAGGAAGTTCTTCTCAACCGGGTATTCGCAATTGGGGCAGGAGGCCTCGGTCAGTTGGCGCACGCGCAGCTCGGCAGCGCGGATCTCGAGCTCGCGTTCATGGGCGTCCTCGAGGAACTCCGGCGGTCGCACGATCGCGTAGACGGCGGTACCGATGTAGGGGAAGAAGGAGCCGACTGTCGCGCAGGCGACCAGGAACGGATCGGAAATGCGGCGGCGGGCATCGAGGTAGGTGTAGACGATCAGGGCAAGCCAGACGATGACGATCATCAGAACGAAGAGGGTGACGGCCAGGTTGAGGCCGCTGTTGGAGATGCCGAAGATCGCTAGTGCCATGGCTGGGCGCCCGCCGGAGAGGGGAGCGGCAGTCTACTTCGCCGCCGGGCTCGTGAACCCTCGCATCCGACTTTGACCCCGCTCCAGTGTGGTCAACATCGGATGCGCTAGAGGAAAAGACTGCCGAAGAGGTAGCCGAGGCCGAAGAAGACGAGGATCACGGCAGCGACGACGGCTGCGACCAGAGCCATCATCGAGAGCAGTTCGGAGCTCGCGCTCCTGGCTTTCGTCTCCACGTCCCCAATCCTCTCAGAGTCGGTCCCGGCTCAGGCGCTCAGCATGGCCCGGGCGGGGGCCAGCGCGTAGTGCGAGCCGGTGATCAGAAGCACGCCGCCGGGCGACTCCGCCGCCAGCTCCCTTCCCCGCTCCACCGCGGCGGCAAAGTCGGGAACCTCCTGGCTGGGCAGGCCGGCCGCAGCGCAGGCGTGCGCGAGTTTCCCGGCGCTGTGGGAGGAGGCGCCCGGCAGGCCGCGCGATCTCAGAGCCGCCGGGTCGAGCTCGGTGCAGACGACCTGCTGCAAGGCCGGCGCCAGGGCTCTGACCATCGCCTCGGCGTCCTTGTCGGCGAGGACCGCGAGACAGGCGACCACCGGGCCGGCGCCGGCGACCTCGGCCAACCCCTCCGCCAGGGCCGCGGCCCCGTCGGAGTTGTGGGCGACGTCGATGAAGGTCGGCGGGTTCTCGGCCACCCGCTCGAGCCGGCCCGGCACGGTGAGCGAGGCCGCCACCGCCACCACCTTGGCGGGATCGAGATCGCCGAGGAAGGAGCGGGCGGCCGCCTCGGCGAGGGCGAAGTTGCGGCGCTGGAAAGGGCCCAGCGCGCGCAGCTCCAGCCCAGCTCCGGGATCCTCCGGGGCAACGACCAGCTCCGCCCCGCGCTCGGCAGCGGTCCGCTCGGCGAGAGCAGCGACCTCGCCACTGACCCTGCCGAGAACCAGCGTCGTGTGGTCTCGCAGGACCGCGAGCTTCTCGGCGGCGATCTCGAGCTCGGTGCCACCGAGCCAGGCGGTGTGGTCGAGGCCGATCGAGGTCAGCACGGTCACCTTCGAAGGGATCGTGTTGGTCGCGTCGAGCCGCCCCCCCAGGCCGGCCTCGATCACGGCGGCGTCGACCCTCGCCGCGGCGAGGGCGACGAAGGCGGCGGCGGTCGCCAGCTCGAACTGAGTCACCGCGTCGCCCTCCTCCAGGGAGCGGTTGACCGCAGCCGCCGCCTGGGCGGCCCGTCCGACCGCAGCCGCGAAGGCCGCCGCCTCGATCGTCTCGCCATCGAGCAGGACGCGTTCGGACCAGTGCGTGGGGTGTGGCGAGACGCAGGCCCCGGTCCGCAGCCCGTGCGCCCCGAGCAGGGCGGCGATCATCCGCGTCACCGAGGACTTGCCATTGGTGCCAACCACATGGATCGAGGCAAAGCGGTGCTGGGGCATCCCCAGCGTCGTGCTCAGCTTGTGCATCCGCTCCAGGCCGAGCTTCCAGCCGACCGGCTCCAGCGAGTCGAGGTAGGCCTGCGGATCTAGTGGTTGGTCCGGCAAACCCAAGGCACCGATTAGGCGGCTGACTCACCGGACCAACCACTCTCGGCGAGCTCCTCCAGCTCGGCCCTGTAGCGCTCGAGCTTTGCCCGCTCCTCCTCGACCAGCTCGGCCGGCGCCCGGGCGACGAACTTCTCGTTGGCGAGCTTGCCCTCGGCGCGAGCGACCTCCGAGCGCAGCTCCTCACGTCGCTTCTCCAGTCGCACGGCGATCGCCTCGGCGTCCACCTCGGCCGAGGCGAGCACCTTGACCGGGCCGACGGCGGCGATCGGGTCGCCGCCGTCCTCGACGAGCTCGAAGCGGGCGAGACGGGCGACGAACTCCTCCGGCTGCTCGCCCTCGACGGTGCACGAGAGCTGCGTCGCGGCGGGGGCGTCGACCATGTCGCGCCAGGCGCGCAGGCGCCGGGTCAGCTCGATGCCGCCCCCCACCTTCGCCTCGGCCTCGGCGTCGAAGAGCGAGGCGTCGGCCTGGGGAAACGGATGCACAGCGAGATGCCCCCGGCGACTCGGGTGGTAGGACCAGATCTCCTCGCTGACGAAGGGCATGATCGGGTGCAGCAGGGCAAGCGTGCGCTCCAAGACCCAGAGCAGGTTGGCCGAGACCGCGGGCTCGCTCTCGTAGAGGCGCGGCTTGACGATCTCCAGGTACCAGTCGCAGAGCTCCGACCAAAAGAAAGCGTAGGTCTCCTGCGCGGCGTGGGCGAAATCGTAGGCGTCGAGCTTCTTGCTGACCGAGGCGATCGTGTGCTCCAGCCGCGAGAGGATCCAGCGGTCCTCGATGCGCTCGGCGACCGGCTTCACCTCCGCCTCGGCCGTGTTGAGCAGGATCAGGCGACTCGCGTTCCAGAGCTTGTTGGAGAGATCGCGGCCCTGCTGGACCTTGGCGTCCGAGTAGCGCACGTCCTGGGTCGAGGACATCGCCAGCAGGCCGAAGCGGAGGGCGTCGGCGCCGTGCACGTCGATCTCGTCCAGCGGGTCGATGCCGGTGCCGAGGCTCTTCGACATGCGCCGCCCGTCGCGGGCCTGGATCACCGAGTGCACGTAGACGTCCTTGAAGGGGATGTCACCGGCGAACTCGAGCCCGGTCATGACCATCCGCGCCACCCAGAGGAAGAGGATCTCGCGCGCCGTGGTGAGGAAGCTGGTCGGGTAGAAGGCGCGCAGCTCGGGGGTCTCGTCGGGCCAGCCGAGCGTGGCGAAGGGCCAGATCGCCGAGCTGAACCAGGTGTCGAGCACGTCCTCCTCCTGGCGCAGCGCACCGCCGCAGGCGCCGCAGCGCTCCGGCGCCGCCGCCGGGTCCTCGGCGACGTAGGTCTCCTCGCAGGCGTCGCAGTACCAGACCGGGATCCGGTGACCCCACCAGAGCTGCCGCGAGATGCACCAGGGCCGGATCTCCCGCATCCAGTCGAGGTAGACGCGCTTCCACTGGGCCGGGGCGATGCGTACCCGGTCACTCTCCACCGCCTCGATCGCCGGCGCCGCCAGCTCGTCCATGCGGCAGAACCACTGCAGCGAGATCAGCGGCTCGATCCGCTCCCCGGAGCGGTGCGAGAAGGGCACCGAGTGGAGGTAGGGCTCTTCGGCTCTCAGCACCCCCTGCTCACGCAGGGCGGCGATCACGGCCTCCTGCGCCTCGGCCACGGTCATGCCGGCGAACCGCTCCCCCGCCCCCGCGGTGAGCCGGCCGTCGGGACCGATCGCGACGATCTCCTCGAGCCCGTGCTTGCGGCCGATCTCGAAGTCGTTGGGATCGTGCCCGGGGGTGATCTTCAGCGCCCCGGTGCCGAACTCGGGATCGACGTGCTCGTCGGCGACGATCGGCAGGCGCCGCCCGACCAGGGGCAGGATGCAGTGCCGGCCGACGAGGTCGCCGTAGCGCTCGTCATCCGGGTTGACCGCCACCGCGGTGTCGGCGAGCATCGTCTCCGGCCGCACGGTGGCGACCGTCAGCACCCGCTCGGAGCCCTCGACCGGGTAGTCGATCGAGTAGAGCGTGTCCTCGACCTCCCGGTTCTCGACCTCGAGGTCGGAGATCGCCGAGTGCGAGCCCGGGTCCCAGTTGACCATGTAGTTGTCGCGGTAGATGTAGCCCTTGTCGTAGAGCTGCTTGAAGACGCGGTAGACGGCCTTGACGTAGCCCTCGTCCAGGGTGAAGCGCTCGCGCTCGTAGTCGCAGGAGGCACCGAGCCGCTTGTACTGCTCGACGATCCGCGAGCCGTACTCCTCGCGCCACTCCCAGACCC
>JBIOVV010000043.1:0-6950 GCA_044867925.1 Solirubrobacterales bacterium | reverse complement strand
CGGAATCGGCCCCTGGCCGCCGATCGTGGTCCTGAGCGCGGCCGCGCTGCTCCTTTTGGCGTGGGTCGGCCGGCGACAGAGGCGGACGGGCGACGGGCGGGCCGCGGGCCGGTGAGGCGACGGGTCTTCATCGCAGCGACAATCGCGGCCGGCTGCGGGCTCGCCCTGATCGCCGTGGCCCACTCGCTGCCCGGCGCGAGCGGAGGAGCCACCGCCCCCACGCCGGCCGGGGAAGAGGGTGCGACCGACAGGCCCGCCGGTCGCCTCCTCGCCTTCGCCAGGACGCCGCGACGGCCCGGCAACCTGCTCGAGCGGATCGGCGTGGTCGGCCGTTCCGCCGCCGGCCGTCCGATCGGCCTGCGCCAGCTGGGCGATCCGAGCATCGCCGGCAAGGTGCTGATCGTCGGCTGCATCCACGGCGACGAGTGCGCCGGCAGCGAGATCGTCCCGACCAGCGGCGGCTGCCCCGACCCGCGCTCGAACGTCTTCGTGGTGCGCAACCTCAACCCCGACGGCGCCGCTCTGGGCACGCGCCTCAACGGCCGCGGCGTCGACCTGAACCGTAACTTCCCCTCGCAATGGCGAGCGATCGGCAGCCGGGGAGATGCCCAATACTCGGGACCACGCCCCTTCTCGGAGCCGGAGACCCGACTGGCCTCCCGCATCGTCGGGGGCCTGGCGCCCGACATCACGATCTGGTTCCACCAGCACCGCAGCCCGAGGCCGCTGGTCCGCGCCTGGGGACGGAGCGCCGACGCAGGCCGACGCCTGGCCGACCTGGCGCGGATCCCCTTTCGCCTCCTGCCCTGGCCCGACGGCACTGCTCCCAACTGGCAGAACCACCGCTTTCCCGGCAGCAGCTCCTATGTCGTCGAGCTCCCGCCGGGTCCGCTGGCGCCAGGGCTCCACTCCCGGCTCAACGACGCCATCATCGAGATCGCGCGCAGGCAGGCCCGGGTGGGCGAAGATTGAGATGTCCAGGGGAAGAGGTGAAGGTTGGGCGCTGAGGAGAGGAAGCTCATCAGGGAGGCACAGCGCGGCTCCGGCGATGCGCTCGCCGAACTGTATGCGCTGCACTGGCCGCGCGCCCACCGCGCCGCGTACCTCGTCGTCCACGACGCGGGAGCGGCCGAGGACATCGCCCAGGACGCCTTCCTCGCCGCGGTCGACGCCCTCGACCGCTTCGACCGGCGGCGACCCTTCGGCCCCTGGCTGCACCGGATCGTGATCAACCGGGCAGTCGACTGGGGGCGGCGCGAAGCCCTGCGGCGCAGCGCCGGCGACCCGGCCGACCACGCGCCCCCCACGGCGGCGCCGGAAGCGATCGGCGGCGAGCTGATGCCGGCGCTGGCGCAGCTGCCGCCCGAGCAGCGCGCCGTCGTCGTCCTTCGCCACCTGCTCGAGTACACGCCGGGGGAGATCGCAGGGATGCTCGAGCTGCCCCGCGGCACCGTCAACTCGCGCCTGCGACGCGGCCTCGACCAGCTGCGCGACCTGATCGAGGTGGAGGCATGAACGAGAACCGGCTGCGCGAGCTGCTGCGCGAGGAGCCGCTGCCGGGCGCCGCCGAGGCCGAACGGCGTGGGCTCGCCCTGGTCGGCCAGGCCTACGCGGAACGGCGGCCGGCCGAGCGGCCGGTACTGCCGCGGCTGGCCCTGGCGCTCGCCGTCGCGACCCTGCTCGCCGCCCTCCTCCTCACCCCCGCCGGCGCCGCCGTCCGCGACTGGATCGACGACGTCTTCACGGCCGGGGTCCACCACGCCGAGCCGGCGCTGACCGAGATACCCGGCGGGGGTGAGCTGTTGATCCAGTCGCAGCGCGGTCCCTGGGTGGTGCAGGCCGAAGGCTCGCGCCGCCTCCTCGGCCGCTACCGCGAAGCGACCTGGTCGCCCCACGGCCTCTTCGTCGCCACCGCGGAAGGACGGACACTGAGCGCGATCGAGCCCGATGGCACGCCGCGCTGGTCGATCTCAGCCGGCGATCGCGTCAGCGATCCGCGCTGGTCGCCCTCGGGCTTCCGCATCGCCTACCGCGCGGGGAGCTCGCTGCGAGTGGTGCGGGCAGACGGGACCGGGGATGCGCTGATCGGGACGGCAAGCGCCGCGGTGCCACCTGCCTGGTTCCCACCCGGCCTCCACCTGGTCGCCTATCTCGACGGCGAGCGGATCGTGGTGGCCGAGACCGACGCGGAGAGGAGCATGGACGCCGCCGGCGCCTCACCCGGCATCGTCGGGCTGAGCTGGAGCGCGAACGGCGACGGGCTGATCGAATTCTCCCGGCGCGATCTCTGGCTTCGGGATGTACGGATGGGCAAGCTTTCCAGCAGCCTGCGCCTCGGCGTCGCGCGGCGCATTTCCCTCCCGGCCGCGGCCGTGATCCGCGCCGCCTCCTTCTCACCGCGTGGGCGCACGATCGCGGTCCTGCTGGACCGCTCGCCGGGGCCCGGCCCGCCGCGCAGCGAAGCCCTGCTGATCGACCCCGCCGGGGGCCCGGCGCGCCGCCTCTTCGGCGTCTCCGGCCATCTCACCGAACTCGCCTGGTCGCCGGATGGTCGTCGCCTCCTGCTCGCCTGGCCCGCCGCGGACCAGTGGCTGTTCGTCCCGACCGCAGGCGACGCCCGCCTGCGCGCGATCGGCGACATCGCCGCCGTCTTCGCCCCAGGGAATGCCGGCCGGGCGATCTACCCGCGAGTCGAAGGCTGGTGCTGTTAGCCCGGCTCGCGCAGCTGCTCGGCGGGGGTGAAGAAGTTGCGGTAGGCGAGCGCGGTGGCGACGAGACCGGCGATCGCGACGCTGCCGAGCAGGGCGTAGAGGAGGATCAGCTGCAGACGGACCGCATCGGTCGGGTTGGCCCCGGCGAGCAGCATGCCGACCATCGTGCCGGGGAAGAAGATCAGGCCGGTCGTCTTGGTCGAGTCGACAAGGGCGATCATCCCCGAGCGCAGGGCGCGGCGGACGTAGGGGGCGGCGGCGTCCCGCGCGGGGGCCCCGAGCGCCAGGGTCGCCTCGATCTTGGCGCGCGACTCGGCCATCTCGTCGCCGAGACGGTTGAGCGCGACAGCCGAGGCGGTCATCGCGTTGCCGATCACCATGCCGCCGACCGGGACGAGGTAGCGGGCGGTCGGTTCGAATACGCCGAGGGCGACGACGAGGCCCAGAGTGGTGCCGCCGGCCAGCGCCAGCGCGATCAGCAGGGGCCAGAAGGCGCCGGGCACCTTCCTCGCGCGGCTGCGCGCGGTGAGCGCCCCGAAGACGACCATCACCGTCAGCAGGGCGAAGACGAGCCAGAGCGTGTCGGCTTCGAAGATCAGCTCGATCGCGTAGCCGATCGCGGTCAGCTGGACGAAGGAGCGCACGGTAGCGACGGCGATGTCGCGCTCGAGATCGGCCTTCTGCCAGAAGGAGATCGCGGCGGCGAGGCCGACAAGCGCCAGTGAAGCGACAACCTGCCAGGGATCCAGGTGAATCGAGGTGCTCACGTCATCATCTCCTCGATCGGGCCGGCATCGATCGCCCTGCCGTCCTCGAGCCGCACCACCCAGTCGCCCAGCCGCCGCGCCTGCTCAGGGTCGTGGCTGACGAGGACGATCGAGATCTCAAGCGCGCGGCGCAGCTCCGCGAGCGTCGCCTCGATCGCGTCGCGAGCCGCGTGGTCGAGGGCCGAGGTCGGCTCGTCCAGCAGCAGGACGGCCGGCTGCTGGACGAGGGCGCGCGCCAGCATGGCGCGCTGCTGCTCACCGACCGAGAGCTCGGCGACGTCGCGCTCGACGAAGGCCGGGTCGAGCCCGGCCAGGCGCAGGCAGCGCTCGGCGTCCGGCTCCTTGCCTGCGAGCCCGGCCGCGTAGGCGAGATTCGACTCGACCGTTCCCTCCAGAAGCGCCGGCAGCTGCGGCACCAGCGAGATTTCGCGGCGCAGCGCCAGCGGTTCGTACTCACCGAGGGGCCGGTCCCGGTAGGCGATCGTCCCCGCGTCCGGGTCGGCGAGGCGGTTGAGCAGGCGCAGCAGCGTTGACTTGCCCGCCCCGGAGGGCCCGACGATCGCCGTGACGCCAGCCGGTATCCCGGCGCTGACCGAGTCGAGAACGCGGCGATCGCCGCGGATGAGGCTCACTTCGCTCAGCTCGAAGAGCACAGCGGCATCGTGACCGATTCGGGCGTGTCTGACTCAAACCCCCCTCTATGAAGGGTCAAAGTCAGACACGCCGCGCAAGATGCCTCTCGCAGCGGGCCGGGTTTGCCGGCGACGGTGACTGGCTGGAAGAATCGGGGTAGGTGAACGGCGATGGCTAGAGCTATTTGGAGCGGCTCGATCAGCTTCGGGCTGCTCAACGTGCCCGTGAAGCTGTACAGCGCGGTGGCCCGCCGCGGCATCTCGCTGCGCGAGATCCGCGAGTCCGACGGCGCCCGCATCCGCCACCGCCGCGTCGCCGAAGGGACCGACGAAGAGGTCCCCTACGAGAAGATCGTCAAGGCCTTCGAGATCACGCCCGACCGCTACGTGCCGCTGAGCAAGGAGGAGATGGCCTCGCTCGATCCGAAGAAGACGCGGGCGATCGAGGTGCAGGACTTCGTCGATATCGCCGAGATCGACCCGATCTACTTCGACAGCCCCTACTACCTCGGCCCCGCCGACGGTGCCGAGAAGGCATATTCGCTGCTGGCCCAGGCGCTGGAGAAGTCCGGCAAGGTGGCGGTCGCACGCTTCGTCTTCCGCAACAAGGAGCACCTGGCGGCGGTCCGCGCCGGCGACGGGGTGCTGACCCTGACCACGATGCGCTTTGCCGACGAGGTCGTGCCGCCCTCGGATCTGGACGACGTGCTGCCCGCAGGCAAGCCGAAAGTAGCCAAGCGCGAGGTCGAGATGGCGGAACAGCTGATCGACTCGCTGACCCGCGACTTCGACCCCACGCTCTACCGCGACGAGTACCGCGAGGAGCTGCTGGCGATGATCGAACGCAAGGCGGCCGGCGAGGAGGTCATGGCCGCCCCGCAGGAGGATCGCGAGCCGACCAAGGCGCCCGACCTGATGGCGGCGCTGGAGGAGAGCATCGCCGCGGTCAAGGGCGAGCGCGAGAGCAAGCCGGCTGCCAAGAAACCAGCGAAGAAAAGAGCGGCCAAAGCCAAGAAAGCCGCAGCAAAAAAAAGCTCGACCTCGACCGCCAAGTCCTCCGCCAAGAGCCGATCCCGGTAGGGGTGAAGCGTCTTGTACTTTTTCGGCAAGCCATCCACGGACAGCCGCCCACGCCCCACCGAAAAAGTTAAGCGGAACCCCTACCGGGATCGGCTCTAGTGCCCGCCGACAACCTGGTCGAGGTCGACGGGCGTGAGCTGAAGCTCACCAACCTCGACAAGGTTCTCTACCCCGAGGCCGGGTTCAGCAAGGGCGAGGTCGTCGACTACTACGCCAAGGTCGCGCCGGCGATCGTTCCCCACCTCGCCGGCCGTGCCCTCACCCTGCGCCGCTTCCCCGAAGGCGTCGACGACACCGACGCCGCCTTCTTCGAGAAGCGCTGCCCCAAGCACCGCCCCGAGTGGGTGAAGACCGCGGCGGTCGAAGCCGGGCCGAATGCCGGCGTGATCGACTTCTGCGTCTGCGAAGACCGCGCGACGCTGGTCTGGATGGCCCAGCTGGCGGCGATCGAGCTGCACCCGTCGCTCTCACTGGCTCCAGAGCCCGAGAGCCCCACCGTGCTCGCTTTCGATCTCGACCCCGGCCCGCCTGCCGAAGTCCTCTCCTGCTGCCGCGTCGGCCTGCGCCTGCGCGAGCTCTTCGGCCACTTCGGCGTCGAGTGCTTCCCGAAGACCTCGGGATCGAAGGGCCTGCAGGTCTACGTGCCGCTCAACGACGCGAAGGTCACCTATGAGGAGACCAAACCGCTGGCCCGCGCGATCGCCCAGCTGTTGGAGAAGCAGACGCCGAAAGAGGTCGTCTCGAAAATGAAGAAGGTCGAACGCAAAGGCAAGGTCTTCGTCGACTGGTCCCAGAACCACCGCCGCAAGACGACGATCGCCGTCTACTCCCTGCGCGCCCGCGAAAGCCCGACGGTCTCGACCCCCGTCACCTGGGACGAGGTCGAACGCGCGGTCGAGAAGGACGACGCCGGCTCACTCGTCTTCGAGGCCAAGGACGTGCTGGCTCGGATCGAGCGGCACGGCGACCTCTTCGAACCGGTCCTCCAGCTCGAGCAAAAGCTGCCCGAGCTCTAGCCAAGGTCAACCGGCGGCGCCCGACGAAATCTCTTGGCGGACGACCGGGCGCCGCGTCGCCTTGACCTCGTCGAGACGGCGCACCGGGGTCGTGTAGGGAGCGCTCTTGGCGATCTCCGGATCGTCCTCGGCCTCGGTGAGGATCGCCTCGATCGCCGCGGCGAAGGCGTCGAGGCTCTCCTTGGTCTCGGTCTCGGTCGGCTCGACCATCAGGGCCTCCTCGACGAGCAGGGGGAAGTAGACGGTCGGCGGGTGGAAGCCGAAGTCGAGCAGGCGCTTGGCAAGGTCCAGCGTGGCGAGACCGAGCTCCTTCTTCATCGGCTTGCCGGAAAGGACGAACTCGTGCATGCAGTGGCGGTCGAAGGCGATCGGTAGGCGCGCTCCGGCGCGGCCCTCGGCGAGGCGCGCCTTCAGGTAGTTGGCGTTCAGCACCGCCGTCTCGGAGGCCTCGGAAAGGCCGTCGCCGCCGAGGCTGAGGATGTAGGCGTAGGAGCGGACGAAGACGCCGAAGTTGCCCTGGAAGCCGCGCAGGCGGCCGATCGAGTCGGGCCGCTCGAGGTCGAGGTCGAAGCTGGGGCCGGTGCCGTTGTCGCCCTCGCGGCGCACCACCTGCGGCCGCGGCAGGAAGGGCTCGATCCGCTCGGAGACCGCGATCGGCCCGGCGCCGGGGCCGCCGCCGCCGTGCGGCTGGCTGAAGGACTTGTGCAGGTTGACGTGGACGATGTCGAAGCCCATGTCGCCGGG
>JBIOVV010000042.1:0-11808 GCA_044867925.1 Solirubrobacterales bacterium | reverse complement strand
CAAGCGAGGCTCCCGCCGAGCGTTTTGGGGACCCCGCCCCGGACGCCTCATCGGGCTCGGGCGCCTTTGCGCGAGCGGGGGTGTCTTGCCAGCGGATGCCGCGGCCGGCGATGTCGGCGTCGGCGATGCCGGCGTAGAACGGGACCGCCTCGGCTAGAGCTGCGAAAGCAGAAGGTTGGGATGAAACACCGGTGTCGTGGCCCAGGGCGAGCGACAGCTCGGCGAGGACTCCCCAGTTGGGGCGGATGTCTCCGGGTCGGGAAGCGCTGGGGCGGACTCGCTGGAGGCGACCGTCGGGGTGACTGACGGTGCCGTCTTTCTCCGCATGGGTCTCGATCGGGAAGACGACGTCGGCCATCGCGGTGGTCGCGGTCTCGAACGTGGAGAAGGCAATGACGTGGTCGGCTGCTGCCAGCGCTTTTTTCCAAGCTTCCGTGTCGGGGAAGTCGCGGAGCGGATCGGCGCCGAAGAGCAGGAGCGTCTTCAGCTCGCCTGACTCGAGAGCAGCTCGGATCGACTCCGTATCCCTACCTGCTGCAGTTGCCGCCAGTCCCGGCCCGGCATCGGGGAGGCAGCCGGCCTCGCGCAGGCCGCGCGCGTTGGTGAAGCTGGGGACTTCGAGCAGGCCCGAGCCTTCCTTCTCCGCAAGACCCAGGGCCGCACTGAGATCGAGCAGGGCGCTCGTAGCGTCGCCCTCGCGGCCAATCCGATCGCCCCAGATCACGACCACCTGTTCCGCGCCCTGAAGCACCTCGGCCGTCGCCGATACCCCCTCCGAACGTTTTGCGCGGGAGGAGCCGGAAGCCTCGGGCGACAGCCCCTCAACGTCACTCCGACGAGTTGCGAGAGGGGAGGGGGTATCGGCGACGGCCCCCGCCAGCTCCGCGAGGAACAGACCGGCCTCGCCTGGCGCGTAGCGCGCGACCGCCGCAGCGCCGCCGTCCAGCGTGGTCGGGCCCTCGGTTGCCACCGCCAGCCGGGCGCTATTGCGGCGGATCGCCTTGCGGATGCGCAGGTCGAGGATCGGCGAGCTGTGCAGGGGGTCGGTGCCGACGACGAGGATGACGTCGGCGTCGTCGATGTCGCGGACCCTGGCTGAGATCTCGGGTTGGGCGAGCCTCACCAGCGTCGAGCGGCCGGGCCCGCGCGACGGCCGCGAGTCGATGTGCGGAGAGCCCAGTGCCTCGCGCATGATGCGCTGGACCAGGTAGCCCTCCTCGTTGGAGGCGTCGCCGACGATCGCAGCGCTCTCAGCGCCGCCATGCTTCAGCGCCGCGGCGGCCTTGGCGATCGCCTCTTCCCAGCTTGCCGCGGCGCCGCCGCGCAGGCGCGGCGCGCGCACCCGCTCCTCGGCGTCGAACATCTCGAAGCCGTAGCGGCCGCGGTCGCAGAGCCAGCCGTCGTCGACGTCGGGGTTGTCGCGGGCGATCACCCGCTTCACCCGCTCGTCGCGGACGGTGAAGCTGACGTTGCACTGGCTCGGGCAGAGCGTGCAGACCGAGCCGGCCTGCTCGATGTCCCAAGGTCGGGCGCGGAAGCGGTAGGTGTAGTTGGTCAGCGCCCCGACCGGGCAGAGGTCGGTGATGTTGCCGTGGAAGGGCGCCACGTAGGGACGGTCGTCGAAGGTGCCGACGAAGGTGCGATCGCCGCGCTCCAGCAGCTGCAGCTGCTCGTCCTCGGCCACCTCTTGGCTGAAGCGCACGCAGCGGTAGCAGAGGATGCAGCGCTCGCGGTCGATCGCGACCAGCGGCGAGAGCTCGATCGGCTTCTCGAAGTGGCGCTTCTGGTCGGTCATCCGGCTCTTGCCGGGACCCCAGCCCATCGAGATGTCCTGCAGCGGGCACTCGCCTCCCTTGTCGCAGACCGGGCAGTCGAGCGGGTGGTTGACGAGCAGGAACTCGACCACGGCGCTCTGCGCGTGCTTGACCTGGTCGGTCCGCGTGTGGACGACCATGCCGTCGCGCACGGGGGTCGAGCAGGAGGTCTGCAGCTTCGGGATCCCCTCGATCTCGACCAGGCACATGCGGCAGGCGCCGACCGGCTCGCCCAGCTTCGGCTCGTAACAGAAGACCGGGATCTCGACGTCGCCTCGCTTGGCCGCGTCGTGCAGCATCTCCCCCTCGGTCGCGGCCACCTCGCGCCCGTCGATGATCAAGGTGATCTCCTTGCCGCTCATCGGCTCCCCTTCCGCTGTGCCCTATCGAGGGATTGCGGGGCGAAGGAACAGCGCGGCAGAAAGGCCGCGTTGCGATGTTCCTTATCAAGGGATATTGGGGAAAAGGAACAGCGGAGCGGGGGGGTCATGTGGAGGCTCCCAGGGTCTCGGGGGTGCCCTGCACGACCGGGATGCGCTCGCCGACCGCGGGCTCGCCTTCGCTCGCCGCGGCGATCACGTCTTCGAACTCGTCGCGGAACTTCCTCACCATCGCCCCGACCGGCATCGCCATCGAGTCGCCGAGAACGCAGAGGCAGTGGCCGATGATGTTCTCCTGCACCGAGGCGACGATGTCGAGGTCCATCGGCGTCGCCTCGCCGCGCACCACCCGTTCCAGCATCTTCACGGTCCAGTTGGTGCCCTCGCGGCAGGGAGTGCACTTGCCGCAGGACTCGTGGTGGTAGAAGCGCGCCGTGCGCAGCGCCATGTGGGGGATCGAGACGCGGTCGTCGGCGACGATGATCGAGCCCGAGCCGAGCATCGAGCCCGCCTCGGCCATCGCCTCGAAGCTGTAGGGCAGGTCGATCCCTTCCTCGGCCTTGAGCACCGGGGAGGAGGAGCCGCCGGGATAGAAGGCCTTGACCTCGCGACCCTCCAGCGGGCCGCCGGCCAGGTCCATGATCAGCTCGCGGGTGGCGATCCCCAGCTCGACCTCGTAGTTGCCGGGCCGCTGCACGCAGCCGGAGATCGAGACCACCTTGGTGCCGGGCGACTGCTCGGTGCCGAAGCCCTTGAACCACTCGGCGCCGTTGCCGACGATGTGGGGCACGTTGGAGAGCGTCTCGACGTTGTTGATCAGGGTCGGCCCGCCGTAGAGGCCCTGCACCGCCGGGAAGGGCGGCTTCAGCCGCGGGTTGCCGCGCTTGCCCTCGAGCGCGTCGAGCAACGCCGTCTCCTCGCCGCAGATGTAGGCGCCGGCGCCGCGGTGGACGACCAGCTCGAGGTCGCAGTGGCTGCCGCAGATGTCCCTGCCGAGGTAGCCGGCCTCATACGCTTCGGCGACGGCGGCGTCGAGGATGTCGGCCTGCGAGTCGTACTCGCCGCGGATGAAGATGAAGGCGTGGCCGGCACCGGCGGCGAGGGCGGCGATCGCGATCCCCTCGATCAGCTGGTGCGGGTTGCGTTGCATCAGCTCGCGGTCCTTGAAGGCGCCCGGCTCGGACTCGTCGGCGTTGCAGCAGAGGTACTTGTCCATCTCGCCGCGGGGCAGGAAGGAGGCCTTCTTGCCCATCGAGAAGCCGGCGCCGCCGCGCCCGCGCAGGCCCGAGTCTTCGAGCTCCTTCAGCACCTCCTCGGCCTCCATCTCGCGGTAGGCCTTCTCCAGTGCGGCGTAGCCGCCGTAGCCCTTGTAGCCGTCGAGCGTGCGCAGCGCCGGGTCTTCGGCGTTCCTCAGCAAGAGACGGGTCTCAGGCATCGGAGCCTCCCGGCAGCGACCGCTTCTCCAGCGCCTTCTCGGGCAGCACCGCATCGCCGGCGCGCAGCTGCTCGATCGCGGTCTGCGCCTCGGCCGCCTCCAGCGGCCCGAAGTAGCGCTCGTCGATCGAGGCCATCGGCGCGATGTCGCAGGCGCCGAGGCACTCGAAGCCGGTGACGAAGAACTCCTCGTCGTCCTCGCCGACGGCCTCGCGAAAGGCGTCGAGCAGCTCGTCGCTGCCGCGCATCCAGCAGCTGAGGTTGGTGCACACCGCCACCTTGTGAGCACCGACCGGCTCGGTGTGCAGCAGGTCGTAGAAGCTGGCCACCGACTCCAAGTAGGCCGGCGTCACCCGCATCACCGCGGCCGCCTGCCGAATCCCCTCCGGCGTGCACCAGCCATACAGCCTCTGCACCGCCCAAAGCGCCGGAATCGAAGCCGATTTCCGATCCGGATACCTGCCCATCAACGTCTCGATCTTCTCCCGCAGCTCGGGCGGACACCCAACCTGATGAAGCTCAGGAATCTCCTCCTGCGAGCGGCCGGGTACTCGACCCTCAACCAGCGCCTTGTCGACGGGCAGCTCAGCCACACCGCACCTCCAGCGGGTGGCGTAGGGGGAGGGGGGTCGAGGACAGCCCGTGGACTGCCCGCAGGCCCCCCTCCCCCTGCGACAGGACCCGCTGACCTGTGCGCTTCGTCCCAGCAGTCATCGATCCACCCCGCCCAAGATCGGATCGAGCATCCCCAGCGAGCAGATCATGTCGGCGATGTAGCTGTCGACCGACATGTCCTTGAAGGCCTGCAGGTTGACGAAGGAGGGGTCGCGGAAGTGGACCCGCGCCGGCTTCGCCGAGCCGTCGGCGAGGACGAAGCAGCCGAGCTCGCCGCGGGGGCTCTCGATCGCGTAGTAGATCTCGCCGGGCCCGACCCGGTAGCCCTCGGTGACGAGCTTGAAGTGGTGGATCAGCGACTCCATCGAGGTCGAGAGCTCCGAGCGCGGCGGCAGCACGTACTTGCGGTCGTCGGCGATGAAGGGGCCTGCGGGCAGCCCGTCGAGCGCCTGCTCGATGATCCGCGTCGACTCGACCATCTCCGCCACCCGCACCCGGTAGCGGTCGTAGTTGTCGCCGACGGTGCCGACCGGGACCTTGAAGTCGAACTTGGGGTAGGCGAGGTAGTCGAAGGCCTTGCGCAGGTCCCAGGGCTCGCCGGCGGCACGCAGCAGCGGCCCGGTCACGCCCAGCTCGAGCAGCCGCTCGCGCGAGACGATCCCGGTGTTCTTGGTCCGCTGCAGGAAGACCTCGTTGCGGTCGAGCAGGGCCTGATACTGCTCCACCCGCAGCGGCATCTCGGCGATGAACTCGCGCAGCTTGCGCTCGAAGCCGACAGGGATGTCCTCGATCACGCCGCCGACCTGGAAGTAGCGCGTGTGCATCCGCTGGCCGGCCGCCATCTCGAAGAGGTCGAGGATGCGGTCGCGCTCGCGGAAGCAGTACCAGAGCATCGAGATCGCGCCGAGGTCGAGCGCCGTCGTCCCCAGCCAGACCAGGTGCGAGTGGATGCGGTTGAGCTCGAGGAAGATCACCCGCAGGTACTTGGCCCGCGCGGGGATCTCGAGCTCGATCAGCCGCTCGACCGCGCCGCAGAATGCCTCCATCTGGAAGAAGTAGGAGACGTAGTCCATCCGCTCGACGAAGGGGATGACCTTCCAGTAGCTCTTGTCCTCGCAGGACTTTTCGATCCCCGTGTGGACGTAGCCGATGACTGGCTTCAGATCCTTTACGACCTCGCCCTCTAGATCCACGACCAACCGCAAAACGCCGTGCGTAGCGGGGTGATGGGGACCAATGTTCACGGTCATGATCTCGGTGTCCCTGGGCGCGGTCTCCGGGGGGCCTGCGGGCGGAGGCTTCGCCTCCGTTCTCGACCCCCCGAAGCCCACGCCCTGCGCATCGGTTGACGCTTTAACCTCAGCCATAGTTCCGCTCGTTGTACGTGAAGGTCACCGGCTCCCCGCCGACGGGGAAGTCCCGGCGTTGAGGCCAGCCGACGTAGTCCTCGGGCAGCAATATCCGCCGCAGGTCGGGGTGGCCTCGGAAGGCGATGCCGAAGAAGTCGAAGACTTCGCGCTCCTGGAACTCGGCGGTGGGAAAGAGCTCCACGCAGGAGTCGATCTCTGGGAGCGAGTCCTCACCGGGGTCCGCCAACAGCGCCTTGACGCGGAGGCGCTCTACCCGATTGCGGTTGAGCAGCTCGTAATGCACCGCGAAGCGCGGCTCCGCCGGCAGGTAGTCGGCCGCGTGCAAGCTCGAGAGGAAGCGGTATTCGTGGCCGGGCGCGTCGTGCAGCCAGCCGAGCACGGCGAGCAGGTGCTCGGGGGCGATCGCGAGGCCGGCGCGGTCGTGCTCGAAGCCGCTGTCGAGGATCGCCCCGGGGTGGTCCTGCTCGATCTCGCCGCGGATCAGCTCGAGGCCGGGGGCGTCAGGCACCGATCAGCTCCCTGGCGGCGAGGTAGGCCTCGGCTGCCTCCGCGCTGGGTTCGCTGCGAGGACCGCCACGCGCCCACTCCTCGGTGCCCTCGGCGGCGTAGCGCGCCCGCCAGCCCTGGTCCGGGTTGCCCTGGATCTTGCGCTGCAGCTTGGTGAAGCCGTAGAGGACCGCCTCCGGCCGCGGCGGGCAGCCGGGGATGTGGAGGTCGATCGGCATGAACTTGTCGGCGCCCTGTACCACCGCGTAGTTGGAGAACATGCCGCCGCTGGAGGAGCAGGCGCCCATCGAGACCGCCCACTTCGGCTCCAACATCTGGTCGTAGAGGCGGCGGACGACCGGCGCCATCTTGATCGAGACCCGGCCCGAGAGGATGATCATGTCGGCCTGGCGCGGCGACGCGCGCAGCGCCTCGGCACCGAAGCGGGCGAGGTCGTAGCGGGCGGTGACGAGCGAGATCGGCGCCTCGATCGCGCAGCAGGCGAGGCCGAAGGTGAGCGGGAAGATCGAGTTCGAGCGCGCCCAGCCGAGCATTTTCTCGAAGTTGGTCATCACGACCTTCTCCTCGACGTAGCGCTCCAGCTCCTCACCCTCGAGGTCGCCGCGCAGCATGTCGCGGGCGCGCAGCTGGCGCTCGCGCATCGTCTGTCGCTCTACTTCCAATCCAGTGCCCCCTTGCGCCAGACGTAGACGAAGGCGACGAGCAGCAGGGCGATGAAGGTGACCACCTCGCCGAGCACGAAGAGGCTGTCGGCGCTCTTGATGATGACCCCGATCGGATAGAGGAAGACGACCTCGATGTCGAAGAGGATGAAAAGCATCGCGATCAGGTAGAAGCTGACCCCGAAGCGCAGCCCGTGCGAGGCCTCGACCGGAATCCCCGACTCATACGGCTCGGACTGGCGCAGGCCCGCCGCCGTCGGCCGCTTCGGCCGCTTCGGCCCGATCAGGTGATTGAGCATCGCGAAGGCCCCCCCGACCGTGAGGCCGAGGAAAGCGAAGACGAGAATCGGCAGGTAGCTCTTCAGCACTGGTAGATCTGTTCCGGCAGGCGGCTCTCGGGGCGCCATCCACTTGGCGCCTCACCGCCTGCACGGCGAGTTATATACCTACCTTGTAACACATTGCTACATAGTGCTTTTCCGCATCAGCAAGCCGAATCCCGACCCTCTTGGGAGGAAATAGATCCGTGGCAGCAGTTCACCTCGTAGTCGGCTGCGCCGTCATCGCCCTCAACCTCGCCGCCTTCGCTCTCGGCGGAGTCGCCTGGCTGCGCGATCGTTCCTCGGTTCCGTTCTGGCTGCTGCTCCGCGGGGCCCAGGTCGCCGTCTTCGCGCAGGTGATGCTGGGCGGCCTCCTCGTCTTCACCGGCCAAGAACCCCCCGACGAGCTGCACTACCTCTACGGCATCCTGCCCCTGGTCGTCTCCCTGATCGCCGAGGGCGCCCGCGCCGGCGCCGCCGAGCGCGAGCTGGGCGACGTCGACTTCGAGGCCCTCTCCGCCGACTCCCAGCAGTCCCTCGCCCTGGCGATCGTCCGGCGCGAGATGGGGATCATGGCCGTCAGCTGCGGCGTGATCCTCTTCTTGGCGCTGCGGGCGGCCGGGACTAGCGGGGCGTTCTAGTCATCCAATGCGGTGAGAGGGCCGGGCGCCCCTCCCAAAACGCTCGGCGGGAGCCTCGCTGGAGTGTTTTGGGAGGGGCGCCTGGCCCTCTTTCCAGGGACGGCTAGCGGCGGTCGAGGCCCAGGTGGATGACGGCGACGACCAAGAAGAGGACGCCTGTAGCTGCTAGTTACGGCGGTCGAGGCCTAGCTGGATCGCGGCGACGATCGCGAAGAGAGCTCCGGTGGTTAGGTGCAAAATCGCGTCGGCGTCGTTGTTGGGGAAGGTGAAGATGCCGGCGGGGCTGGTCGACCAGATCGCCCAGAGGCCGGTGACGATCAGGGCGACGGCTACGTAGATCGCGTAGAGGACCGCCCAGCGCGGCTTGAGGGCGAAGAAGAAGGCCGGGCCGAAGAGGCGGAAGCCGGAGAGGGCGTGGACGCCGTTGAAGTCGACCCCGAGTACCCGCTCGGTCGGGGCGCCGTCGCCGAAGTGGAAGCTCGGTTCGGCGATCAGCCCTGCCACCGCCCAGGCGAGCTGGACGATCGCGAGGACGACGATGCCCCACTGGGCGAACGTCCACTGCGAGCGTGGCGCGGCCGTCGCCTCCATCGCCTTGCAGTCTAAACGCGCATCCGATCTTGACCCCGCTGGGGTGGGGTCAAGATCGGATGCGTGCGCCCAAGGGCCGGTACTCGCCACCGTGGAAGACGAGCGGGTCGCCCGTGCCGCTCTCGAGGTCGCGGACCTCGCCGGTGACGATCACGTGGTCGCCGGCGGCGACCACGTCGCGCAGCTCGCAGGCGATCCAGGCGAGCGAGCCGTCGATCGCCGGGATGCCGTCGCGCTCGCTCCAGGCGACGCCGTCCCACTTGTCGGCGACCGGGGCCTTGGTGGCGAAGGAGCGGGCGATCTCCTCCTGGCCCGCGTGCAGGACGCTGATGCCGAAGTGATTGGCCGCCTGGACGGCGAGCAGGGTGCGGGAGCCGCGGTCGAGGCAGGCGAGCATCAGCATCGGCTCGATCGAGAGCGAGCAGACCGCGTTGGCGGTCGCACCGGCCGGGCCATCGGGGCCGCCGGCGCTGACCACGGTGACGCCCGTGGGCAGCAGCGCCATGGCGGAGCGGAAACGGGCTGGGTCTGGCGTCGGCATGGTCGAGAAGCGGAATCGGGTCAAGACAATATGATGCGCGCCGCGTGCGTCCGGCACTGATCACAGCCATGGCTCTTCTCGCCGCTTTCGGGCTCGCCGCCTGCGGCTTTGGCGAGGAAGGCGTCTCTGTCTCCAAGGACGACCCCGGTCACGAAGGGGCCGTTCTCTTTGCCACGCACTGCTCCGGCTGCCACACGCTCAGCGCCGCCGGCACCCAGGGCAGCGGCAATCGCGGCGAGCGAACGCAGGGTCCCAACCTCGACCAGCGAACCGAGAGCTATGACGACGCTCTCTTCGCGATCCAGAACGGCGGCTTCTCCGGCGCGATCATGCCGCAGAACATTCTCGTCGGCGCCGAAGCCGAAGCGGTCGCCCGCTTCGTCGCCCAGTACGCCGGCACCGAAGCCGAAGAATCGCCGCGTCCGGGCGAGCCCTCGGCCTCAGAGTCCCAGCCCTAACCTTCCCGGGCGATGCTCGACCTGAAGCTGATCCGCTCCGACCCTGAGCGGGTCAAGGAGGCGCTGGCGCGCCGCGGCGCCGCCGGGCAGGTCGACGAGCTGCTGGCGCTCGACGCGCGGCGACGCGAGCTGCTGCCGCGGATCGAGGGCGCCCAGGCCGAGCGCAAGGCGATCTCCAAGCAGATCGGCGAGGCGAAGCAGCGTGGTGAGGACGCGGAGGAGCAGATGGCCGCCGTGGCCGGGCTGAAGCAGACGATCGAGTCCGGCAGGGCCGAGCTCGAGCAGGTCGACGACGCCCTGCAGGGGCTTGCCGCCGCCCTGCCGAACCTGCCCGACCCCGACGCCCCCGACGGGATGACCGAGGAGGACGCCGTCGTCCTGCGCGAGGAGGGGGAGCGCCCGAGCTTCGACTTCGAGGCTCGCGACCACCTCGAGATCGGCAGCGACCTCGGCCTGATCGACATGGAGGCGGGGGCGCGGGTCTCCGGCTCGCGCTTTGCCTACCTCAAGGGCGACCTCGTCCTGCTCGAGCTGGCGCTGGTCCGCTTCGCCCTCGACCTGGTGCGCGGCGAGGGCCACGAGCCCGTCGTGCCGCCGGTCCTGGTCCGCGAAGAGGCCATGGTCGGCACCGGCTTCCTGCCCGGCGACCGCGACCAGATCTACGAGGTGCCCAAGGACGAGCTCTTCCTCGTCGGCACCTCGGAGGTGCCGCTGGCGGCCCTGCACGCCGACGAGATCCTCGCCGCCGAGCGGCTGCCGATTCGCTACGCGGGCTTCTCGACCTGCTTCCGTCGCGAGGCCGGCGCCGCCGGTCGCGACACCCGCGGCATCTTCCGCGTCCATCAGTTCGACAAGGTCGAGATGTTCTCGTTCGTCGAGCCTGCCGAGTCGGCGGCCGAGCACGAGCGCCTGCTGGCGATCGAGGAGCGGATCCTCTCCGAGCTGGAGATCCCCTACCGCGTGGTCAACGTCGCCGCGGGCGATCTCGGTGCGCCGGCGGCGAAGAAGTACGACTGCGAGGCTTGGATCCCCAGTCAGGGCCGCTATCGCGAGCTGACCTCGTGTTCGAACACAACCGACTACCAAGCGCGGCGCCTGGCCTGTAGGTATCGGCGCCAGGACGGCGAAACTCCCCAAGTGGTGCATACCCTCAACGGCACAGCTGTGGCGGTGGGACGGACGATGATCGCCCTGATCGAGAACCGGCAGGAGCGCGATGGCGGATTCACGCTACCCACTATTTTGCATTCGTATGGTGCGCCTGCGAGGATCGGGGGTTCATGAGCACTGGTGTGCGGGACGCTAAGCGCGTCGTCCTCTGTGACGACCATGAGATCGTTCGGGAGGCGATCAAGGCCCGCATGGCGAATTCGAGCATCGTCGAGATCGTCGGCGAGGCCGGAAACGGGCGCGACGTGGTCGACGTCGTCAAGGAGCTCGAGCCCGATGTGCTGATCATCGACGTCGAGCTGCCCAAGCGCGACGGGATCGAGGCGACCAAGGAGGTCCTCAAGGCCCGGCCGCGGACCAAGGTGATCATCTTCACCGCGCACGCGCAGCCCGACCTGCTCGCGCTCGCTCTGCGGGCGGGCGCCTCCGGCTACGTGCTCAAGTCCGCGCCGGCGGAGGACATCGCCCGCGCGGTCAAAGCGGTGACCAGCGGCGGCACCTTCCTCGGCGGCGATTTCGCCGGCGGCAAGCCCTCCGAGGTCGAGAAGCTGCTCGAGCTCTCACCGCGCGAGCGCCAGATCCTCGAGCTGCTCGCCGAGGGTCTGCGGGTCAAAGAGATTGCCGAGCGCCTCCAGCTCAGCCCGGCGACCGTGCACACCCACGTGCGCAACGCGATCGCCAAGCTGGAGGTCGACACCCGTACCGAGGCGGTTGCCCTCGCGGTGAAGTTCAGCTACCTGGGCGCCGGCGGAACCGCCTAGAGCCAGTCCCGTAGGGGTTCCGCTTAACTTTTTCGGTGGAGAGCGGGTTGGCTGCCGCCTCTAGCTCATGACGAAAAAGTACAAGACGTTCCACCCCTACGGGACTGGCTCTAGGCCTTGTCCCCTGCGGCTGGCTTGAGCTCTAGGGCACAGCCGTTGATGCAGTAGCGCTGGCCGCCCCGGTCGGCGGGGCCGTCGTCGAAGACGTGGCCGAGGTGGGCGCCGCAGTGCTTGCAGACGACCTCGGTGCGGCGCATGAAGAGGCTGTTGTCGGGCCGCAGCTCGACCTGCTCGCGGTTGGCCGGCTCGGTGAAGCTGGGCCAGCCGGTGCCGGAGTCGAACTTGGTGTCCGAGGAGAAGAGCTCGGTGCCGCAGCAGACGCAGTGGTACATGCCGGCGGTCTTCTCGTCTACGTAGGGGCCGGTGAAGGCGCGCTCAGTGCCGGCGTTGCGGGTTACCTCGTACTGCTCGGGGGTGAGCTGGTCGCGCCATTCGGCGTCGGTCTTCTTGATGTTGGTCATGGGGGGAGGGTAGAGGGCGGCGG
>JBIOVV010000041.1:0-2453 GCA_044867925.1 Solirubrobacterales bacterium | reverse complement strand
GTGCGCCTAGATGACGCGGCCGGCCTCGTCCGCCCACTCGAGGGCGGCGCGATACGCGCCGGCGAGCGACATGACGCCGTTGGTCTCGGCCTCGGGGACGGCCACCGGCACGGCGCCCGCCGTGGGCAGGGCCGGGAACTCGCCCCGCTCGTAGGCGATCACGGCCTTCAGGAGCTCGCCCTTCGGGCCCTCGTGGCGCAGCAGCGCGACGCGGATCTCCTCGGAGAACGGGAGCGAATCCAGCACCTCCTCCATCGGGCACGCCATCAGGCCGTCGGCGACGGAGAAGAGCCCGATCGTGAAGAGGGTCTCGCGCTCCTCGGGCAGCGCGCTGCCGGCGAGCATCTCGCACATGCGGGCGCGGTGCAGGGCGATCGCGATGAGCTCGTGCGGCGCGCCGGGCAGCGCGGACATGGCCATGACCATCGCCCAGCGGCGGACGGTGCGGGCGCCGAGCAGGGCGAGCGCCTCGCGCACGGACCCGATGGTGCGCGGCAGCGCGAAGAACGCCGAGTTGACGTAGCGCAGGAGCTTCAGGGACAGGCCGACGTCGGAGGAGATGACGCGCTCGAGGTCGTCGAAGCTCGCTTCGGAGCTGCAGAGCTCGCCCATGGCGCGCAGCGCGGCGAGGCCGCCAGTGCCCACGCCGTGATGGCGGATGAGCCGGGGCTTGGCGAAGAAGTCGCCCTGGAAGTAGGAGAATCCGAGCGCGCGGCAGCGTTCGAAGTCCGCCGCGTCGGTGACGCCGGTCGCGACGAGCACGGCGCCGTGCATCTTGGGGAGCGCGATCGCGGCCGCGGCCTCGGCTTCCGAGAGGCCGGCGACGTTGACCTTGGCGATCGAGCACACGGCCAGCAGGTCCTCGATGTCGGGGCGGCCGTCGTAGTCGTCGAGGGCGATCGTGTAGCCGCTGCGGCCGAGCTGCTGGAGCACGCCGAGCAGGTCGCTCTGGGCCGGGTAGGCGGCGATCTGCAGCACGGCGCGGTCGGGGCGCACGGGCGGCGGGCCGATCTCCACGAGGAAGTTGCGGGCGATCGAGATCCACGCCGGGTGGCGGCCGGCGAGCGTGTCGAGGCCGATGTCGCCGAACGCGTCGATGAGCAGCGCGGAGGTCGCCTTGGCGTCGCGGGCGGGGTCGAGGCGGCGACCCTCGTTGTCTCCGAAGAGCAGCTCGTAGCCGATGATGCCATGGCGTTCGTCGGCGATCGGCTGGCGGACGACGGCCACGTCGTGCCGGCCGGTGCCCGGATCGAGCGTGAGGGTCACACTTGGAATGTCGGCCGTACGGCGCCCGGGTTGAGTCCTCGTGCGGGAAATTCATGGACTTTGCGCGAACGGGCAGCGACCAGGAAGGCCTTATCGGTGTGCGGGAGATCGGTCAGAACGATCGATTCCGTGTTTTCAACTGATTCACAGAAGGGCCTCCGGGGTCTAGCATCGATCCCATAGTCAAGGTGCCCGCCGCCTCCGGGGAATGGCCGGCGGCCCGCACCCAGGGCGAACGAGAGGAGTCCCATGCGGATCGAGGTCAAGGGACGCAACCTTCCCGTCACCGACGAGTTGCGCGAGCAGGTCGAGCGCCGCTTCGACAAGGTGGCCAAGCAGGTCAGCCCGCTGGCGGTACTCGAGATCGAGCTCTGTGCCGAGCGCAATCCGGCCAACCCAGACCACCAGATCGCCGAGGCGACGCTCTATCTCAAAGGCGTGACGCTGCGGGCAAAGGACGCCTCCCCGGACCTCAGGCGCTCGATCAACCTCGTCGGCGACGAGCTCACCCGCCAGGTGAAGCGCCACCGCGACAAGCGCCGCAAGCGCCGCGAGGCCCGGGCCGCCACGCCGCCGGAAGGCCTGCCGGAGACCTCCGGCGAGTCGCTGCCCGCCATCTGACAAAACCCGCATGTAGGGGCGGTCGGGGCACTAGTACCCTGGGCCTATGTCCATCCTCGATCGCGCCCTGCGCATGGGCGAAGGCAAGCAGTTCCGGCAGTACGCCAAGCGCGTCGACCAGATCAACAACTGGGAGCCCGAGCTCGAGCTGATGGACGACGACGAGCTGCGCGAGCAGTTCGCGACCCTGCGCAAGCGGGCCAAGGACGGCGAGTCGCTCGACGACCTGCTGCCCGAGACGTTCGCGATCGTCCGCGAGGCCGGCCGGCGCACGCTGCAGATGCGCCACTTCGACGTGCAGATGATCGGCGGGATGGTCCTGCACTCGGGCGCGATCTCCGAGATGCGCACCGGCGAGGGCAAGACGCTGACCGCGACGCTCGCGGTCGTCCTGAACGCCCTGCGCGGCGAGGGCGTCCACCTGGTCACCGTCAACGATTACCTGGCCCGCCGCGACGCCGAGTGGATGGGCCCCATCTACGCGTTCCTCGGGCTCACGGTCGGCGTGCTGCAGAACATGCAGCCGTACGAGGAGAAGCGCGCCGCCTACGCGGCCGACATCACGT
>JBIOVV010000040.1:0-14764 GCA_044867925.1 Solirubrobacterales bacterium | reverse complement strand
CCCCCCCCCCACCCCTCTACAGGCTTGATCAGGCGCGGTTGACGGAGATGTGGAGGTCGCGGCCGTCTACTCGGATGGCGGGGCCGTTGGCGTCGTAGGCGACGGCTGTGGCGAGGACCTCGCCGGCTATGTAGGGCTCGTGCTCGCGGGCGGCGGCCAGGAGTTCGTCGTCGCCGCCGAGCGATAGCTCGATGCGGTCGGAGATGTCGAGGTCGGCGGCCTTGCGGGCGTTTTGGACAGCGTGGACGATCTCGCGGGCGAGGCCCTCGCGGCGCAGCTCGTCGTCGAGCTCGAGCTGCAGGGCGACGGCGTGACCGGCCTCGGCCTCGACCTCGTAGCCCTCCAGCGGCTGCAGGGCGAGGGTGACCTCGTCGGCGCCGATCGTGTGGTCGTCGCCGTCGATGCTGATCCCTACCTCGCCGCCGTCGGCCATCACCTTGGCGACGTGGACGGGGTCGAGCGCCTCGACCGCGGCGGCGACCTGAGGCATCCGCTTGCCGAAGCGGGGGCCGAGCGAGCGGTAGTTGGGCTTGACCGCGTAGCTGACCAAATCAGCCTCTTCGGAGACGAAGTCGAGCTCCTTGACGTTGAGCTCCGCCGTGACCAGGTTCGCACGGGCCTCGATCGCGGCGCGCTCGGCGTCGTTGGCGACGATCACGGCGCGGCGCAGCGGCTGGCGCATCTTGGCCTTCGCCTGGGCGCGAGCGGCGCGGCCGAGCTCGACCGTGAGCCGCACCGCCTCCATCGCCGCCTCGAGCTCGGGGTCGGCGAGCGCGGCGTCGGGCTCGGGGAAGTCGCGCAGGTGGACAGAGTCGGGGCCATCGCCGAGCTCTTCGCTCTCGCCGCCGGCGAGGTTGAGGTGGATCTCGTCGGCGAGGAAAGGAGTGAACGGCGCCAGCAGCGCGGCGACCTCGAGTAGGCAGTGACGCAGGGTCGCGAAAGCGGCCCGGTCGCCCTCCCAGAAGCGGCGCCGCGAGAGCCGCACGTACCAGTTGGAGAGCTCCTCGACGTACTCGGCGATCGCCCGCCCGGCGGCCGTGCAGTCGAACTCGTCCATCCGCTCCCGCACGGTCGCGATCGTCGACTGCAGCTTCGAGAGCGCCCAGCGATCGAGGTCCTCCCCCCCCTCGCTGACTTCGCCTTTCTCCGCGTTAGTCGCGGAAAAGTGGGAACTCAGCAGTTGGCCGGCGAAGTCGCTTGGGGCGAGGTTTTCGGCGTTGGCGTAGAGGACCCAGAAGGAGTAGGTGTTCCAGAGGGTTAGGAGGAATTGGCGGACTGATTCGCCGACGGTGTCCACCGAGAAGCGGTAGCCGGACCAGGGCTGCTGGGCGGTCAGGTAGTACCAGCGGAAGGCGTCGGCGCCATGGGCGTCGATCACGTCCCAGGGCTCGACCACGTTGCCCTTGCTCTTCGACATCTTCTGGCCCTCGGGGTCGAGGATCAGGCCGAGGCAGACGCAGTTACGGTAGCTGCTCTGCTCGAAGAGCAGGGTCGACTCGGCGAGCAGGGTGTAGAACCAGCCGCGGGTCTGGTCGATCGCCTCGCAGATGAAGTCGGCGGGAAAGCGCTCGGCGAACAGCTCCTCGTTCTCGAACGGGTAGTGGAGCTGCGCGAAGGGCATCGCGCCGCTGTCGTACCAGGTGTCGATCACCGACTTGACCCGGTGCATCTCGCCGCCGCACTTCTCGCAATCGAGCACGACTTCGTCGATGTAGGGACGGTGCAGGTCCTCGGGCACCTCCCCCCGCGCCCGCTCGCGCAGCTCGGCGACCGAGCCGGCGCAGTAGCGCTCGCCGCAATCGCCGCTGGTGCAATTCCAGATCGGCAGCGGCGTGCCCCAGTAGCGGTCGCGCGAAAGCGCCCAGTCGACGTTGTTCTCCAGCCACTTGCCGAAGCGGCCCTCCTTGATGTGCTCGGGGTGCCAGCCGATCGTCTCGTTGTTGGCGAGCAGCTCGTCGCGCACCTGCGAGGTGGCGACGTACCAGCTCGACTTGGCGTAGTAGAGGAGCGGCGTGCCGCAGCGCCAGCAGTGCGGGTAGGCGTGCTCGTAGACCTGCTCGCGGAAGAGCAGCCCGCGCTGGTCGAGGTCGGCGATCAGCGCTTCGGTGACCTCCGGGTCCTTGACGAACTGCCCCTCGAAGCCGCTGACGCGGCGGTCGAAGCGGCCTTCGAGGTTGACCGGGTTGAAGAGCGTGCCGGCGTCGGTCGGATCGAAGATGTGGTTGGCGGCGGCGACCGCGTAGTCGTCCTCGCCGAAGGCGGGGGCGATGTGGACGAGGCCGGTGCCGTCCTCGGTGGTGACGAAGTCGGCGGCGACGACGCGGAAGGCGTTTGCCGGCTCCTCCTCCAGCTCGAAGACCGGGCCCTTGTACTGACGGCCGATCAGCGCCGAGCCCGGGAGCTTCTCGAGCACGTCGCCGCCTTCTCCGAGCACCCGCTCGAGCAGGGGCTCGGCGAGGATCACCGTCTCCCCCTCGAAGCGCACCCTCACGTAGGTGACATCGGGGGCCACCGCCACGGCGACGTTCCCCGGCAGCGTCCAGGGGGTCGTGGTCCAGACGAGCATCGACTCGCCCGCCTCCTCCCCGTCCTCGCCGAGCAGCGGGAAGCGCACGTATATGGAGGGGTCCTCGACGTCCTGGTAGCCGAGCGCCACCTCGTGCGAGGAGAGCGCGGTGCCGCAGCGCGGGCAGTAGGGCACGACCTTGTGGCCCTCGTACAGCCGGTCTTTTTCCCAGAGCTGCTTCAGCGACCACCAGACCGACTCGATGTAGTCGTCGTGGAGGGTGACGTAGGGATCGTCGAGGTCGATCCAGAAGCCGATCCGCTCGGTCAGCCGGTTCCACTCCTCGACGTACTCGAAGACCGACTCGCGGCAGCGCGCGTTGAACTTGTCGATGCCGAGCTCCTCGATCTCCTGCTTGGAGGAGATGCCGAGCTGCTTTTCGACCTCGATCTCGACCGGCAGGCCGTGGCAGTCCCAGCCGGCCTTGCGCGGCACCCGGTAGCCGCGCATCGAGCGGTAGCGCGGGTAGACGTCCTTGAAGACGCGGGCGAGGACGTGGTGGGAGCCGGGCCGGCCGTTGGCGGTCGGCGGGCCCTCGTAGAAGTTCCAGATCGGCGCGCCCTGGCGCTGGGCGAGCGAGCGCTGGAAGACCTCGCGCTCGCGCCAACGCTCCAGCATCCGCTGCTCGAGCTCGGGGAAGGACTGCTTGGTGTCGACGGGGCGGAAGCCGGGCATGGACGGCTGATTCTAGGAGCGCCTGCCGCTTCGGCTCCCACCGGATCGTCGATGACGATGCCCATTGGTACGCATTAGGGTTGGCGCGTGCCCGCTTTCGACCTCAACGGCAAGGTGGCGCTGGTCACCGGGGCCGCACGCGGAATCGGCTTCGAGACGGCGCGACAGATGCACGAGCGCGGCGCCTCGGTGGCGATCGTCGACCTCGATGCCGACGAGGCCCGCGAGGCAGCGGAGCGGATCGGCGAGCGGACGATCGGCATCGCCGCTGACGTCACCGACGCCGGCGCGATGCGGGCGGCGGTCGCCGAGACGGTCGAGCGCTTCGGTGGGCTCGACCTGGCGATGGCCAACGCCGGGATCGCGCCTCCCTCGATCGCGACGATGCGCTCGGTCCCCGCCGAGGAGTGGGAGCGGGTGATCGACGTCAACCTGCTCGGCGTCTGGCACACCGTGCGCGCTGCCCTGCCGCAGGTCTCCGAGCGCAAGGGTCACATCGTCGTCGTCGCCTCCGTCGCCGCCTTTGCCAACGGCATGCTGGGCAGCTCCTACATGGTCTCCAAGGCCGCGGTCGAGCAGCTGGGCCGCGCCCTGCGGACCGAGCTGACGCCGTTCGGGGCCAGCGCCAGCGTCGCCTACTTCGGCTGGGTCGACACCCGGATGGTCCAGGAGACCTTCTCCAGGCCGGGCGCCGGCACGCTGGAAGAAATCGCTCCCGACTTCCTGATGCGCCGGATCACGCCGCCGCAGGCCGGCGCGGCCGTCGTCAGGGGAATCGAAGAGCGGGCGCCGCGAATCTTTGCGCCGAAGTGGTGGCGCTACCTCTCCGCCCTGCGCGGGCTGCTCAATCCGCTGCTCGACCGTCGCAGCGAACGCGACCGTCGGATCGCCGCCGCGATTCGTGACGCCGATGCGCGGGGAGCGAGCGACGCCGACCCGGCCAGCCCAGCCACCCCACGTTAGGCTCGCGGTCCGATGCCCATCTACGACCTCAACGGCAAGGTTGCGTTCGTCACCGGCGCCGCCCGCGGCATCGGCTACGAGACGGCGCGCCAGATGCACCTGCGCGGTGCCTCGGTCGCTGTAGTCGACATCGACGCCGCCGAGGCGCGCGAGGCCGCCGAGCGGATCGGGCCGCGAGCGATCGGGCTGGCAACCGACGTCACCGACCACTCGGAGCTGATGCAGTCCGTCGCCGAGACGGTCGATCGCTTCGGCGGACTCGACGTCGTCGTCGCCAACGCCGGGATAGCCCAGCGCAAGCTGGCTACCGTGCGTGGGATCGGCGTCGAGGAGTGGGAGCGGGTCTTCGAGGTCGACATGCTCGGCGTCTGGCGCACCGTGCGGGCGGCGCTGCCGCAGGTCGTCGAGCGCCAGGGACACGTCGTCGTCACCGCCTCCGTCTATGCCTTCGTCAACGGCCTGATGAACAGCCCTTACGCGGTCGCCAAGGCCGGGGTCGAGTCGCTGGGCCGCTCTCTGCGGGCCGAGCTGACGCCGCTCGGCGCCAGCGCCAGCGTCGCCTACTTCGGCTGGGTCGACACCAAGCTCGTCCAAGACGCCTTTGAGGTCAACGGGGACCGCATGCAGCAGAACCTTCCCGAGTTCCTCAAAAAGCGGATCACGCCGGACCAGGCCGGCGCCGCGGTCGTGCGCGGGGTCGAAGAACGGGCGCCGCGGATCTTCGCCCCCAAGTGGTGGCGCTACGTTTCCACCCTGCGCGGCATCGTCAACCCGTTGCTCGATCGTCGCTTCGAGAGCGACAAGCGGGCGATTGCGGCGGTTCGCGAGGTCGAGGCCGAAACGGACGAGCAGGGCGCGGCCGCGGTCGCCGCGGTAAACGATTGATGAGTTGACCCCCTGATCAGGGGGTCAATCGATCATCGGCGACTGAGGCGCTCGAGCAGGATCAGCACCGACTCGTAGTCGGCGCCGGTGGCGCGGCTGAGGCCGATCTCGCAGGTGCGGTTGTTGGAGAGGTGGGCGTCGAAATCGCGGCCGGCCAGCTCCTCGGCCTGGGGACGGGTCGCGGCGGCGGTCAGCTCGGGGTGGGAGATGCCGCGGTCGCCGGCGAAGCCGCAGCAGGTCGCCGAGGGGGCGACGTAGACGTCGTCGGCGAGTGCGCCGGCGAGCGAGCGCAGGCGGGGGGCGAGGCCCATGTGGCGCGTCGCGCAGGTCGGGTGCACGGTGGCCGAAGCGACCCGGTCGGGGATCCGCAGCTTGGGCAGAAGCCGATCGTGGGCCCAGACAACCGAGTCGAGGATCTCGAGCTGAGCTAGGCGGCCGGCGTTCTCCTCGCTCAGCACCCCCTCGCCCTGCTTGCCGATCGACTCCGTACAGGAGGCCGCGTCGATCACCACCGGCAGCGCCCCCTCCCCGCTCCAGGACCAGAGCTTTTCGACCATCTCGTTCGCCTTGTGCCGATGCGCCGCACCGAAGCCCTTCGAGCCAAACGGCAACCCGCAGCAGCTCCCCGCAACGTCGTCGGGAATCCGGACCGGCATCCCGGCGCGAGCCGAAACCGCGACCAGCGCCTCGACGGGGTTCCCGTCGAAGATGCGATTCGTGCAACTCGGGACGTAGACGGCGGCGGTCGCGCTCTGGGCAGCAGGCAGCCCACGCCCCCGTTTGGTCCGTCGCGCGAACGGTCCGCCCAATCGCAGTCCCAGCCGCGAAGCCGCTTCGACCGTCTTCCAGCGCTTGGCCGCGCTCAACGCCGCTTTTTCGGCCCGCTCGCCGTGCTGCTCGTGGCGCAGTTCCTTGACCAGCCGGCCGGTGTCGATGCCGACCGGGCAGGCGAGCTGACAGGAGCCGTCGGCGGCGCAGGTCTCCAGCCCGTCGTACTCGTACTCCTCGAGCAGCGCCTTCTGGACCGGTGAGCCGGCCGGCTGGCGCGCCATCTCGCGGCGCAGCACGATCCGCTGGCGCGGCGTCGTGGTCAGGTTGCGACTCGGGCAGACCGGCTCGCAGAAGCCGCACTCGACGCAGGTCGTCGCCGACTGCTCGATCTCCGGCGTCGTCTTCAGGTTGCGCAGGTGGACGGCGGGGTCGCGGTTGAGGACGACGCCGGGGTTGAGCACGCCCTCGGGGTCGGCGAGCTGCTTCACCCGCCACATCAGCTCGGTCGCCCGCTCGCCCCACTCGCGTTCGACATAGGGCGCCATGTTGATCCCGGTGCCGTGCTCGGCCTTGAGCGAGCCGTCGTACTTGCCGACGATCAGCTCGACCAGCTTCGCCATGAAGCCCTCGTAGCGCTCGCGGTCCTCCTGCTTGGCGAAGTCCGGGGTGAGCATGAAGTGCAGGTTCCCCGCCGAAGCGTGGCCGGCGACGCCGGGCAGGAAGCCATGCTCGCCGAGCAGCGCCTGCAGGTCGCGGGCGCCCTCGGCGATCCGCTCCGGCGGCACGCAGACGTCCTCGACGATCAGCGCGGTGCCGGGCAGGCGCAGGCGCCCGATCAGCCCGTGCAGGCCCTCGCGCACGCGCCAGGCGAGCTCGATCCCCTCGTTCTCGCGGGTGAACTCGACCGGCCGGATCGTCTCGTGCGCGGCGAGGATCTCCATCGCCCTGGCGACCTGGTCGTCGAGGTCGGTCTCGTCCTCGCCGCCGTACTCGACCAGCAGCACGGCCGACTCCGGCGGCAGCTCTTTCCACTCCTCGGGCGCGCCGACCATGTTCCAGGCGGCGGTGATCAGCGCCGGCGCAACCATCAGCTCGACCGCGGTCGCGCCGCTCTCGACGAAGTCGCGGACCGGGGCGATCGCCTCGTCGATGCCGGGGAAGTGGATCCAGGCGGTGGTCGTGCGCGCGGGCAGCGGCACGGTCTCGAAGACAGCCTCGGCGAGGAAGGCGAGGGTGCCCTCGGAGCCGACGACGAGGCGGCGGAAGATCTCCAGTGGCTCGTCGGCGTCGAGGAAGGCGCAGAGCCGGTAGCCGGTCGTGTTCTTGATCGCGAACTTGCGCCGGATGCGCTCGCTCAGGGCGGCGTCGGCGCGGATCTCGTCGCGGATCGCGGCGAGGCCCCGCGCGAGCTCGGGCTCCTCCGCCTCGAAGCGCTCGGCGGCGCCCGGTTCCGCGGTGTCGATCGTCGTGCCGGAGGCGAGCACCAGGGTCATCGAGCGCACGGTCGAGTAGGAGTCCCTGACCACCCCACAGCGCATCCCGCCCGAGTTGTTGGCGATCACGCCGCCGACGCAGGCGATGTCGGTGCTTGCCGGGTCGGGGCCGAGCTTGCGGCCGTGCGGCGCCAGCACCCGGTTGGCGTGGCCGAGGACGGTGCCGGGCTTGACCCGGGCCCGCTCGCCGCCGTCCTCGATCGCGACGCCACCGAAGTGGCGGCGCACGTCGACGAGGATGCCGTCGCTCTGGCCTTGGCCGTTGAGGCTGGTGCCGCCGGCTCGGAAGGTGACTGGGATGCCAGAAGCTCGGCCGTAGGCGAGGACCTTGGCGACGTCCTCGGCGTCGTGCGCCATCACCACGGCTTGGGGAAAGAGCCGGTAGGGGCTGGCGTCGGAGGCGTAGCGGACGATGTCGCTGGCGCGGACGAGGACGCGGTCCGCCCCGAGCAGCTGCTCCAGCTCGCCGCGCAGCGGTTGGGCCACGCCCGCGGCGATCGCATCGGGCGCCCGGTCCTCCGCCGGCTCCGAGGGAGGCGGCGCCAGCTTCCTCTCCAGCAGCGCCATCGTCAGCCCAGCCTAGAAGAGAGACATTCCCGGCGTCACCGGGACTTCGACCAGCTCCGGCTGCGAAGAGGCGAAGGCTTTCTCCAGGGCGCCGCGCACCTCGTCGCGGTCCCCGACCCGGGTGGCGTTGACGCCGTAGCCCTCGGCCACCGCGGCGACGTCGAGCTTGGGCAGGTCGAGCCCGGGCGCGCCGGCGACCTGCTCCACCTCGGCGAACCACTTGAGGATCGCGTACTCCTCGTTGCGCACGACCAGGAAGGTGACCGGCACCTTGTAGGCGACGGCACTCCAGAAGGCGCTGACCGCGTACTGGACCGAGCCCTCGCCGATCACGCAGACGACCGGGCGGTCGGGCTGGGCGAGCTGCACGCCGAGCGAGGCGGCGAGGCCGAAGCCGAGACCGCCGCCGGCGGCGAAGTAGTAGCTGCCGGGGCGCGAGAGGCGCAGCTGGTTGCGCAGGGCGAGCGTGCTGGAGGGCGACTCGAGCACGACGATCCCGTCCTCGGGGAAGACCTCGCCGAGCGCGGTGTGGACCGTGGAAGGGTTGAGCGGGTCGCTGGGCGGGATTTCCTGCGGGCCCTGGTTGGGCTCCGGCGCGGGGCGGCTCGACTCCGGCACGTCGGCGAGCAGCGCCTCCAGGGTGAGCTTGACGTCGGCGACCAAGGCGTCGCCCATCGGCGCCCGGGCGGCCTCGTCGGGGTCGCTGGTGATCGCGACCAGCGTCGCGCCCTCGGGCAGCAGCGGCCCGGGGATGTAGGGGTAGTAGGGGAAGACCGAGCTGCCGACGACGAGGATCAGGTCGTGGCCCTCGAGCGTCTGCGCGACCGGGCCGATCGCCGGCGGCAGGACGCCGCGGTAGTTGGCGTGGTTCTCGGGGAAGCCGATGCGGCCGCCGCCCGGCGCCGGCGTCGCCCACACGGGCAGGCGCTGGCGCTCGGCGAGGGCGATCGCGTCGTCCCAGGCGCCGGAGGCGTCGATGTCCGGCCCGGCGACCATCACCGGGTTGGTGGCCGCGTCGAGCCGGTCGGCGAGGACGCGGACCGCTGCCGGGTCGGCGGCGGCACGGCCGCTGACCTTGCGGGCGATCGCCTCGCGCGCGTCGGCCTCGTCGACCTCGGCATACCAGTCGTCCATCGGCAGCGAGACGAAGGTCGGGCCCTTGGGCGGCAGGCCGGCGAGGTGGGCGCCGTGGGCGAGGGCCAGCGGCACGTCCTCGGCCCGGGCCGGCTCGAAGGACCACTTGACCAGCGGGTGCGGCATGCGAATCGCGTCGCGGTTGGTCAGGTTGGCCTGCAGGGTGATCTGCGCCCGCGCCTGCTGGCCGGCGGTCACCAGAACGGGCGAGTGGTTGGCCTGGGCGTTGAAGATCGCCCCCATCGCGTTGCCGACGCCGGGCGCGGTGTGCAAGTTGGCCATCGTCGTGCGGCCCGAGGCCTGGGCGAAGCCGTCGGCCATACCGACCACGACCGCCTCCTGCAGGCCGAGCACGTAACGGAAGTCCGAGGGGAAGTCGGCGAGCATCGGCAGCTCGGTCGAGCCGGGGTTGCCGAACATCGTCGTCATCCCCAACTCCCGGAAGAGGTCGAAGCTCGCTTCGCGGACGGTTGGCATAGCGAGCGGAACCCTACCGCCGCATTGCTGTTCTCAAGCAGACGCCCTCCGGTGTCGATAACCGCACCCGTGGCCCGGCCTACCGACACGATGTCGTACTTCCCTCCGCGGAGCGGACAGAATTACGACCCCACCGACCTCGCACGCCGCGTGGGACAGAGCCTGCTCGCCGTGGCGGCGGTTCTCGCGCTCTGCCTCCTGGCGGTGTCCTCCGCCAGTGCCGGACCGACGACAACCAGGCTGGCCTACGCAACTGGGGAAATCGTCGCCCTGCCGGCGTCGATCCCGCACGAAGACGGCGACATGGTCGACCGGCGCATCGTCGGCGACCTGCGCTGGATCGCCGCCCGCTACCCGATCTACGTCACCGACGGCTACTCGGGCCCGCTGCCCAACGGCGAACACGCCGGCTGCAACCAGTGCCACGTGCGCAACTCCGATCATTACAACGGCCTCGCGGTCGACATCGTGCCGCTGACGCCGAGCAGCAAATGCGACGCCAACTGGGCCGCGATCACCCGCCTCGCCGAATGGGCCGAGCCACTGCAGAACGAGCCGGTGCCCCCCTTTCGCTGGGTCGGCTACAACGGCGATGCCGGCCACGGCTGCGGCCACCACCTCCACCTCTCCTGGCAGCACTCGCCGGTGGCGATGTTCCGCCTCGCCGAATGGGTAGAAGTCTTCCCGGTCGGCCCCGCCGGGGCCCGCAAGCCGCGCCCGAAAACGCCGCCGCAGAAACTGCCCCAAGGGCCCCCGGGTGGCGTCGGGACGATCCACTCCGGTGGCGTCTCACCCCGCGGCGATTAGCCCCGCGCAAGCACCTCCTAGGCAAGCTGCTCGACGGTCAGGCTCGCCCGTCGGTGGGGCGGCTTTGTCGATGCGTGGCCTTGGTCACAGGACGATTACTACCTTGTAAATGTAACCTCAAACGAGGTAACGTTTCTCAGGTAACTATGGCTGAGACCGGAACCGCACCCAACGTCCCCGCCCTGCGGCGGCGTCTCCTCGACGCCATCCGCACCCTCTTCACTCCCCTGCTTCCCGACGACTACCTCGATTTGATCAACCCCCTCTGGTCGACCCGCGAGCTGCGGGGCCGGATCGAGCGAATCTCGCCGGAGGCCGACGGCGCGGTGTCGGTGTTGATCCGGCCGGGCTACGAGTGGCCCGGCCACCTGCCGGGCCAGTACCTGCGTATCGGCGTCGTCGTCGACGGCGTCCACCACTGGCGTGCCTACTCGCTGACGACCGACCCGGGGCGCCCCGACGGCTGCATCGGGATCACGCCGAAGCTGGTCTCCTCCGGCGTCGTCTCGCCCTACTTCGTGCACCGCGCCCGTCCCGGCGACATCGTCCGCCTCGGCGGCGTCGAAGGCACCTTTCTTCTTCCCTCGCCGCCACCGCGGCGAGCTCTCTTCATCTCAGCCGGCTCGGGGATCACGCCGATCATGTCGATGCTGAGCAGCCTCGACCGCGACGACGCCCTGCTCGACGTCGTCCACGTGCACGCGGCTCGCACGGCCGAGGACGTCATCTTCGGCGAGCGCCTGCGCGAGATCAGCTCCCGCCGCGAGGGCCTGCGCCTGCACCTGCAGATCAGCAGCGAGCAGGGACGGCTCGCCCCGGCGGACCTCGATCGCATCTGCCCTGACTGGCGCACGCGAGACGCCTTCGCCTCCGGGCCGGGCGAGATGCTCGACGACCTGCGCGCGCACTGGGAGGCCGAGGGGGACCCGGCGAAGCTGGCGATCGAGCGCTTCCAGCCGATCGTCGGTGGCAGCAGCGCGACCGCCGAGGGAGGCCGGGTGCGCTTCCTCAGCAGCGGCGTCGAGACCGAGTGCGAGGGCGACACCCCGATTCTCGTCGCCGGTGAGGAGGCGGGCGCGTGCCTGCCCTTCGGCTGCCGCATGGGGATCTGTCACACCTGCGTCGGCCGCCTGCGGGCGGGCGCCGTGCGAGACCTGCGCACCGGAGAGGTCAGCGACACGCCGAACGAGATGGTGCGCACCTGCGTCAACGCCCCCGAGGGCGAGATTGAGATCGAACTTTGAGGGAAAGAGAGACCGCATGAGCACTGAGACGATCGCGCGGCCGGACCGGCCGGCGAGCGAGAACCCCCTGGCGCAGCTCTCCGCCGAGCAGCTGGAGCAGATCGGCGCCGAGCTGGACGCGATCCGCGACCGCGTCATGGCCGACCTCGGCGACCGCGACCGCCGCTACATCGAGAGCATGATCGCGATGCACCGCCGGCTGGCGACCCTGGGCAGGGTCCTGCTGCTGGTTTCGGCCCGGCGCCCGGCCTGGATTGCCGGCACCACGTTCCTCTCCGCGGCGAAGATCCTCGAGAACATGGAGATCGGCCACAACGTCATGCATGGGCAGTGGGACTGGATGAACGATCCCCACATCCACTCCACCTCCTGGGACTGGGACAACGTCTCGCCGGCCGAGGCCTGGAAGCACTCGCACAACTACGAGCACCACACCTTCACCAACGTCCGCGGCAAGGACCGCGACCTCGGCTACGAGATCATGCGCATCGACCCGGAGCAGAAGTGGCATCCGGTCTACCTCCTGCAGCCCTTCTACAACCTGATCCTCGCCGCCTTCTTCGAGTGGGGCGTGGCCGTGCACGACATCAACTTCGAGGCGATCAAGAAGGGCGAGAAGCCGATGTACAAGGTGCGCGAGGAGCTGCGGGCGATCGGCGGCAAGGTCAAGGACCAGGCGCTCAAGGACTACGTCGCCTGGCCCCTGCTGAGCGGTCTCGCGGCGGCCGCGCTGGGGGCCGGCCTGGCGCTGCGCGAGGAACCAGGCAAGCGACGGCGGGGGCGGCGGCGCGGCGGCCTGGCGGGCATCGCCGCGCGGGCGCTGCGCAGCGGCTCGAAGGGCCTCCGCGCAACCGCCAAGGCCGATGCCACAGCCAACGCGATCCGCAACGCCTGGGCTTACGCGATCATCTTCTGCGGGCACTTCCCCGACCAGACCTACACCTTCAGCGAGGAGGAAGTGGAGAACGAGACGAAGGGGGCCTGGTACGTGCGCCAGCTGCTCGGCTCGGCGAACATCGAAGGCAGCCCGCTCTTCCACGTTGCCTCCGGCAACCTCGGCTACCAGGTCGAGCACCACCTCTTCCCCGACATGCCGAGCAGCCGCTACGCCGAGGTCGCGCCCCAGGTCAAGGACGTCTGCGAGCGCTACGGCCTGCCCTACAACGCCGGTCCGTTCGGGCGCCAGCTGGGCATGGTCCAGCGCACGATCCTGCGCCTCGCCCTGCCGGGAGGAAGGCCGCGCCCCAAGCCCGGGCCGTACGTGGGCGAGCAGGTCTAGCCGCGATCGCGGGTGCCCATAGGATGGGCCGCCGATGCGCACCCGGATCGCCGCAGTCGCCGTCATCGCCGCCGCGCTCGCCGGCTGCGGAGAGCCGAGCGACGCGACGCCGGTCGCCTGCCTGGAAGGCGAGGACACCTACCTGAAGGCCCTGGCCGGGGCACCCGGTGCGGTTGAGCTGGGTGGCGAGACGCCGATCAGCGAGTGCCTCGCCGAGAACCAGAAGGGCGGCGACCTGGCCGTCGTCGGCACGGCGTTGGTCGAAGCGACGACGAGGCTCAACGCCGAAGCCCGCGCCGAACCGGGCGGCGGCGCCAACCTGCGGCTCGGCTACCTGCTCGGCGCCGCCGCGCGCGGTGCGTCTGAGACCAGCGGTATCCACGCCGAGCTGATCCGCCGGCTCAGCGCCGCCGCTCGCTACAGCCCTGACAACCGGCCGCTGCCGCCGACCTTTCTCAGCACCTACCGCGAGGGCTTCGATGCGGGCGAAGCCCACGGCTGAATACGCTGAGGAGACCACGACTTCGATGGAGGCACGGACTTTGACTGAGCAGCTCTGGGGTGGCGAGACCACCAAGGCCGTCGACAACTTCCCCGTTTCCGGTGAGCGAGTTCCCGTTCCGGTCGTCCGCTGGCTCGGCCGGCTCAAGGCCGCCGCGGCGCTGGTCAACGGCGAGCTCGGCGAGCTCGACACGGCGGTAGCAGAGCGCATCGCCTCGGCGGGAGATGCGGTGGCGGCAGGCGAACACGACGACCAGTTCCCGGTCGACGTCTTCCAGACCGGCTCCGGCACCTCCTCCAACATGAACGCCAACGAGGTGCTCGCCAACCTCGCCGGCGACGGGGCGCACCCCAACGACCACGTCAACATGGGGCAGTCCTCCAACGACGTCTTCCCCTCCGCCGTCCACCTGGCGGCGCTGGGCGAGGTGACCCACGACCTGCTGCCGGCGATGGGCGCGCTCGAGGCAGCCCTGGAGGCGAAGGCGGAGCAGTTCGCCGACGTGGTCAAGGCGGGGCGCACCCACCTGATGGACGCGGTCCCGGTCACCCTCGGCCAGGAGTTCGGCGGCTATGCCGCCCAGGTGCGGCTCGGCGTGCAGCGAGTCGAGGCGACGCTGCGCCGGGTCGGTCAGATCCCGCTCGGCGGCACCGCCACCGGCACCGGCCTAAACACACATCCCGAGTTCGCCGCCAAGGTGCGCGAGCGGCTCGCCGCCGAAACCGGCCTCGACATCTCCGCCCCGCTCGATCCCTTCGAGGCGCAGGGCAACCGCGACTCGCTGGTCGAGCTCTCCGGCGCGCTCAAGGTCTACGCCGTCTCGCTCAACAAGATCGCCAACGACCTCGCCCTGATGGGCTCGGGTCCGCGCGCCGGCCTCGCCGAGCTGCGCCTGCCGGAGCTGCAGAAGGGCTCCTCGATCATGCCCGGCAAGGTCAACCCGGTGATCCCCGAGGTCGTGATCCAGGTCGCCGGACAGGTGATCGGCAACGACGCCGCGATCACGGTCGGCGGCATGCAGGGCCAGTTCGAGCTCAACGTGCGGGTGCCGCTGATCGCCCGCAACCTGCTCGACTCGATCAAGCTGCTCGCCTCCGCCTCGCGCCTGCTCGACGAGAAATGCGTCGCCGGCCTCGAGGCCAACGAGGAGATGACCGAGCGCCACGCGGAGGCGACCCTCGCCACCGCGACGGCCCTCAACCCGCACATCGGCTACGACCGCGCCGCCGACATCGTCAAGACGGCGGCGGAGTCCGGACGCTCGCTGCGCGAGGTCGCGCTCGAGCAGGGCGTCGAGCCCGCGGTCCTCGAGGAGGCCCTCGACCACCGCCGCATGGCCCGCCCCCACGACTCCTAGCTCGCCGCTACCCCGTTGGGCTTCGGGCTGACGACCCGCTCGCA
>JBIOVV010000039.1:0-2628 GCA_044867925.1 Solirubrobacterales bacterium | reverse complement strand
GCCGGGGCGCCGCTGAGCCTGAACTCCCAGAGCGCCGGCGATCTGAACCGCGCCTTCGGCGGCGGCGGCGCTCCCTTTGCGGTCGGAGAGGCGGTGGGGACGGTGAGCTTCGTGGCGGTGGGGGAGTAGGGGCAGCTCCGGCTCATAAAAACCACGTGCGTATCTTGACAAACGCGAACTGACATGTTTGTATTTCGACTCGTCTCCCAATGAGAACTGAGTCGGTATGACCGCGGAGCAAGAGACCAGCAGCCCCACCCGCCGTTCGCGGGGGTCGCGGCGGCGACCGGATCTTCCGTCGCCCCAAGTGGAGAAGATCCCGCCCCGTTCCGGCCTCTCGCGCGCCGAGGTGGTTGCCAATCAGCGCGCTCGCATCTTCGCCGGCTTCGCCGCGGCCCTCGCCTACCACGGCTACGAGGACACCAAGGTCACCGACATCGTCGAACTCTCCGGTGTCTCGCGGGCGACCTTCTACGAGCGTTTCGAGAGCAAGGAGCTCTGTTTCGACGCGGCCTACGAGGACGGCGTCGAACGACTGGCTGACGCGGTGGGGGAGGCGGCGCGCAGCGAGAGGGGCTGGGCCAACCGGCTCTCCGCCGGCCTGGGTGCCGGCCTCGCCTTCCTCGCGGCCGATCCACCGCTGGCGCACCTGCTCTTCGTCGAGTCGCTCGCGGCGGCGCGACCGGCTCGGCTCGAGCACGAGCGCTGGCTGGAGCGCTTGGCGGAGGCCCTGCGTCCGCTGCCTGGCGATGGCGGTGAGGTCTCCGAGGAGACCGCCCGCATCCTCGCCGGCGGTCTCGCCTCGCACCTCTCCGGTCGCATCCTTGCCGGCGAGGCCGAACGTCTGCCCAAGCTGCACGACTCTCTCCTCCAGTACCTGCTCGCCCCGTCGCTGGCGGCCCTGCATACCGCGGATGAGCGACGAGCCGCCGCACTTTGACCCGGCCGGCTTCGCCGAGCTGCCGGACAGGCTCGCGCTCGGCCAGTTGCCACCCGGTCGCCACGGGCTGCCGCGCTCGTTCGTGGCTCGCAATCAGCGCTTGCGCATGGTCGCGGCCCTGCTGCGGATGCTGCCGTCCCAGGGCTACGCCAATACGACGATCGGTCAGATCATCAAAGAGGCGCGCGTCTCCCGGTCGGCCTTCTATGGTCAGTTCGCCAGCAAGGAGGATTGCTTTATCGAGACATACGACGTGGCCGGTGCTTGGCTGTGCGATCACGTCGAAGACGCGGTCGCGGATGAGGAATGGCCCGCCCGCGTTCGGGCCGGCGTCGGAGCGATCCTGCAGCTGCTGGCCGCCAACCCGCCGCTGGCGCACCTGATCGCGATCGAGTCCCTGCAGGCCGGCGCGGCGGCGCGCAGGCGCCGGCAGGCGAGCCTTGCCCGGCTCGCTGAGATCCTCCGTGTCGGGCGGCCCGAGCGACCCGAGCTTCCCCCGGACCTGGAGTCGCTGCTGCTCGGCGGCGCGCTCTCAGTGATGACCCGCCACGTCGAAGCCGGCCGGATCGAGCAGTTGCCGGAGATCGAAGCAGCCCTTGTCGAGTGCCTGCTGATCCCCTATCTGGGACCGGGAGAGAGCAAGAGAATCGCGGCGTGAGTCGCTCGCTATACTTTTTGAAGTAAAAGCCGATCCGGATTTAGGAGATTTGCCTGTGGCGAACGGTGCGGATACGAAGGTAAAGGCTGTTGTCGAGGAGATCGAGCCGTTCGAGGCGCAGCAGGAGATCGAAGGCGGCGACGTCGTCCTGATCGACACGCGCGAGCCTCACGAGTACCAGGAGGCCCACCTCGAGAACGGCAAGCTCGTTCCGCCCGGGCTGCTGCGGGACGAGATCGCCACCGCGGCGCCGAACAAGTCCGCCCGCACGATCCTCTACTGCCGCAGCGGCAACCGCTCCTTCAAGGCGGCCGAGCAGCTCGAAGCGCTCGGCTACACCGACGTCGCCTCGATGGCCGGCGGCATCCTCGCCTGGCAGGAGCAGGGGCTCCCCGTGCTCGCCACCGAGGGGATGACCCCCGAGCAGCGCGACCGCTACTCGCGCCACACGCTGATGCCCGAGGTCGGGGTCGACGGCCAGCTGAAGATGCTCAACGCCAAGGTGCTGCTGCTCGGCGCCGGCGGGCTCGGGGCGCCGACCGCGCTCTACCTCGCCGCGGCCGGGATCGGCACGATCGGCCTCGTTGATGACGACGTGGTAGACGCCTCCAACCTGCAGCGCCAGGTAATCCACAACACGGAACGGATCGGCACCCCCAAGACCGAGTCGGCACGGCTCACGATCGAGGCGCTCAACCCCGACGTCAAGGTCATCGAGCACCGCTTCCGCCTCGACGCGGAGAACATCCTCGGGATCATCGAGGGCTACGACGTGATCGTCGACGGCGCCGACAACTTCCCCACCCGCTACCTGCTCAACGACGCCTCGGTGCGCCTGCGCAAGCCGGTCGTCTCCGCCTCGATCCTCAGCTTCGATGGCCAGATCTCCACCTTCGTCCCCTTCGAGGGGCCCTGCTACCGCTGCCTCTACCCGACCCCGCCGCCGGCCGAGCTGGCGCCGAGCTGCTCCGCCAACGGGGTGCTCGGGGTGATGGCCGGGACGATGGGCACCCTGCAGGCCAACGAGGTG